>NZ_JCALDM010000070.1:0-324 GCF_059812845.1 Mycobacterium sp. NGS34
GCTAGCTGTTCTGACCTGACAGGTTAGGTACGCGGGTGGCGGGTGGTTGGCCGCCGAGTGCGGTGTGGCCGCGGTGGTGATTATAGGTGTGGAGCCAGATGGGGAACTGTTCGCAGCGCTCGGTGTCGCTGGTGTAAAGGCGGGCATAGGCCCATTCGTCGGCCAAGGTTCGGTGAAATCTCTCCACTTTGCCGTTCGTCTGAGGACGATAGGGGCGGGTCCAGCGATGCTCGACGTCATCGAGCGCGTCGCGGAATGCGTGGGATCGGTAGCAGGACCCGTTGTCTGTCAGCACTTTTCGAACAGTGATGCCGCATTCGTTGA
>NZ_JCALDM010000071.1:0-277 GCF_059812845.1 Mycobacterium sp. NGS34
GAGCAATGATCAGAACCTGTGGATCCCGGGCGGGCGTGCCTTCCCGGAAGATGATCTGCAAGGAATCCGAATTCTGATCAAGACCAGCGTTGGCGCGCTGGCGGGAAGGCACGCCCGTGCTCACGGTAGTAGACAACAACGACGACTCCAACGAGACCCGCAATGCGGCCGGTGCGGGCCGGTCGTTGCTCGACCAGATCGTCCGCGACGGTGCCCGGCAGATGCTGGCCGCGGCGTTGCAGGCCGAGGTCGCCGACTATGTAGCCCGGTATGCCGG
>NZ_JCALDM010000072.1:0-267 GCF_059812845.1 Mycobacterium sp. NGS34
CTCAAGATTCGTAAGCGGCCCAAGGCCGAGGTCAAGGAGAAGGTGGACAACCTGTTGGAGGTGGTGGGGCTTAGTGGGTTTCAGACCCGCTATCCCAATCAGCTGTCGGGGGGTCAGCGTCAGCGCATGGCGTTGGCGCGGGCGTTGGCGGTTGATCCGCAGGTGTTGTTGCTTGATGAGCCGTTCGGGGCGTTGGATGCCAAGGTGCGGGAGGATTTGCGGGCGTGGTTGCGCCGCCTGCATGACGAGGTGCATGTGACCACGGTG
>NZ_JCALDM010000073.1:0-245 GCF_059812845.1 Mycobacterium sp. NGS34
CTTGAGTTCTGGGGGTGGATGCAACAGCACTTGTTTCATTGAGGAGTGCTGCTGTGCCGCTACCACCGTTGACGTCTGTTGTTCGGGAGTTTTGGGGCCATATCAGTGATGGCTGCGCCGTCGCGGAAGCCGGCGTCGCGGTCGGCGTGTCGAGACGCACTGCAATTAGCTGGTTCCGTGACGCTGGCGGGGTGAAACCACGACTGATCGAACCCACGTCATCAGGGCTTAATCAGCGGCTGACC
>NZ_JCALDM010000074.1:0-242 GCF_059812845.1 Mycobacterium sp. NGS34
GACATGTTGCTGCCGGCCGTCTGCACCTTCTGGCCATGCGAGTTGGCCTGCTCGTAGATCACCTGGAAGTTGCGACCCAACTGGGTGATGAACTCCTGGCAGGCCACCGAACCGGCGCCACCCCAGAAGTCACCAGCGGCCAGCACATCGCGAACGATGGCCTGGTGCTCGGCTTCCAACGACGCGGCCTGGGCGCGAATCGTCGCACCATGGGCATCCACATCGCCAAACTGGTAATTGAT
>NZ_JCALDM010000075.1:0-218 GCF_059812845.1 Mycobacterium sp. NGS34
GTTGGTCGTCTGATCGTGTGGGATCAGCCGGCTCGCCACCTTCTCGACAGAAGTCAATCAACTCAGCTCGTTGTGGTCGGTAGCCGTGGTCGCGGAGGGTTCGCGGGAATGCTGCTGGGATCAGTCAGTACGGCCGTGGTGCAGGCAGCCCGCGTGCCGGTGATCGTCGCCCGCCAACGCTAGCCGACAGCGGTTCCTTCATCCCCCAGCAATCAGGG
>NZ_JCALDM010000076.1:0-218 GCF_059812845.1 Mycobacterium sp. NGS34
CCATCGGCTTTCATGCCGCGTAACAGCCAGTTACGACGGCCAACCTGTATCACAAGGCAAGAAATTCATCCAGAAGGAGAAAAGGCAACATGGCAACACGCTTTATGACTGACCCGCATGAGATGCGGGCGATGGCGGGCCGGTTTGAGGTCCACGCGCAGACCGTTGAGGATGAGGCCCGCAAGATGTGGGCGTCGTCGATGAACATCGCCGGTGCG
>NZ_JCALDM010000008.1:0-266599 GCF_059812845.1 Mycobacterium sp. NGS34
CAGCTCCGCACCCCGAAGCAGTTGACGTTGCCCCAGTAGCCCTCGACCTGAGGGTGAACCAGTGGATCCCCGTAGACCTCGCTGGTGGAGGACTGCAGGACGGTCGCGCCCGTCTCGCGCGCCAGTTCGAGGAGGTTGCGCACCCCGACGAAGTTCGTCTCCAGGGTGAACAGGGGGTCACGCTGGTAGGTGAGCGGCGATGCGGGACACGCCATGTTGTAGATGACATCCAGGACACCCACCGCCGCGGCGTCCAGCGGGCGGTTGATGTCGTGCTCGAGGAAGTCGAAGCCCGGGTCGTCCTCGAGGTGCCGGAGGTTCTCGCGCGTGCCCGTAGCGAAGTTGTCAAGCCCGAGAACTTCGACGCCGTCGCGGCGAAGACGATCACAGAGGTGGGATCCCAGGAAGCCGGCGGCGCCGGCGACGAGGGCTCTCATCGATTCTCCCAAGTTTCAGTTCCGGCCCATGCCGTAGTACTCAAAGCCCTCCGCCCGCAGGCGTTTTGGATCGTAGATGTTCCGGCCGTCGAACACGACGTAGCCCCGCATCACCGATTTGAGGCGCTGCCAAGACGGCCGCTGGAACTGTTTCCACTCGGTGACCAGGAGCAGCGCGTCGGCATCCTCGGCGGCCTCGTACATGTTGCCGGCGTATTCGATCGAATCACCGAGCGCCTTCTTCGCCTGCACGGTCGCCTCGGGATCGAAGGCCCGCACGGTCGCCCCGAGCTCGACCAGCCGGCTCGCGATGACGATGGAAGGCGCCTCGCGCATATCGTCGGTCTGCGGCTTGAAGCTCAGGCCCCAGAGCGCGAAGCGCAGGCCCTCCAGGCTCGTTGCCGGCGACGGGCCGCCGAAATGGGCGACGATCTTCGACACCAGGGTGGCTTTCTGCCCGCTGTTGACGCCGTCGACCGCGCGCAGCAGGCCCATGTCCGCGCCCAGGCTGGCACCGGTGTGAATAAGGGCCCGAACGTCTTTCGGCAAACACGAGCCGCCGTAGCCGACCCCGGGGAACAGGAATTCGTAGCGGATCCGCCGGTCCGCACCGATCGCCTCCCGCACCGCCGAGATGTCGGCGCCGGCCTTCTCGCACAGGTTCGAGATCTCGTTGATGAACGAAATCTTGGTCGCCAGAAAGCAGTTGGCCGCGTATTTCGTCATCTCGGCGCTTCGGATGTCCATGGTGATCAAGGGATTGAAAGTGCGCAGGTACGGCTCGTAGACCTCCCGCATGATGTCGAGGGCGCGTTTCGAGTCGCCGCCGATCACCACCCGGTCGGGCTTCATGAAATCGGCGATCGCCGTGCCCTCTTTGAGGAACTCGGGGTTGGAGACGATGTCGAACTCGTGCTTCGCCTTTTTGGCGATGATCGCTCGAACCTCGTCGGAGGTGCCGACCGGGACGGTCGACTTGTCGACCACGACCTTGTAGCGGTCCAGGTACGACCCGATATCATCCGCCACGGAATAGACGTAGGAGAGATCGGCCTCGCCGGTTTCGCTCATCGGCGTCGCGACCGCGATGAATATCACGTCCCCGTGCTCGACCCCGCGGCGCGTGTCGGTGGTGAAGTCGATCAGCCCGCTCTCCCGGTTGCGGGCGATCAGCTCCGCCAGGCCGGGCTCGAAGATCGGGACCCCTCCGGCGAGCAGCAGGTCGATCTTGTCCTGATCGATATCGACGCAGACCACGTCGTTGCCGCTGTCGGCGAGGCAGGCGCCCGTGACGAGGCCGACGTAGCCGCATCCGATCACCGAAACCTTCAAGATGACCCCCTTCGTGTCCCGAACGGTCGCCGCCCATACTGCCGCACGCGGGCGATGCCCATGCGGGAATCCGGCCCCGCGATCAACAGTCGTCGATCGGCACCAACCGACCGTCGTTCCGGGCGGACTCCTCCGCGGCACTGATCGCCCGCACGATCGCGACCTCGCTTTCGAGCGGGGCCGTCTGGACCGTCCCGGCGCCAAGCAAGCCGACGAACGCCCGAAGCTCGCCCGTCAGGGGCGGTTCGTCACCGTAGGCGGGGTACGACGTGCCACCGGAGTCATGCAGCGATAGCTTTCGCTCCGCGGTGTCGTCGAAGGTGAGCGCGTTGCGCTCGCCGACAACCGTCATGCGGTGGCGCTTCACCGGCGAGATCCAGCTGGCGGTCGCGAAGAACGGGACGCCCCCGATCACAAACCTGGCGATCGCCGCCGTGTACCGCGACGGCTCGCCAACGCCCCAGGCCTGCGCGCACGTGGGATCGGCGTCGAATAACGCCCGCGCCATGGACAGACCATGGGGAAGCCAGTCCCACAACACCGACGAGTCGGTTCGTGGTTGGTGGTTCATGCCCTCCCAGAACACGGTCTGCACGGGGTCGACTTCGGGCAGGAGTTTTTTCGCGGCCTGAAACGCGGGGTTATGCAATTGCACGTGCCCCACGACAACGGGTGCGCCGGAACGTAACGCCGCCTGGTGAATGCGGCCCGCGTCGGCCACCGTGGTTGCCATCGGCTTTTCGATGAACGTCGGCAGGCCCGCCTCGATAAACGGGATCGCGACTTGCGCGTGGGTCGCCGACGGTGTCGCGATCAGAACCCCGTCGGGCCGCTGGCGGAGAACGAGATCGAGGTTCTTCGACTCGTCAATCACCTCCACACGCATCGCCGCCAGCGTGCGGACGATGTTCACGCCCCATTTGCCGCGGCCGATTACGGCTACTCGCATGCGCCCTTCCGGTACGACGGCTGGTCTTTGGCCCAGTCGACGAATCGCGCGAGCCCGTCTTCGACATCCACCTGCGGTTGATAGTCCAACTGCTCATGGGCTTTGGTGAGGTCCGGGCAGCGTCGCTGCGGCTCGCCCGCCGGGTAGGAGTCCGGATATTCGATGCGCTGAAATGTCGAGCCCGGCACGAGCTTTCCGTACAGCTCGGCCAGATTCAGCATCGAGATTTCGTTGGCGGCATTGCCGATGTTGTACGGCTCGCCGGGGCGTCCTCTGAGTAGCACTTTCAAAAACCCGGTGATCGCGTCCGTGATGTAGCAGAACGTTCGCGTCTGCAGTCCGTCCCCGTGCACCGGAATCGCCTCGCCGTTCAGCGCCTGATAGGTGAACATCGGAACGACGCGTCGGTCGTTGTGCTTCATCCCGGGCCCAAATACGTTGAACGGCCTGACGATCGTCACCGGCAAGTCGTACTTCTGGTGATAGACCGTCGCGATCGTTTCGGCCAGTCGTTTGGACTCGTCGTAGCAAGCGCGGGGACCGACGCTCGAGACGTGACCGTGGTAGGTCTCCGGGGTGGGGACGAACCGGGGATCGGGGTCACCGTAGATTTCGCTGGAACTGAAGAACAGGAAGCCTTCCAGCGACGGGTTCTGGCGCCCCAACTTGAGCAGATTCTCGATGCCCGACACCGCGCTTTCGATGGTTTCGAGCGGATACTTCATGTAGTAGACCGGCGAAGCCAGGCCGGCCGCATGCATGATGAAGTGAATGTCTTCGCGCACCGGCAGCGGGTAGGTGACGTCGGCCCACACCTCGGCAATGTTCTCGTCGCGCTCAGAGGTGCTCGGGTCGCCCGTGATGAAATTGTCGACCGACAGCACCCGGACGGGTTCTTCGAGGATCGTGTCGTTGAGCCGCTTGAACACCCGCAGGAAGTGTTTGCCGAGGAAGCCGGCGCCGCCGCTCAACAGCACGGTTTTTCCCGACAGGCGGTGGGCGTCGTCACCGAGGCCCTGGATGATCGCCTCGGTGTCGCGGCGGACGATGAAATGTTCAGGCATACAAGGAACTTTCTGCTATGTCAGGTCTGTAGGGGGAATGGGCTTCAAATAGCGGTACGCCCCGTCGGTCTTCTTCTTGATGTCTTCGATGTATTCGTATGCGAAGACGACGAGAACGTCGGGCTTGTGTTCGTCCAGGTAGCTCTTGGGAACGATCGGGATGTGCGTGCCGGGGGTGAACTTGTTCTGCTTCAGGGGGCTGTCGTCGACGGTGAACGGGATTTCGCCGGGCCCGATCTTGCCGTAATTGCAAATCGTCGCCACCCGGGCCGGCGAACCGTAGCCGGCGACCTGCAGACCGGCTTGCCGGTATTCCGCCAGCCGATCCTTGAACGCGGCCATTTGAATATCCACACTGCGGCGAAACTCTTGCAGCGTTTCCAGGGTCAAATCCTCTTCCTCGCGCGCGAGGAACCGGACCGTCGCATCGGAGGGGGATTGCCGGCCCGCTCGCCGCACGAACACCTGCAACGAGCCGCCGTGCGGCGTGATCTCCCGCACGTCGGCGATCAACATGCCGTGCGCCTCGAACAACTTCGCCAGCGATGTGAGTGAGTAGTAGAAAATCCGATCCAGATAGAACCGCTCGAACTGCGTGGTGGCCAGAATGGATCCGATGTATTCGACCTCGACGATGAACGTGCCGTCCTCGGTCAGCAGCCGCTTCACCGTCTCGATGAATCCACTCGGATCCTCGAGGTGGGTGAAGACGCTGCTGGCGACGATGACGTCCGCCTTGCCGTGGGATGCTTCGATGGCCTCGGCTGCTGCCATGTCGAAGAAGGACGTCAGCGTTTCCAGGCCCTCGTCGTTGGCGATCTTCGAAACATTGATCGACGGCTCGACGCCGAGCGCTTTGACGCCCAGCTTCTGCAGCGGCCGGAGCAGAACCCCGTCGTTGGAGCCGACGTCGACCACGAACTTCGCCGACGCCAGTTTTTGCGCCAGGTCCTCGAAATGGTTCACCAGCGCGCGGTTGACCGAGGACAGATAGTAGTAGTCCTCGAACATCCTCTCGCGCGAGATGATCGTGCCGAGTTGGACGTTCTTGCACGTCGGGCAGAAGAACACCTGCAACGGAAAGAATTCCTCCGCGGCGAATTGAGCTTCCGTCGGGTACTTATTCGCCAGCGGTTGCTGGCCAAGATTGAGGAACTCGACGGCGGCGGGCTCGCCGCACAATCGACATTCCATCGTCGCGGTTGGCGGTGTGGGCATATCAAGCTCCTGTTTGCCTCGTTTGCGGATCAATCGCCGGCGATGCGCCGGCCGATTGGAATTCGGGGGCACGGGTCTAAAAAGAAGGTCTTTTCCTTGCCCAAATCGGTAGATTCGCTGATCGAGGGCAACGTGCTCGTCCGTTGAATGCTCATCATCTCCATAACAAGGTGGTAAGGATAGTACTTCACCGGCAGGCTTCGGAGTCACCGTCGATCGGAACCGTTGACTAGACGTCCGACGTCGCGACGACGCCGCCCTGCGCACCCGCAAGGCTCCGTCGCGCCCCCACGGCGAAGAACAGGCTGACCCCCAGGGCCAGCAACACGGGCCCGATCGAAAGTATGACATGCACCGCGGCGGCCGTCCCGTCAGCGAGAGATCCCTTGAGCCACATTCGGTTTCGCGCCTTTGCGATGTCGGCGTCAGGGGGACGGAATTGTGGCGGTAGCACCGCCCTGACATCCGGGTCCGCCAGAATCTCGGCTAGCTGCTGCGTTGGGAAATAGAGTTGCGCCTCAAGACCCGGGCCGTCCTTGGTTTTGAGATGGTCAAGGTCGTTTGTGGTGAGATAGGCCTTCACCTCGACCTCCTGTTGGCGTGCCGCTTCCGACCATTTGATGGATCCGAGCACCCCCACGTTGCCCATCGCTGCGACGATCGCCACGAGGACGAACACGTACGTTGCCGTCAAGGATCTCGCGGCTCGGCCGGGCCGCCTGGCGTGCGCTTGACCGGCAAGGGTTAGCACGGCCACCAATCCGAGTGGGTAGGCGAGCAACAGCATGTCCAAATAGCGTGGCGCCACGAGGTTTCCACGGCCGTATGCGAGCAGTACAACCTGGATGGCGACCCACCCAGCGATTCCTACCACCACCCAGGCGCGGTCAGAGATAGCCGGGCGTCTCGCCAGGGTGTGCCAACAGAACCAGACCGTCGGAACCATTGGAAGGATGATCCTCGCGGTGAACAGGAGCAATCCCTCAATGAACGTCCACGGGGTGGACAGCGGATTCGCGTCCGATGCTTCCCAGAGGATCGTCGCCACGGCGGTTGATGCGATAACGACGACGGCGGCCAGCTCACGACCGTTCCGCTTCCTGGCCCTGGTTGCCAGCTGCAGCCCCACCAGTAAACCGGCAGCCAGAACGGTGGACACTCCCGCCGCAAAAGACAGGCAACTGAGGATCGCGGCCACCAATCCGCCGAACCAGCGAAAGGAGAACGCCTCCGCGGTGGCGAAAGCGACCAGCGCCGCGACGGCAAAGAGCAACGAAATGTACACCATCGACTGGAACCCGGATAGCGCGTTCTCGTAGCCGATCGGAAACGCAAACACCAATGCGACGAAACAGGCCAGCAGCAACTGGCATTGCGGCCGGACGAGGGGCATCAGCAATGCCGCGAGCCAGGTGGCCACGGCGGTGAGCGCGAGCGCACCGAAAATCATCTCCAGGCGCGTGTTCCACTCGCCGGCCAGCTCGAGATGGCCCAGCGAGAGCAGCCGAAAAATGAAGATACGGTGCGAATTGTGCGGGGCGAACAGGTCGGCGAAGGACAGTGTCCCCCTGAGATACGGCCCGTAGACCTTCTGGCCTTCCCCATTCCATTGATCCAACAACGGCACCGGCGAACCGAGCGCCCAAATGACGACCAACCTGGAACCGGCGACCGTGCAGGCGACCGCCGTCAGAAGCGCCACCATGCCGCGCGGGCGTTGCGGTTCGTCCACGGGTGTGTCCGCCGGCGGCGCTGTGGTCTCGCCATGATCGTCTGCAGCGGGCGCGACCGGCTCGGGTGGGGAGCTTCCGCCTGCCGGGTCCAGCACCAATTCGTCGTGTTCGCCCATCGGATGACGTCCCCCGGTTAATCCAGATTCATCGTGGGGACAATTTCTTTCGCGCGCCCCCTGGCCGAGGATCGCCTCCCCGATAGCGCCGCATCAGCCCAAGCGCGCCGAGCGATGCCAGCCCGCCGCCGGTCCAGCGCAACATCGGGCCTCGCATGGCCAGCCCATACCAGTGCAGATAGGCGGGCAGCCAGCCGACCAGGTCGAACTTGCTTGTGCCGGCGGTTCGGTCCTCCCAGCTGCACGGGACCTCATCGACCCGATAACCCCGCAGGTGCGCCTTCGTAGTGAGCTCGAGACCCACTTCGAACCCCCGCTGACTCTCCACCGGAACGTCGTCGAGAAAACGGCGGCTGTAGGCGCGAAAGTTCGTGGTCGCGTCGTGAGTCGCGATGCCGCCCACGTAGTGCAGGCTGAGCCCCGCGGTCCGCGAGATCAGTGTCTTCAACCTGGGTCCCCCACGCTGGCTACCGCCGCGCATATACCGCGACCCGCTGACGACAGCCGCGCCTTCTTCGCGAATCTTGGCCGCCATCAACGGAATCGCCGAGGGCGGATCCGACAGGTCTGCCATGCTGGTGACCACGACGTCACCGCGCGCGGCCCCGAAGCCGGCGATCAGCGCATTCGCCACACCCTTTCCGATCGAATTGCGAACTAACCGCACGGTGGCCGGCCGGTCGGGCATCGCGGCCAGCGCCGGCAGCGTGTCGTCCTCATCGAAGTCGTAACAGACGAGCAGTTCGTGCGGGGTCTCCGCCAACGCCTCGGTCAGCCTCCTGACGCAGACCTGAATATTCTCGCCCTCGTTGTGGACCGGGATGACCACACTCACCAGGCGCTGATCGCCCGTATCGGATCCTGGTCCGGGCTTGCGAGCGCGAATCACGAACTGCTTGCCCAAGATTCGCCATGCCGGCCTCAACAGCAGATACATGCGCACCAAGATCGGCGCCTGCGGCAACGACGAGGACGCCGTGTACGGCATAAACCGGTCGTAGCTCTCCGCGATCTCGAAGTCGGAGGCCTCCAGCAGCTCGATCAGAGAGCGATCGCTGATCGGCACGGTGTGATCCCAGAAATCCCAATAGGCACCCGGGACCAGACGGATGTTCGGCCCCATCGCGATGAGATGCCCACCCGGCTTGAGCACCCGGCGGGCCTCGGCGATCGTCCGCTCGACGTCATCTTTGCCTTGCATGTGCTCCAAGAAGTTGCTCGTGAAGACGACGTCGACCGAATCGTCCTCGAGGAACCCGAGGTCGTCGGCGCGGCCGTGATGGAACTCGACCCCGGGATCGAGCATGGCCGCGCTGTCCGGGTTCAGATCGACCCCGATCCGACGCGCCGCATGCACGTGGTTCAGGAACTCGCCGTAGCCACACCCAAGATCCAGCACCGTGTCGCTGCGCTTGATGCGCGACTGGAAGAAGTCCCGCACCAATACGGCCCAGATGGCCGACCGCGACTCGCGGGCATGGCCGAAGCGATTGCGATAGAGCTGCTGGAGGTCGGGTTCACCCGCGATGTGCATGACGTCCCAATGGTGACAAACAATCCACGTCAGATGGTCCCGGCCTCGACGGCGTCGACGATCCAGGGAATGACCTCGTCCAACATGTCATCGAGGGTTGTGGCCGCCTCGAAGCCGAGAACCTCGGAAGCCTTGTGAACGTCCGGTGAGCGCAACTGGACGTCGTGCTCGAAGGGCGGGTCGCTTTCGTATCGGAACGGGGTGCCGGGACGCATCTTCTTCCAGATCGCCTCCGCCAGCTCCAACACCGTGGTGGGCTCGGGCGTCGAGAGGTTGAAGTCCCCGTTCAGCGCGGCCGGATGCTCCATGCAGGTCCGAATGCCGCGGGCCAGGTCGCCGCCGTAGGTGTAGTGCCGCACCTGGGTGCCGTCGCCGAGGATGCGCAGCGGGTCCTGCCCCTTCGCCACCTTCTGAACGAGGTCCGGCACGACGTGACTCATGGCGAGTTTGACATTACCGCTGGGGATTTCGCGGCCACCCAGCGCCCGCTGTTCGCCAGTCCCCACACAGTTGAACGGGCGGATGATCGTGTACGGAAGGCCGTACTGCTCATAGGCGCCGTGCGCGAAATACTCACAGGCCAGCTTCTGAAAGCCGTAAGTGCTTGTCGGAGGCGGACATTCGGTGATGTGCTTCTCCGGCGTGGGGAAGACGGTGGCGTTTTCGAACACCATCGACGAACTGATCACGTTGATCTTCTTGAGCCAGCCCTTTTGGTACGCGTAGATGGCGGTGTCGAAATGGGCGGCGGCGATGCGTTCGTTCTCGGCCAACAGGTCGTAGGCGTACTCGTGGAAGTAGGTTATGCCGCCGATGCGGGCCGCGCTGGCCACCATCTGCTCGCAGCCCTCGATCAGCTGGAACATCAGGTCCAGGTCTTTGACGTCGCCCTCGACGAAGTGATACCGCGGGTGATCGTCGTAGCTTTTCTTGACCTTCCCATATTTCGAGTAATTGTCGACACCGACGACCTCATGGCCGGCGCGCAGCAGCTCGTCGACAACGTACCCATTGATGAATCCCGCGCTGCCAGTGACGAGAACTTTCACGGGGCCGGGGTTCCCATGCTCAGCGTCGCCAACGGGGCTCCGTTCGGCGCGTCCTCTTCAGCCTGCTTGGCCCCCAGGCAACCCCAGACATCCTCGACAATCTTGTCTTCGGGAATCTGCAGACCGCGGTAGATCGAGTGCGGCACGCCGATGACGATGACATCGGCACGGCCCAACACGACGTCGAGTGCGTAGTACTCCGGGCCATCGAGGAACGGATCGTGCAGCATCACCTGCTTGGCCTCGAGCATCAACAGATGCCGGAGTTTGAAGCTGAGCGAGTCGCGCGTGTCGTCACAATCCGCCTTGAACGTCATGCCGAGGAGGCCAACGGTCTTGTCGCGCAGATCAACCCGGCGCTTGAGCATGTTGACGATGAACTGCGGCTGGCCCTCGTTGATCAGCATGGCCGCGTGTCCCAGCATGAAGTTGTTGTTGCTGAACCCGGCGAGCTGCATGGTGTCCTTCAGCAGGCACGGGCCCGCCGCCAGCCCGGCCCTGGGCAGGCTGTCGACGCGCTTGTTCTGGTACGTCGCCGCGTGATGAATGCGGTCGAAGTCGAGCCCGGCCTCCCGGCTGAGCAGGTAAAACTGGTTGGCGACCGCGAACTGGATGTAGCGGTACGCATTGCAGAACAGCTTGGCCAGCTCCGCCTCCTGCGGCTCCACCTCGATGATGTCGCCGGTGATCCGGGAAAAGAGTTCGCGGACAACCCGGCGCCCTTCGGCGTCGAACCCGCTGATGATCTGCGGAATCTCGCGCAGCTCGCGGATGGAGTGGCCCTGCGCGATGCGCTCGGGGCAGAAAGTGACATGAACGCCGACCCCGCGCTCCTTGAACAAGTCGTGGACGCGCTGGCTTAGTCCGGGGTAAACGGTGCTTCGCAAGACGAGCGTCTGTCCGTCGTGAAAGTACGGACTGATCTCATCGATGATGCGGAAGAAGGTGTGCGCCTGCGGTGTCAGGTACTCGTCCACCGGCGTCCCGACGACGCAGATCACGATGTCGGAATTCCTGACCGCCCACGAATCGGTGGTCGCCGAGATACGGCCGGTCGGCAACAGCCGCTTGAGCAGTTCCTGGGCGCCGTTCTCGACGAATGGCATCCGGCCGGCCATGATCGTTTTCAGCGCTGTGGTGTTCGTGTCGAGGATGTCGACGTGGAAACCCTCGTCCGCAAGCACGAGCGCCAGCGGCAGCCCGACGTGCCCGGCGCCGCCGATGATGCAGATGCGTTGATCGGTTTGAGCTGCCATTCGAAAGCCCCTCCGCTCCTTGCTTCAAGCCCCCCACGGGTTGAACAACCACAAGTTCGTATAGCTAACGTGGTTCCGTTGGTTGGAGCGTACGAGATCTGGGGCTACCACGCGGCGTTTCGGGAAAATATCAACCGGGCCGCAGCCCCCGCCCGTCCGACGGCGTCGGAAGCCTTGAGGCGCAGCGCCTCTGGCAACGGCTCGAGTATGCAACCGGGCTGAATTTCGTCTGAAAAGTATGTGAATGACCTTCGACGCGCATTGCCTCCGAGGACCTCGGCTAATGCCGGCAGCCATTCACCGCGTGAGTTCCGCCAATTTCAGCCCGCGGCGAGGAGTCTCCGAGTAATTTGCTCACCATGCAGCTCCTGGGGGGCTCGGTCGCGAACGCCCACACGGTAGAAATGCGCAAAAAGCTACGCTACGCCGCCGTGGCGGCCGCCTTCCTGCCTATCGGCCAGGGCCTGATCCAGGTGATGGGAGTGTGGCTCAACAGCTACACCGCCGCGTCGCTCCTTGCGGCGGCGATTGTCACCGTTCCCAACTTCTTCGCCAACAAGCACTTCGTCTGGCGGGCGACGTCGGCCGAGAACCTGCGCAAACAGGTGATCGTGTTCTGGCTGGTCGTGATGCTGGCGGTGGCACTGGCTACGCTTTTCACTTCTCTGGTCGACGATGCGATGGCCGGTGACACCACACCCATCCACGGTGCTGCCGTGTTCTTGGTGCAGGTGCTCGGGTTCGGCGTCGTGTGGATCGGCCGCTTCCTGATCCTGGATCGGTGGTTCCGCGACTCGCAGGCGGAGCCCGCGACAGCACGGTCGTAATTCCGGGCTGCCGGTCGCGCCCCAATTCTGGTGGAAAGCCAGCGGCACAAATGGGTTTCGATGCGGGATTGCCCTGGCTTCAGGGTCGCGCAGGGCCCTGGACCTGCAGGCTCCACCGTGCGCCGGCCGCGAAGAATAAACCAATTCCCAGCGCCAGCAATGCGGGCGCGATCTCGAGGATGAGGTGAACTGTCGTGGCGGTGCCGCCGGCGAGCCGGCCCCTGAGCAGCAAGCGGTGGCGAGCTCCGGCATTATCGGCGTCGGCGGGTCGGAATTGGGACGGCAGGATCGCCCTGATATCTCGATCTTCCAAGATTTCCGCCAGCTTTCGCGGCTGCGGGTAGGAAAGGTCGAACATCTGGCTGCGCCCGCCCTTTGCGTTGAGATCGTCGACGTTCCGTGTGGCCAGGTAGGCCTGGACGTTGACTTCCTGCTGGCGGGTCGCTTGTCCCCAGCCGACGGCCCCGACCACCGACACGTAGCCCAGCCCGGCGAAGGCGGCTACAACGACGAACACCCATACGGTGGCGGCCGGGACCGCATACCGGCCTAACCGCGAGGCGCGCGCCGTCCCGGCAAGCACGAACACCGCGACCAGCGCCACGGGATAGACGAGCAGGACGACGTCCAGGTACCGCACCGCGAGGGCGGGTCCACGGCCGTAGGCGAGAAGCAGCAGCTGGATCGTCAACCACGCACTGATTCCGACCACCAGCCACGCACGGTCGGCGATGGCGGGACGCCGCACCAGAATGTGGTGACAGAACCAGATCGTCGGGACCAACCCGATTATCGCCTGGCCGCCGAAGAGAATTAATCCCTGGATGAACGTCCACGGACTGCTCGTCGGATGCTCGCTTGAGGTTGCCCACAGGACCATCGCCAAGGCGAGTGATATGAGGACGACGATGCTGGCGTACTCGCGAACGCACCTCTTCCTTGCGTTGGTAGCCAACTGCAACGACACCAGCGCGGCCGCGGCGAGGGTGATGGCCAGACCTGAACCGAAGGAGAGGTAACTAAGGACCGCGGCCACCAATCCGCAAAACCAGCGCACCGAGAACGGCCGCGCGGAGCTGAACGCGACCAGAGCAGCGATCCCGAAGAACAGCATGAGGTACAAGGAACTTTGAAACCCGGACAGTATGTTCTCGTAACCGATTGGAAGCGCGAACAGAAGTGCGACGAAGCACGCCAGGGGCATGCGGCAGCGCGCCGCGACCAGGGGCAGCAGCAACGCCAAAAGCCAGGTGATCGTCGCGGTATGGACGATCGCGCCCAAGATCATTTCGAGGCGGGTATTCCACTCGCCCGCGAGTTCCAAATGTAAGAGTGCGAACACGCGGAATACAAAGATGCGGTGTTCATTGTGCGGGGCGAACAGGTTGGCGCACGAAAGTGCGCCCTTCAGGTACGGCGAGTACAGGTTCGCCGCTTCCCCGTACCACTGATCGAAGAACGGCATCGCCGAACCGAGGGCCGAAATGGTGGCCAGCTTGGCGCCGAAGATGACGCAACTGGCAGCGGCCAGTAACGCAAACATGCCCTTCGGCCGTCGTGTTCCAAGTGATGGGTCCGGTGGTACGGACGGGGTCGGTCCATTTTCGTCTGTGGCCGCACTGCGATGTCGGAGGCCGACGGCCGCATAACTCTCAACCTGCTCACCCATTTGGCAATTGACCCCCTTGCCAAGCCGCCCTGGCGACTGGCGTTTTCGCGCCAGGCGCGTCGGAGATCGCCGCTTTATACCGCCGTGGAACCCGAGGTACCCCGCGTTCACAAGCCCAAAACGCCAGCGGAAGCCTGACCCGCCACCGCGGCGAATACCTACCTATGTGAATCCGATTATGGGAGCGTATGAGATTGACGTGTTCGAACATCGGAGTTTTCATGGAACCCCCGGAGGGATCGCGATGAGCAATCACACCTACCGCGTGATCGAGATCGTTGGATCCTCACCCGATGGTGTCGACGCGGCCATCCGGAGCGGTCTGGCCCGGGCGACGCAGACCATGCGCGGCCTGGACTGGTTCGAGGTGGCGTCGATCCGTGGCCACCTGGTCGACGGGGCCGTCGGACACGTCCAGGTGACGATGAAAGTCGGCTTCCGCCTCGAAGATTCCTAGGTCCGCCAGCCCTAGCCGGCGACGGCTCCCGGCTCCGAGAAGGGCGCCCCGAACTCGGTCACCGGCTGCAGCCCGCGCTTACGCACCTTCGCGGCGGCGTCGCGGATCAGCTTGTATATGCCGACGAACGCGGCGTGATCGGTCATCACGAACGGCGTCAGCAGCCGGTTGTGCACCAGCGAGAACGCCACCCCTCCGGCGGGGTCGGCCCAGCCAAGCGATCCGCCCAGCCCGACGTGACCGAAGCCGGGCATCACGTTGCCGTACGGCAGGCTGTGGTAACCGAGGTGGAAAGCCAACGGCACGAACAGGTTTCGGTCCGGCCGCAGGCTCCGCCGGCCGGTCAGGCCCGCGACCAGCTCCCGCGACAGGAACTGGGTGCCGTCGATCTCCCCGTGGTTGGCGATGGCGCCGTACATCCGGGCCAGCGCGCGGGCCGTGACCACCCCGTTGGCCGCCGGGATTTCCGCGTCCAGCATTGGCATCTCGCCCTGGACGGCGGCGATCATGCCCGGGAAGTACATGGACCGCCATCCCCCGGACAGCTGGTGGCCGACCTTGCGGCTCACGTAGTTGACGATCGGGTTGCCTACCAGGCTCTGCGGCGTGATGATCTGGGCCACCCGCGTCGGCGATTCGGCCGGTGGCCGGCCCAGGTGCATGCCGTCGGTGCCCAGCGGCTCGGCGAGTTCCTCGCGGATCAGCGCGCGCATGCCTTTACCGGTCACCGCCCGGCCGAGACCGGACATCAGCCAGCCGAAGGTCAGCGCGTGATAGGCGGACTTGCCCAGCAGGCGCCCCGGCGGGGCGGCGGCCAGCCGTTCCTCCATCACGAGGTGATCGAACAAGTCTTCCTGTGTGGCGCCGCGCAGGCCCGACAGGCCGGCGGCGTGTCTCATCACCTCGCGCACGGTGAGCTCGGCTTTGCCGTTGGCCGCGAAGTCCGGCCAGTATTCGGCGACGGGGGCCTCGTAGTCGATGAGCCCGCGGTCGGCAAGCCGGTGGATGACCGTGGCGGCCATGCCCTTGGTCGCCGAGAAAACCATGGGTGCGGTGTCGGCCGACCACGGCACGTGACCGCCCCGATCCGCCCAGCCGCTCCACACGTCTACCGCGGGTCGGCCGTCGACATAGACGGCCAGGGCGCCGCCGCCGAAGCGGCGGGCCGGGAACATGGTGGAGAAAGCGCGAACGACGCACGCAAAGTGTGGGTCCGCCGCGCCGGACACGCGATGACCTGCGTCAGGGCCATCGAGCACAGGGACCGCGCGGCGAGCGACCCGGGACTCCATCGTCACGCTATCGAATTTACTGAAGTTTCATACCTTCCGCCGGGAAAACGTCGGTTAATTTACCTTTCCGTTAGCCCGACGCGGCCTTGAGGATTTGCTCGGCGGCCAGGGCCGGGGTCAGCTCCCCCGCCTTGACCTGGCGTTCCAGGTCGGCACGAATTTTGCGGACACCGGGGTTGGACACCACCCGGTCCAGGACGGTGTCGCGGACCATCTGCCACGTCCAGTCGACCTGCTGGGCGCGCCGGCGCTCGTCGAGTTCGCCGGCCTCGGACAGCACCCGGTGGTGGCGCTCGATCGTCTCCCACAGCTCGGCCAGGCCGGTGCCCTCGGTCGCGCTCATCGTGAGAACCGGTGGCCGCCAAAGCGTTTCGCCCGGGTGGATCAGCCGAATCGCGGCGGACAGTTCCCGCGCGGCCTTTCGCGCCTCGGGCAGGTGCTCCCCGTCGGCCTTGTTGACCACCACGATGTCGGCCAGCTCCAGAGCGCCCTTCTTGATGCCCTGCAGCTGGTCGCCGCTGCGCGCCAGGGTCAGCAACACGAACGTGTCGACCATGTTCGCCACGGCCACCTCGGACTGGCCGACCCCGACCGTCTCGACCAGGACCACGTCGAACCCGGCGGCCTCCAGCAGGACGATGGTTTCCCGCGTGGCCTTGGCGACCCCGCCCAGGGTGCCCGAGGTCGGGGACGGGCGGATGTAGGCGTCGGGCTGGACCGCCAGGCGCGCCATCCGCGTCTTGTCGCCGAGGATGGAGCCGCCGGTCCGGGTCGACGACGGGTCGACGGCCAGCACCGCCACCCGGTGGCCGTGTTCGATGAGGTGCATACCGAGCGCCTCGATGCTGGTGGACTTGCCGACCCCGGGCGTCCCGCTGATGCCGACGCGGCGCGCGTTGCCGGAGTAGGGCATCAGCTCCAGCAGCAGCCGCTGCGCCTTCTGGCGATGGTCGGCGCGGGTGGACTCCAGCAGCGTGATCGCCCTCGGCAGCGCCGCACGATCACCGTTGCGGACCGACTCGGCCAGCGTCTCGATTCCCGACACGATCCCCCAGCGTATAGGGGCCGTCGGGTCAGAAAAGGTGCACGCTCCATACGCCGACGTTGTTGGCCGCCCCGGTCGGGAGCAACGCCAGCGCAAGGACGATGTAGACGAAGAGCAGGACGTTCCTTCTCGACGGCGCCTGCCCGATCTCCGGCCGCTTGATCGCGTAGAGGAAGTACACGACGGCCACGTCGAACGTGATCAAAATCCACCACCGAGTCCAGTCGACGGCGGTGACAAACAGCGGAACCACCAATGCCGCCCCGAGCAACGGCAACACGAGATTGTGGCGCAATTCGCCGAGGAAAGCGCGGATCGGAACACCGGAGAAATAGCGGATTGTCCCTGCTGTGCCGGCGAAGTACACCACCCCGAGGACGAACGCGCCGAGCAACGGGAAGAAGCCCCAATGCAAAACCATGTACACGGCGCCGGCCGTGTCGGAGTCGAAAATCGGGATCACCTTATTACACATGAAGTCGTGAAAATCCGTGCGGCTCTCGACACGACCGAGCATATAGTCGAGCGCTTTCTGCGGCGTGGTGGAAACCCCCCACGGATGCTCGATCAAGCCGTGCGGGAGCTGGGCGCACAACTGCGCCGCGACGTCGCGGCGCCCCAGCGCGGCGACCGACAACGTCGCGGCAATCCCCGGACCGACCGCCAAGACGGCGCACATCCGCCGAGTACCACGCCCCGAATCCTTCGCGAGAACGACGATCGCCAGAACCGCTCCGAGCGCGAACTCGAGCGGAATCGCCTCGTGCAGGTACGCCAGCACGGCTATCGCCAGTCCGTAACCGGCGCTGAGGATCAATCGGGCGCGGGCGGTTCTCACCGCGGTGAGGGAGATGCAGTAGGCCAGCAGCGCGGTCATGCCGAAGAGTTCGGGATGGGGGCTGTAGATGGCGTAGGAAAGCGAGAAGGGCAGCACCGGAACGAGCAGGGCCAGCATCACCTTGCGCTGGGATCCGGTTCCCGTGTTGAGAATCCGCCACGTCAGCACGCCGAGGGCGACCAGCCAAACCACGATCGACGCCCACAGGATCGCGTAGGCGGCGGTGAAGTAGTCGCCGGGGGCGAATATGCGGATCAGTTCACCGCCGAGCCCGCGTCGTACGAATCCCGCCGCGTAATTGCCGACGTAGTACTGCAACCACCATAAATCGTTGGAAAAGACGACCCTCTGGAAATACATATGGGCGATAAGCCAGACGATCACCCAGGTCGAGGTCAGTAGATAAACTAATGAGATTCGGTCGGCGAGGTGCGGGTATCGACGCGGAATATAGTGATCCGCTGGGTAAGTCGAAGCGTCCAGTAACATCAAATGCGCCTTCCCGATAAGGCGTTTGCCGGATAGTAGCGGACGCAGAACGGACGCGCAGCGATTCTGATCCCCTTGGCGGAAGAATTTTTCGGGCGCGAAATGTAGGACGGCTTACAAAATACGCGTGTTTCTATCGGCCGATCGCAGGGAAATGAATGCAGGACCGTCAGAATCGGGCCATGATTCGGGTGCGCCGGCGACAACCCAAGATCACCAACGCATTTGGCAAATGCGCGCTAATCCAGCTTGTATTCAAGCCGCTCGGCCAGCTTGTGCAGCAGGCCGATCGCGGCGTCGGCGATCACGGTTCCGGGCGGGAAGATGGCGGTCGCCCCGGCGGCGTACAGCTCGTCGAAGTCGCCGGGCGGGATGACGCCACCCACCACGATCATGATGTCGGGCCGTCCCACCTCGGCCAGCGCGTCGCGCAGCGCCGGCACCAGCGTCAGGTGGCCGGCGGCCAGCGACGACACCCCGATCACGTGCACGTCGTTGTCGGCGGCCTGCCGGGCCACTTCCTCGGGCGTGGAGAACAGCGACCCGACGTCGACGTCGAAGCCGATGTCGGCGAACGCCGTCGCGATCACCTTCTGCCCACGGTCGTGGCCGTCCTGGCCCATCTTGGCCACCAGGATCCGGGGCCGGCGACCGTCGGCCTCGGCGAACTTCTGGACCAATTCGGTGGCGGTTGCGATGTTGGTCGCCTTTCCGGCCTCGTGACGGTAGACCCCGGCGATAGTACGGATCTCCGCCTGGTGACGGCCATACACCTTTTCCAGTGCATCGGAAATCTCGCCGACGGTGGCCTTGGCCCGGGCCGCGTCGATGGCCAGCGCCAGCAGGTTGTTGCCCAGCCCATCCTCGCCCGCCCGGCCGGTGGCGGCGGCGGCCCGCGACAGCTCCGCCAGCGCGGCGTCGACGGCCGAGGAGTCCCGGCCGGCGCGCAGGTCCTTCAGTTTCGCCAACTGCTCGGCGCGCACCCGGCTGTTCTCGACCTTGAGCACCTCGATTTCCTGGTCCTCGTCGACCTGGTACTTGTTGACGCCGATCACGGGCTGCTGGCCCGAGTCGATGCGGGCCTGGGTGCGCGCGGCCGCCTCCTCGATGCGCATCTTGGGGATGCCGTCGTCGATGGCCTGCGCCATGCCGCCGTGCTCGGCGATCTCGGCGATGTGGCCGCGCGCGGCTTCCGCGAGCCGGTGCGTCAGCCACTCCACGTAATAGGAGCCGCCCCACGGGTCGATCGGCCTGGTGGTCCCCGACTCCTGCGCCAAGAGCAGCTGGGTGTTGCGCGCGATCCGGGCCGAGAAGTCGGTGGGCAGCGCCAGCGCCTCGTCCAGCGCGTTGGTGTGCAGCGACTGCGTGTGCCCCTGGGTGGCGGCCATGGCCTCGATGCAGGTGCGCGCGACGTTGTTGAAGGCGTCCTGGGCGGTCAGCGACCAGCCCGAGGTCTGCGAGTGCGTGCGCAGGGAAAGGGATTTGGGGTTCTTGGCGCCGAATCCCGCGACCAGTTCGCTCCACAGCAGCCGGCCGGCGCGCAGCTTGGCGACCTCCATGAAGAAGTTCATGCCGATGCCCCAGAAGAACGACAGCCGGGGCGCGAACTTGTCGATGTCCAGCCCGGCGTCCAGGCCCGCCTTGATGTAGTCGACACCGTCGGCCAGGGTGTAGGCCAGCTCCAAATCCGCTGTGGCACCGGCCTCTTGGATGTGATAGCCGGAGATCGAGATGGAGTTGAACTTGGGCATCTTGGCGCTGGTGTAGGCGAAGATGTCGGAGATGATGCGCATCGACGGCTTGGGCGGATAGATGTAGGTGTTGCGCACCATGAACTCTTTGAGGATGTCGTTCTGGATGGTGCCGGCCAGCTTCTCCGGTGGCACCCCCTGCTCCTCGGCGGCCACCACGTACAGCGCCAGGATCGGCAGCACGGCGCCGTTCATGGTCATCGAGACCGACACCGCCGACAAATCGATGCCGTCGAACAGCTGCCGCATGTCGAGGATGGAATCGATTGCCACACCGGCCATTCCGACGTCGCCCTGGACGCGGGGGTGGTCGGAGTCGTAGCCGCGGTGGGTGGCCAGGTCGAAGGCCACCGAAAGGCCCTTTTGGCCGGCGGCGAGGTTGCGGCGGTAGAAGGCGTTGGAATCCGCCGCGGTGGAGAACCCGGCGTACTGGCGGATTGTCCACGGTTGGTTGACGTACATCGTCGGGTAGGGGCCGCGCACGAAGGGGGGCTCGCCCGGGAAACTGTTCAGCGGATAGCCCTCGGCCGCCGCGGCCGCACGATCGGCGGCGATGTACACCGGCTTGACGTCGATGCCCTCGGGCGTGTGCCAGTCGGCGCCGATGTACTTACGGGCGGCGGCCTCCGTGGGCGCGGGCACTTCGCGATCGCCGTGCAGCGGGATGTCGGAGAAGTTGCCGACGGCGGGTGTCGTCATCGTCATGGTGGCTACGCTCCCAACCGGGTGAGCAGATTCGACAAGGCTTCCACCGCATTGATTTTCGCGGTCAGGAACTCGTCCGGCCTCGGTGCGGTGTCGTCCAGATCGGCCAGCGCCCGCTCCGGGCCCGCGAGGTAGACCCTCGTCACACCGGCGCCCCGGGCCGCCTCGACCACGCCCGAAACCTCCTCGTGATAGCGCTTGTCGGTGCCGCAGATGATGGCCACTGTCGAGTCGGCGTCGGCCACCGCGGCCGCGACCCCGGCGGCGTCGACCGGCCCTGGGTTGATCGCCTCGACGCCGCCCGACGCGAGCAGGTTGGCCGCGAACGTCGTCCGGATGTTGTGCTCGGCCAACGGGCCGAGCGGCAGCAGCAACGCCTTGGGGCGGGAACCCGTGCGCGCCAGGAATGCGTCGGAACGGTCCCGCAGCGCCTCGAACTCCGCCGCGTAGCGCCGGACTCCGGATGCCGAATCCCCTTGCGGCAGGGGCGGTTCCTCGAGGTTGGGGTATTCGTTAACGCCGGTGATCGCGGTGCGACGGTGCGCGATGTCGTCGGCGCGCCGCGCGGCGACGTCGGCGATCTGCTCGGCGATGTAGTCGCGGGCTTCGGCGAACCCGCCGCGGGCGACCCGCTCTTCGGTGGCCTGGAACTGCTGCCACGCCCGCTGGGCCAGCTGCTCGGTGAGGTCCTCGACGTACCAGGACCCGCCGGCCGGGTCCAACACCCGTCCGACGTGGGACTCCTCCAGCAGCAGCAGCTGGGTGTTGCGGGCGATGCGGCGCGCGAAGCCGCGCCCGACGCCGGGAAAGCCGCCCGGGATCGCCACATCGAACGGCAACACCACCACGGTGTCGGCGCCGCCGACGCCCGCACCGAAGGCGGCCACCGTGCCGCGCAGCATGTTCACCCACGGGTCGCGCTGGGTCATCATCGGCAGCGAGGTCTGCGCGTGCACCACCGCCGCGCCGGCCGCCGGCTCGCCGACGACCTCGGCGACGCGCGCCCACAGCTGACGCGCGGCGCGGATCTTGGCGATGGTCATGAACTGGTCGTCGTCGGCGGACAGCCGGAAGCTGATCTGCCGCAACGCTTGTCCGGCCGGGATCCCGGCCTCGGTGAGCAGGCGCAGGTAGGCCACCGCGGCCGCGAGGCCGCCGGCCAGCTCCCAGCTCGCGTCGGCGCCCAGGTTGTGGAAGGCGGGGCCGTCGACGGTGATCGCTCGCACGCCGTGGTTCCCGGCCACCCGCGTTGCCACGGCCACCACCTGCTCGGCCGACGGGGATCCCCGGCCGCTCAGCGTCGCGGTCAGCGGGTCCGCGCCCAGGTCGATCGACAGGGCGTCGCGCTTGTCGGCATCGAGCCCGTCGACCAACGCCAGCAGGGCGTCGCAGGCGTCGGCGTAGTGGGCGCCCGCGTCGAGGATCACCGGCACCAGATCCAGGTACACCCCCGAGAGCAGCTGCCCGAGGTCGCCGGCCGCCACGCCGGACTCTCCCACGCGCACCAGCAGCGCGCTGACGCCGTCGGTGAGGGCGGCCAGCACCGCGGCGTTGGGGTCGTCGCAGCCCGGCGCGGGAAAAACCTCGGCGACCTTCCAGCCGGCGTCGACGTCGCGGGTCGCGTCGGCGCCGCGCACGTAGGGCCACTCGCCGGGCAGCGCCGGTTCGGGGAGCTGGTCGAGTGCGGTATAGAGCGCCCGAACGGGGATCCCCTCATAGGTCGGGGTTTCCAGCAGCCGTTCGGGCTCGTCCCCCAGTTGGTCGGGATCCTTGCGCGAGCTCTTCGAGAGCACACCGGCGACGGCCGTGCGCCAACGCCCGCGAACCTCTTCCAGGCCGGCGAGTTCGGGTACATCAATGGACACCGATTGCTCCCTTTTTCCCAGTAAACGGGGCTCTGCCAATTACTGACGAGGCTAATTGATCGGGCCTCCCGGCAAAAAACCGCGCCGGGCGCCCAGCGCGGCGCGCCGGTTGCGTGCGGCGATGAAACGCCAGGCTCGCGAAAGGACTTATTCGACCGTTCCCCGTACCCTTGACAGGCGTGACGGCTTCCGCCACCTGCAAAATCACCGAGCGACTGCGCGACGTCGGCCGCGCCCTGGCCGTGACGGCCCGGCAGCTGTCCGGGCCCCGAACGGTCGCGGCAGTGGTCGGTATCACAGTGCTGATCGTGGCGGCCACCTGGCTTCCGCTGCCGACGCCGGTGCAGATGCGGGACTGGGCGGAGTCGGTGGGCCCCTGGTTCCCGTTGGCGTTCCTGGCCGCGCACATCGTGGTCACGGTGGTGCCGGTCCCCCGCACCGCGTTCACCCTGGCCGCCGGGCTGCTGTTCGGCCCCTTGCTGGGGGTCGCCATCGCGGTGGTCGCCAGCACCGCGAGCGCGGTGCTCGCGCTGCTGCTGGTGCGCGCGGCCGGGTGGCAGCTCAACCGCCTGGTTCGCCATCGCTCGATCGACACGGTCGACGAGCGGTTGCGCGAACGCGGCTGGCTGGCCGTCTTCTCGCTGAGGTTGATCCCCGCCGTGCCGTTTTCGGCGATCAACTACGCCGCGGGCGCGTCAGCCGTGCGGCTGGCGCCGTACACCCTGGCAACGCTGGCCGGTCTGCTGCCCGGGACCGCGGCCGTGGTGATCCTCGGCGACGCCCTCGCCAGTCACCCCAGCCCGCTGCTGCTGCTGGTATCCCTGTGCACCGGCGCTTTAGGGCTGACGGGGCTGATCGTCGAGATCCGCCACTTCCGGCGCCACCACCGCCGGAGGATCCAGGGAGACGAGCGTTCGGCCGAGCCGGCCGTCGTCACCTGACGTCGCCTCGGCGATTCTGAACCGAACCTGAAGATCTGAGCGCTACGAGCCGCTCTTCAGGTTGATTTCAGATCCGCTTCCTACCGTCGCCGGCATCACCCCGAGCAACGAGGAGGCACAGTGACCGACGAGGAACCCACCCAAACCACCCAACCCGCAACTCCACCTTCGGTCCTGCAGCGGCACCCGCTCGGTGTCGCCGTCGGCACCGGATTGGCCGGGCTCGTCGTCGGCGCGTTCGGGGCCGCCACCCTGATCGGCCTCTGGGCCCCCGCGCCCCCGCCGCCGGGCTGGGGTTTTCCGCCGCCGCCGGGTGCCCTGGGCCCCCCGCCGCCACCGCCGTTTGGCTGGCACGCACCGCCGCCGCCCTGGGCCGGCCCGCCGCCGGGCCAGCCGCCGCAGCCCGGCGTCCCCGCTCCCCCCGCCGGACCGGCGTCCCCGCCGTCGTCGCCGCCGCAGGCCCACTAACAAACAAAAAGGAGAAACGGTTAATGAACATCAAGCAAGTGATCGCCGGTTCGTTGCTCGCGGGAGCCCTCGGGATGGCCACGGCGGGTTTCGGCGCCGCGGTGGCCGGCGCTGATCCGCCGCCGCCACCACCGGCACCGGGGCAACCCGGACCGCAACCGCCCGGTCCGGGGGGTCCGGGCGGACCGTTCGGGGCTCCCCCGCCCGGGCCCGGTGCGCCGGGCGGACCATTTGGGCAGCACCCCGGCGGAGCACCTCCACCGCCGCCGGGATTCTGACGCCGGCCGTCCGGACACTGACGAGCGGTGGTCGCCTCAATCAATCCGGTTGGGCGGCCACCGCTCCCTCAATTCACGTGCGCGTCGAGCGGCAGGGTGAGCCGGAACTGGGCCCCGCCCTCGCGCGGCAGACACGTCAGCTCTCCGCCATGCGCGCGCGCCAGCGCCCTGGCGATCGGTAGGCCCAGCCCGGCGCCGCCGTGGTCGCGGGCGCGCCCGGCGTCGAGGCGTACCAGCCGCTCGAAGATGCGGTCGCGCTCGTCGGCGGGAATGCCGGGGCCGGTGTCGGTGACGATCACCTCTGCCATGTAGTCGTCGGAGCGGAGCTCGATGTGGATGCCGCCGCCCGCGGGGGTGTACCTCCGGGCGTTGTCGAGCAGGTTGGACAAGATCTGGGCCAGCCGGGTCGGGTCGGCTTTGACCTCGAGTTCGTCCAGGCCGGTCCGGACGACCGTGACACGCGGCGCGAGCATCGCCGCCCGGTCGGCTTCGGCATCGAGCAAGGCGGCGAGGTCGACGTCCTGCAGATCCAGCGGCAGCCCGGCGTCGATGCGGCTCAGGTCCAGCATGTCGGCCACCAGGCGTCCGGCGCGGCGGGCGTCGGACAGCAACAGGCTGGCGCGGCGATACTGGCCGCGGGCCGCATCGTCGTGTTGATGCTGGCCGGCGTTGCTGACGAGCTGCTCGGCGGCTACCTGGATGCCGGCGATCGGCGTGCGCAGCTCGTGCGCGGCGTCGACGAGGAATCTCCTGGTCGCCGCCTCGGCGCGCTGCGCGGACTCGGCGGACTGCCGGGCCCGGTCCTCGGAGGCTTCCAGGGCGTCGAGCATGCCGTCGAAAGCCGCAGCCGCGCGGCCTAATTCGGTGCTCGGGCGGTCGGGACGCAGGCGCCTACCCCGGTCGCCGGTGGTGATGGATCGAGCCAGGGTGGTGAGCCGGTCGAGGGGACGCAGCGCGGCGCCGGTGACCAGGATGAGCAGCAGACCGGCGGCGGCGAGGATGGCCAAGCTCGCCACCACCATGACCTCGCGCAGCCGGCGCAGCAGCGCGGTCGTCTGGGTCGTGTCGGCAACCAGGATCACCTTTCCGCCGGTGTTCAGCGGGTGCACGACGACCGCGGCGGTGGCGTCCGGGGGCGGTGGCGGCGGTGGGCCCCACGGGGGCGGTGGTGGGGGCGGCCCCCACGGCGGAGGTGGCGGGCCCCACGGCGGCGGCGCGGGCGGCAGCTCGGTCGCCCCCGCCGTGGTGTCGGGGCTTATCGCGTGGTCGCCGTAGCTGGTTCCATCCGGGGTGATCAGCAGCGCGCGGATGCCGCCGCCACCGAGCTGCGCGACCAGGCGCTCGGGTGGAGTGTTGGCGGCGGCCAAGGCGTCCGCGCGCGCCGCCGTCGCCATCAATCGATCGTGCAGATCGCGGCGGGCCTGCGATCCGACGACCAGGTCGATCGCGACCCCGAGCACCACCAGCAGCACGGTGAGCAGGCCGAGCACCATCACGATCACCCGACGCCGCAGCGACGGTGTCCGCGTTGTCCCCGTCATGGCCGCACCGCCTGCAGGCGGTAACCGATGCCCCGCACGGTGTGCAGGACGCGCGGGCCGTGCGCCTCGAGCTTGCGCCGCAGCCCGCTGACGTGGACGTGCACCAGGTTGGCGTCGTAGGCGTCGTAACCCCACACCGCGTTCAGGATTTGGCCCGTGCTGACGATCCGGCCGCGCTGCTCCACCAGGAAGCCCAGCAGCCTGAGCTCGGTGCCGGTCAGCGCCAACGGGTTACCCGATCGCGAGGCGACTCCGGCCTCCAGGTCGAGGGTCAGGTCGCCGAATTGAACCGCCGAGGGCAACCGGCCGCCGCGGCGCAGCACCGCGCCGACCCGCGAGAGCAGCTCGGCCAGTTCGAAGGGTTTGACCACGTAGTCGTCGGCCCCGCCGTCGAGCCCCCGGATCCGATCCGGCAACCCGTCGCGGGCGGTGAGCAACACGATTCCGGCCCCGCCCCAGTCCCGGACCACGTCGATCAGCGCGAAACCGTCCCGGCCGGGCAGCATCACATCCAGGATCACCAGGTCGGGCCGGAAGCCCTCCAACGCGTCCTCGAGCCCGGCGCCGTCGGGGCGGACCGCGGTCACGTACCCGGCGTCGGTCAATGCCTCACCGACCATCTCGCGGATCGCCTCCGAATCCTCCACGACCAGCACCCGCGCCGCCGCCTGCCTGGTGGGGGTTCGATCGCTCATCGTTTCATTCTCGGGCTGCCGTCGCGCCGCCGTCTGAAGCGAACCTGAAGAAACCGCCCGACGCGGACAGTTTCAGTGACTGCATAATGCCTGCATCAATGCTAATCTGCAGGCATGGTGGCTATCACGATCCGGGGCGTTCCCGGGGACGTTCGCGACGAACTGGCCGCTCGTGCAGCCCGGTCGGGCCAGTCGCTACAGGAATACCTTCGCGGCCTGCTCGTCGCCACGGCGGACAAGCCAACACCACGGGATGTCATCGCCCGGGCCCGCGCCAGGGTCGACGCAACGCAAGCGCGCCTCGACGCGGCCGCCATCCTCGCGGCCAAGGACGCCGAGCGCCGGTGACCGGGCGTGTCGTCTGCGACGCGTCGGCGGTCATAGCCCTTCTGCTGGATTCGGGCGGCGACGGGCAATGGGCAACCGGGCGTCTGGCGGACGCGGAACTTTTCGCACCGACGTTGCTGCCCTACGAATGCGCCAACGTCATCAGGCGCGCGGAGCGCGGCGGGGTGATCGGGGCCGACCAGGCCGCTCAAGCGCACGCCGACCTGCTCGATCTGCCGATCGAGTTCTGGCCGTACGACGTGCTGGCGACGCGCGCTTGGGAGCTGCGGGCGAATCTATCCAGCTACGACGCCGCCTACGTCGCGCTCGCCGAGACCATCACGGCCCCATTGGTGACTTTGGACCGGCGGATCCTGCGAGCGCCGGGCATTACCTGTTCGGTGTCGATCCCCGAGGGCACGTCCGGACAGTAGCGTCCTCAGATACCCACATCCGACGACCAGGGGAACCAGCATGACCTCCAACGACACCAATCCCCCCGTCCGTCGCCACTCCACGCTCGTCGTAATCGGCGTGGGGCTGGTGGGTTTGGCGCTCGGCGCGATCGCCGCCTTCGCGATCACCGGATTGGTCTTCACGGTCCGCGTGCAGCTGCCCCCGCCGCCGTATCCGCCGCCCCTGGGGTCGAACGCGGCGCCCGGTTGCGTCTACCCGGCTCCGCCGTCGGGCACCACACCGGCGCCGACGCCCGGCGTCATACCGGCGCCGCCGCTGCCGCGCTGAGCCCCGACCAGGTCCGTTGAACCCAGCAACGGCTTGCCCGACACCTCCGGGGCGAAGAACAGGGTGATGGCGCCGACCAGCCCGGCGAACATCAGCATGTAGGCCGGCATCATCGGGTTTCCGGTCCCGGCGACCAGCGTCTCGGCGATCAGCGGGGTGGTGCCGCCGAAGGCCGAAACCGCGATGTTGAAGCCGATCGACACCGCGCCGTAGCGCACGTGGGTGGGAAACAGCGCGGGCAGGATCGCCGGTTCGAGGCTGCTCAGGAAGAGCATGGGCAGCCCGACCAGCGCCACGCCGGCGAACTTCGTCGGATACGCCCCGCCGAACCGCATCAACGCGAATGCCGGCAGCGACACCGCGATCAGCAGCCCGCAGCCCGTCCACATCAGCGGTTTGACGCCGATCCGGTCGGACAGCATCGCGACGAGGAGCACGCCGATCGTCAGGACGGCCAGCACCATCAGGACCATCACCAGGGCCGCGGTGTCCCCCACGCCCGCGGTCTTCTTCAGGTAGGTCGGCACGTACCCGCTGACCATGTAGCTGGTGTCGGTGACCGCGAGCTCGACACCGAGGCAGATCAGCAGCCCTTTCCACTGCCGCACGACCGTCAACGTGAATTGGGTGCGAACCGAGATAGGCAGCGCGACCTTGTGCACCTTCTCGTAACCGGGCGACTCGTCGATCCGCGAGCGCAGGTAAACCGCGACGAGGCCCAACGGCGCGGCCAGCAGGAACGGTATGCGCCAGCCCCAGGCCAGCATGTCGGCGCTCGGCAGGGCCGTCTGCAGCCCCGTCACCAGCACGGCGCCCACCACGAAGCCGGCCAGCGTCCCCACCGGCAGAAACCCGGCCAGCGTCCCGCGTTTGTGGTCCGGGGCGTGTTCGGCGATGAACGTCATCGCGCCCGCGTATTCGCCGCCCGAGGAGAGTCCCTGGCCGATGCGAATGACCGTGAGCAGGACGGGCGCCCAGATCCCGATGGCGTGGTAGCCGGGCAGCACACCGGTGGCGGCGCCGCACACCGCCATCAGCGAGATCGTCATCACCAGCACGGGCTTGCGCCCGATGCGGTCGCCGAGCGGGCCGAAGATGAACCCGCCCAGGGGCCGGACCACGAATCCCGCCGTCATCGTGCCGAACGTGGCGATCAGGTTGCCCGCCCCGGAATTGCCCCCGGGATAGAAGGTCTGCGCGAGGAGGGTGGCGACGAGGCTGAACAGGGTGAAGTCGTACGCCTCCATGAAGTTGCCGATGGCCGTGCCCTGGATAGACCGATGCGCCGCGCGCCTGTCGGCGGCGTGGACCTCAGCTTTTCGACTCATTGGGTAAATGACTTACCCGCAACGCTTGGCAACTAGTCCCGATCCGGGCCTTTCACCGTCATGGCCGCGAAAGTGGCCAAGAACGTGGCGGCGGGAAGGGCATTGACGACCTTGTCCCGTGCCCGGATGTGCGCGCCGACGGCCAGGGTGAAGTACAGCGTCAGCATCGCCGTCGTCAGCCTGGCCAGGCCGGGGAACCGGGTGACCGAGAGCAGGCCGACCGCCGCAGCCGCCTTGACGACCGGCAGCACGGGCCGAATCTCGTCCGGCACCCCCAGGTCGTCCAGAACCTTTTTGATCGGGGCCACCTGGACCCCGCAGGCCACCGCGTCGACGGCATGGAAGACGGCAAGCGCCGCATAGGTTTTCGGTGATGTCAGCGCGCTCATGCGGCCAGCCTATGGGGTCAACTCCGGCGGCGCCCCCGGCTGGCCGTCCACCGGCTGGCGGGCGATCGCCTCGGCCTTGGCCACCACCTGGGCGATCGCCGGGTCGGTTTCGGTGGAGAACCAGTCGGCCACTTCGGCGTCGTCGTCGGCGCTGTGCTTGGGCGCGTCCTCCACTGGGGACGGCTGGAACCGGAACACTCCGTCCTCGCCCGGGGCGCCCAGCAGCCTGGTGAAGCCCTGCAGCGCGGCGCTGAAGTCGCTGGGCACCACCCACACCTTGTTGGCATCACCGCGTGCCATCTCCGGCAGCGTCTGCAGGTACTGGTAGGCCAGCATCTCCGGGGTGGGCCGGCCGGCCTTGATCGCGGCGAACGTCTTCTCGATGGCCTTGGCCTGACCCTGCGCCCGCAGATAGGCCGCGGCGCGCTCGCCCTGCGCCCGCAGCATGCGGGACTGCCGGTCGGCCTCGGCGGCCAGGATCGCGGCCTGCTTGGCGCCCTCGGCGGCCAGGATCTGCGACTGCTTCTCACCCTCGGCCTGGGTAATCGCCGCCTGGCGACTACCTTCGGCCGTCAGGATCATCGCCCGCTTCTCCCGGTCGGCCTTCATCTGCTTTTCCATCGAGGCCTGGATCGACGGCGGCGGGTCGATGCTGCGCAGCTCCACCCGGGCGACCCGCAGGCCCCAGCGGCCCGTCGCCTCGTCGAGCACGCCGCGCAGCTGGCCGTTGATCATGTCGCGGGAGGTCAGCGTCTGCTCCAGGGTCATCCCGCCGACCACGTTGCGCAGCGTGGTCGTGGTGAGCTGCTCGACGCCGACGATGTAGTTGCTGATCTCGTAGACCGCCGCCTGCGGGACGGTGACCTGGAAGTAGACCACGGTGTCGATGTTGAGGGTCAGGTTGTCCTCGGTGATCACCGGCTGCGGCGGGAACGACACCACCCGCTCGCGCAGGTCCACGCGGGCGCGCACGCGGTCGATGAACGGCACCAGCAGCGTCAGCTGCCCGCTGACCGTGCGGCTGTAACGGCCCAGGCGTTCGATCACCGCGGCCTCGGCCTGCGGGATCAGCGCAACGGACTTCGCCACCACGACGATCCCAAAGACGATGATCACAAGCGCCACTATTAAAAGAGCAACCCCAGCCATCGTGCTTCCTCCTATTTTTCCAGAGGGATTACATGTCCTTGAACACCACCGCGGTGGCGCCGTTGATCTGCATGACCGTCACCCGGTCGCCGGGCTCGTAGACATCGTTGTCGTTGAGTGGCCGGGCCGTCCATACCTGGCCGTCCAGCTTCACCTGGCCCTCGTCGCGCGCGACGCGGTCCAGGACCAGCGCGCTCTTGCCCTCCAGCGCCTTGATGCCCGTCGGCAGGCCCTTCGCGGGCGTGAGCCGCCGCCGCAGCGCCGGCCGCACCAACACCAGCAGCAGCACCGAAACGACCACGAACACCGACGCGTCGGCCCAGAGCGGCAACCCCAGCAGCCAGGTGCTGCCCGCGGCGGCCAGCGCGCCCCCGGAAAGCATCAACAGGGACATGTCGCCGGTCAGCGCCTCCGCACCGGCAAGCACCAGCGCGAATATGAGCCAAATCACCGCGGCGGGCATGCGGTCAGAATACGCGTAATCCGCCTTTGCCGGACCAAACAACTACACTCCGAGATCATGTGGTGTCCGAGTGTCTCGCTGTCCCTGTGGGCCAACGCCTGGCTCGCGGGAAAGGCCGCGCCCGACGATGTGTTGGACGCGTTATCCCTTTGGGCGCCAAAGCAATCGGTCACCGCGTATGATGCCGTCGCGGCCGGGCACACGGGACTGCCGTGGCCCGATGTCCACGACGCCGGGACGGTCACGCTGCTGCAAACGCTGCGCGCGGCGGTTGGCCGGCCGGCGGTTTCGGCGGCCTCCGCGTGGCCAGGTCGTTTGCGGGGGACGATCAACTTGGTTCTGCCGGTGCCCGGGGACGTGCGCGGGCTGGCGGCGGGAACGCAGTTCGAGAGCGACGCGCTGGCCGCCGGCGAGGCGGTGATCATCACCGACCCCGACGATCCGACCTCCGCCGTCGGCCTGGTCCCCGAGTTCAGCTACGGCGACCTGGACGGGCCCGACGAGGACGCGAGCCTGCACGAATTGTGCGCGCTGTCCTGGACGGTGTACTCGCTGCCCGGCGCGGCCCCGCCGCACCCGTACGAGCTCGGCGACGCGGAATACGCCCTGCGGTCCGCCGTGCGCTCGGCCGCGGATGCGCTCGGCGCCATCGGGTTGGGCGCCGCATCGGACGTCGACGATCCGCGCGGGCTCGTCGAGCAGCTGCTGGAATCTGCACGGCAGCACCGCATTCCCGAGCATGCGCCGTCGCGCGCGCTGCGGGTGCTGGAGAACGCCGCGCACGTCGACGCCATCATCGCGGTCAGCGCCGGGCTGAGCCGGTCCGACTCCCCCGCGGACCGCATCGCCGCGGGGATCACCCAGTCGTCGTCGCAGGCACAGATCGCAACCGACGCGCTGCGCCCGCTGACCACGGTGGTGCGGTCGGCGCGGATGGCCGCGGTCGACGCGATCCTGCACTCGGCCTGGGCGGACTAATCCTGTTGCTGCGCCACGCAGTGCGGCGGGCGGCACGCCGCGCCGTTGACGCTGGCGAGGCACCCCGGCACGGGATCCCTTCCACCCACCCGATTCGGCGGACTGCCGTGCCGGAGCTCGTCGATCAGGTCGGCGGCGAGGCGGGCGAATCGCCTGTCGGCGTTGGGGGTTGCCGCGCGGGCGAAGGCCATGCCCGCGGCCTCGGCCTGTATTCGCAACTCGTGGTCGAGGTCCCACACCACCTCGATGTGGTCGGCGACGAACCCGATCGGGCAGACGATGACGGCCTTGGTGGTCAGCGTTGCAAGGTGGTCGCCCACGTCCGGCTCCAGCCACTGGACCTGGGGCGGTCCCGAGCGCGACTGCCAGGCCAGGTCGTAGTCGGTGTAGCCGGCGGCCGCCGCGACGAGCCTTGTGGCATAGGCGACTTGGCGGCTGTAGAGCCGGGGGCCGAAGCGGTCGTCGGCGGCCACCGGGACCGAGTGCGCGGTGAAGACCAGCCGCGCGTCGTCCGGCACGGTCTCGGCCGCGGCGGCGACTGCGCCGGCGAACATCTCGACGAAGAGCGGATGGTCGAAGTAGGGCCGTAGCTTCACCAATTCGGGCGCGCCCGGCCCGGCCACCCGGCGGGCGCGGGCGATGTCTTCGACGTACTGGGTGCAGCTGGAATAGCCGCTCCACGCCGACGTGGTGAACACCGCGGCACGGCGAACGCCGGTGTCGCGCATGGTGGCGACGGTGTCCTCGACGTAGGGCTCCCAGTTGCGGTTGCCGAAATACACCGGCAGATCCAGTACCGCGCGCAGCTCGTCCATCAGGGCGCGGTTGATGCCGTTGATCGGCGACACCCCGCCGAAATGCAGGTAGTGCTCGGCGACCTCGTCGAGGCGCTCGGGCGGCACGTTGCGGCCCCGCGTCACGTTCTCCAGGAACGGCCGCACCTGATCGGGCCCTTCCGGGCCGCCGAAGGACAGCAGCAGGACCGCGTCGAAATCCATTGGTGCTTAGAGCAACTGGGTGCTGGCGCCGCCGTCGGCGTAGATGATGGTTCCGGTGGTGGCCGGCAGCCACTCCGAAAGCAGCGCGCAAACCGTCTTGGCGACCGGCGTCGGATCCTTCATGTTCCAGCCGATCGGTGCGCGCTGGTCCCAGCCCTCCTCGAGCAGCTGCATCTGGGCCCCGGCCTCCTCGCCGAGGGCGCCGCCGACGATCGCGCTCATCGCCAGCGTCCGGATCGGGCCGGCCGCAACGAGATTCGAGCGCACGCCGTAAGGCCCGGCCTCGCGCGCCACGAATCGGTTCACCGACTCCAGCGCGCTCTTGGCCACCGTCATCCAGTTGTAGGCCGGCATCGCGCGCGACGGGTCGAAGTCCATGCCGACGATGGAGCCACCGGGGTTCATGATCGGCAGCAGCGCCTTGGCCAGCGAGGCGTACGAAAAGGCGGAAATGTGAATGCCTTTCGACACATCCTCGTACGGGGCGTCGAAGAACGGGTTGATGCCCATCCCGGTCTGCGGCATGAAGCCGATCGAATGCACCACCCCGTCCAGCTTGTTGCCCTCACCGATCTCGGCCGTCACCCGCTCGGCCAGCGTGGCCAGGTGCTTCTCGTCCTGCACGTCGAGCTCGATCAGCGGCGCCTTCTCCGGCAGCCGGTCCGCGATGCGCTGGATCAGGCGCAACCGGTCGAATCCGGTCAGCACCAGCTGCGCCCCTGCTTCCTGGGCGACCTTGGCGATGTGAAACGCGATCGACGAGTCGGTGATGATCCCGGAGACCAGAATCCGTTTGCCTTCGAGCAGTCCTGCCATGTCCGTCCTTCTACTAGTGGCCCATGCCCATGCCGCCGTCGACGGGGATGACGGCGCCGGCGATGTAGCTCGCGTCCTCGGACGCCAGGAAGCTGACCGCCCCGGCGACGTCCTCGGCGGTGCCGACCCGCTTGGCCGGGATGAATTCCAGTGCGCCCGCCTGGATCCGCTCGTCCAGCGCGCGCGTCATCTCGGTGTCGATGTAGCCGGGGGCGACCACGTTGGCGGTCACCCCGGCCTTGGACAGCTCGCGGGAGATCGAGCGGGCCATGCCGATCAGGCCGGCCTTGGCGGCCGCGTAGTTGGCCTGATTGCCGATGCCCCACATGCCGGACACCGACCCGATGAAGATGATGCGGCCGAACCGCTTGCGCTGCATACTGCGCGACGCCCGCTGGGCCACCCGGAACGCCCCGGTGAGGTTGGCGTTGATGACCTCGGTGAACCGCTCCTCGGTCATCCGGATCAGGAAGGCGTCTTTGGAGATGCCGGCGTTGGACACCAGCACCTCGACCGGGCCCTGGTGCTCCTCGACCTCCTTGAAGGCGCGGTCGACGGCGTCGTTGTCGGTGACGTCGCATTCGACGCCGAATAGCCCCTCGGGTGCCCCGGATCCGCGGTGCGTGATGGCCACCTTGTGCCCGTCGGCCGCCAGCCGCTGCGCGATCGCCAGACCGATCCCCCGGTTTCCGCCCGTCACCAGGACCGAACGGGATACAAATGCGGGTCTGCCGCCGTCGGTGGCTACTTCAGTCACCCGGCCAACCTATCGTCTCCCCGCGGCACGCCCGAAATCGCCTCGCTCTTCCCGCGAACCTAACCTGGCTGCGATTTCCGGGGTGGATTTTCGCAGTGCGGTTCGACTCGCGCAGTGATGTCGGTAACACGCAGCAGACTTCGTCCATGATCGAGCCCTTTCTGGGCAGCGAAGCCCTATCTGCGGGCACGCTGACGCCCTACCGGTTGCGCAGTCGGTACGTCGCGCTTCACAAAGACGTTTACGTGCCCCGCGATGTGGAGTTGACCGCGCAATTGCGCGCGAAGGCGTTGTGGCTACGCTCGCGCCGCCGCGGCATTCTGGCCGGTTACTCGGCTTCTGCGCTGCACGGTGCCAAGTGGATCAACGCGAGTCTTCCCGCCGCGATCATCGACACCAACGCCCGCCGCGAACCGCGCGTGCAAATCTGGGAAGACCGCATCGAGGCCGAGGAAGTCTGCGTCGTCGACGGTATGCGCGTGACTACACCAGAGCGGACCGCACTCGACCTGGCCAGTCGTTTCCCGCTGGACCCCGCCGTCGCCGCGACCGACGCGCTCATTCAGGCAACCCATCTGAAAATGGCCGACGTGGAGCAATTGGTCGATCGCTACCGGGGCCGACGTGGCATCAAAGCAGCCCGCGCCGCTCTCGAGCTGGTTGACGGCGGTGCGCAATCGCCCAAGGAGACCTGGCTACGCCTGCTGCTCATTCGCGCCGGATTTCCGCGTCCGCAGACACAGATCGCAGTCCGCAATGAATGGGGTTGGGCAGAAGCCTATTTGGACATGGGATGGGAGGATCTCAAGGTCGCGGCAGAGTATGACGGTGCACACCACGCGACCAATCGCTACCACTACCGAAAGGACATCCGCCGGCTCGAGATGCTCGAGCGTTACGGGTGGATCGTGGTCCGGGTAGTCGCCGAGGACCATCCCGAGGACATAATTCGCCGAGTAACCCAAGCGCGTGCGCGGCGAACCTAACCACACGGCGAGATCCGCGGCCGAAAATCGCTGCCCGGTTAGATACGCGCAAGAAGACTCAGGTCGGCAGCCGCCGGTTGATCAGCAGCGCCGCCAGCCCCGCGAGCGCCAGCACCAGCGCACCCAGCCGCAGCCAGCCCGAGCTGGCGTCGCCCTTGATCGTCTCGTAGCCGATCTGCTGCTGCAGCGACGCATAGACGGCCTTCAGCTCGGCCAGGCTCGCGGCGTTGTACCAGTTCCCGCCGGAGAGCTCGGCGACCTTCTTCATGGTCGAGTCGTCGACCGGAACGGGCTGGCGCTGGTCGTTGATCTCGACGAAGCCGTAGGGCGTGCCGAACGAGATCGTCGAGATGGGCACGCCCTGGTCCTTGGCGGTGCGCGCGGCGGTGAAGGCGCCCTTGGGGTTGTCCGGGTTGGTCGGCATCGTCTCCTTGCCGTCGGAGAACAACACGATGCGCGCGGGCGGCGGCGTGTCGCCGCCGCCGATCACCGCGCCGACGGTGGCGATCGCCTGCAGCGCGGTGAAGATGCCCTCCCCGGTGGCGGTGCGGTCGGCGAACTGGAGCTTGTCCAGCGCGTTCTTGGTCGCCTCCCGGTTGGTCGTCGGGGACACCAGCACGGTCGCGGTGCCCGCGTACTCGATCAGGCCGAGGTTGATCCCCGGGGTCAGCTCGTCGGCGAACGCCTTGGCGGCCTCCTGCGCCGCCGCCATGCGATTGGGCGGGACGTCGGTGGCGCGCATCGACTGCGACACGTCGATCACCAGCATCACCACCGCGCGGTTGCGCGGAATCCGGACGTCGTTCGTCGGCCCCGCCATCGCGATCGTGAACAGCACCAGCGCCAACACCAGCAGGATCGCCGGCACGTGCCGCCACCGCGAGGGACGTTGCGGCGCAACGCTTTCCAGCAGCTCCATGTTGGCGAACCGCAGCATCCGCCGCTGCCGCGCCAGCTGCAGCACGATGTAGAGCGCAGCCAACCCGACGGCCGCGAAGAGGAAGAGGAAAAACCATGCGTGCGCGAAGCCCGACAGCGTCATCGGGCCCAGGAGGGGCAGTGTCACTGCCGGCCCGCCAGTGCCCCGCGCCGGCGGGACTCGACGAAGCGGACGATGTCGGCGATCCAGTCCCGGTCGGTGCGCAGCGTCAGCACCGGGGCCCCGCAGCTGCGGATGGTGCGGGACACCTCCGCGCGGTGCGCCGCGGCCGCCTTGGAGAAGTCGTCACGCAGCTGGGCGTCGATGGTGAATTCCCGGGTGACGCCGGTTTCGGCGTCCTGCAACACGACGTCGCCGATGTCGGGCAGCTCGACGTCGCGCGGGTCGAGCACCTCGATCGCCAGCACCTCGTGGCGGGCCGCGATCGCCCGCAGCGGGCGCATCCAGTTGATGGGGCCGAGGAAGTCGCTGATGATGACGGCCATGCCGCGGCGGCGTTCGGGCCGGCGCAACGCGTCGATCGCGGTCGCCAGGTCGCCGCGCACCCCCACCGGCGCCTTGGGCGTGGTGGCGATGGTGCGCAACAGCGTCTGCTCGTGCTGGCGCCCGGAGCGGGCCGGGACCCGGGTGATGGTCGCGCCGGTAGCGATGATCGCGCCGAGCCGGTTGCCGCCGCCGCTGTTGAGGAAGGTGATCGCCGCCGCGGCGGCCACCGCCAGGTCGCGCTTCTCGCACACCGTGGTGCCGAAGTCCAGGCTGGCCGACATGTCGACCACCATCCAGGTCTCCAGTTCGCGGTCGGCGATCATCTGCCGGACGTGCGGGTGCATGGTGCGCGCGGTAACGGCCCAGTCCATCCGCCGGACGTCGTCGCCGGGCTGGTACTCGCGCGACTCCCCCGGCTCGCTGCCCGGCCCCGGGATCAGGCCGAGATGATCGCCGTGCAGCACACCGTCGAGCTTGCGCTTGACCGTGAGCTCCAGCTGGCGCAGCGCCGCCGACAGCTTCGGGTCGTCGATCTGCCCGCGCTCAAAGGATGGCGGATGGCGCACCGCCGGCTTCTGGGGGTCGGTCACCGACCGCTAGCCGCCACGGTCTGCATCACCGGGGGCACCGAATGACCTTGCTGCGGAACGGCATTCACCTGCGGCAGGGCCACCGTCTGCAGAATCCGGTTGATGACGATCTCCGGCGAGATCTCGTCGGCGAGCGCGTCGTAGGTCAATATCAACCGGTGCCGCAGCACGTCGGGAATGACCTCGACGACGTCCTGCGGGATCACGTAGTCGCGGCCCCGCACCAGCGCCAGCGAGCGGGCGCCGGCGATGATGCCCAGCGAGGCGCGCGGTGACGCGCCGAACGAGACCCAGGTCTTGACGTCGTTCATGCCGAGTTGCTCGGGGTTGCGGGTGGCGGTGACGACGCGCACCACGTAGTCGACCAGCGCGTGGTGGACGAAGACGTTGGACGCGATGTCCTGCAGCCGCAGCAGGTCGCCGGTGTTCAGGATCTGCTTGGGCACCGGCGGCTTGACGCCCATCCGGTAGATGATCTCCCGCTCCTCTTCCGGCGTCGGGTAGCCGACGTTGATCTTGAACAGAAAGCGGTCGCGCTGGGCCTCGGGCAGCGGGTAGACGCCCTCGTGCTCGATCGGGTTCTGGGTGGCCATCACCAGGAACGGGTTGGGCAGCGGGAAGGTCTTACCGCCGATGGACACGTGGCGTTCCTGCATGACCTCCAGCAGCGCCGACTGCACCTTCGCCGGCGCGCGGTTGATCTCGTCGGCGAGCAGGAAGTTGACCACCACCGGGCCGAGTTCGGTGTCGAACTCCTCCTTGCCCTGCCGGTAGATGCGGGTACCGATGATGTCGGTGGGCACCAGGTCGGGCGTGAACTGGATGCGCGCGAACGTCCCGCCGACCACCCGGGCGAACGTCTCCACGGCCAGCGTCTTGGCGACGCCGGGAACGCCCTCGAGCAGGACGTGGCCCTTGGACAACAGGCCGACCAGCATGCGCTCCACCAGCTGGTCCTGCCCGACGATGATGCGTTTGACCTCGAAGATGGCCCGTTCCAGCGTGTGGACCTCGGCGGCCAGCCCGTTACCGGCGCCCGGGGGCGCCTCGTGGGCCGGAGGGCCGGACGGACCACCAGGGCCCGGGTAGCTGCTGGCGCCCGGGGGCGGCCCACCTGCTGATGTCATCAAGAACCCTCCACGCTCAAACGGACACGACTGCCGGGCAGCGACGTGCCCTGGACCAACTATTCCAGGCCTGCCGGTTTCCGTCGACGCTCACCCAGCTGATGCCTACCTGGCCCCGCGATCAGTACTCGATGATCCTAGTCAGGAACGGCGTCATGCCGGGCTTGCGCACCGGGCTGACGGTGACGTGGCCGGCGAGGCTGGACGCCTCCAGCATCTGACCGTTGCCCAGGTACATGGTGACGTGCTGGCCGCCGTTGGGCCCATAGAAGATCAGGTCGCCGCGCCGCGCCTGGTCCGGGGGAATGTGGCGCCCGGCGTTGTACTGGTCACCGGAAAACCGCGGGATCAGCACCCCGACGCCGGCGAAGCCGTAGCGCATCAGGCCCGAGCAGTCGAAGCCGTTGATGTTCGCCCCGTCGCCGACGCCCTTGCTGGGCCCGTCCAGCGAACCGCCACCCCACGAATAGGGCACGCCCATCTGCGAACCCATCCGCTTGATCACGTACTCGATCGCCTGCCGGCCGTAGACCCGCGGGATCTTGCCGCCGGGGTTGGTGGGGGTCGCGGCGGTGGGAGCCGGGTCGCCCCCCAGGTTGATGCCGAGGCCGCCGAGGAATTGCTTGCCCAGGTCCAGCGTGGTCTGGGTGGCCTGCGCGGTGGCCTGCAGCGAGGCGTTGGCGACGGCGAGCGGATCGCCAGGCGCGCCGGCGCTGATGGTGGCCGGCAGCGTGGGATCCCACCCGGGGTCGGCGCTGACCACGGGAGCCGGCGCCACAGACAACATCAGCCCGGTCAGCATCGCGGTGATGCAGGCCAGGTTGATCAGACGAAACCGGTTGCGGCGCATAGCTCCTCGTTCAGTAATCGATCGTCACCATTCGATGTAACGGACCACATAGGGCGTCATCCCGCTGGTGCGCACGGGCGCGACGCGAACCTTCAAACCGATGTCGGGGGCCTCGAGCATCTGGCCGTCGCCGAGGTAGAGCGTCACGTGCTGGCTGCCGCCCGGTCCGTAGAAGATGACGTCGCCGCGGCGCATCTGCGCCGACGGGATCTTGCGGCCCAGGTTGTACTGCGAACCCGAGTAGTGCGGCAGCTTGATGCCCACGCCGGCGAACGAGTACAGGACCAGGCCCGAACAGTCGAAGCCGGTGATCCCGGCGCCGGAGTCGATGCCCTTGCTGGGCCCCGCCGCGTTGCCGCCACCCCACGAATAGGGCACGCCGATCTGCGACATGCCGCGCCGGATCACGTACTCGGTGGCCTGCCGCCCGTACACCCGGGGGATGCGGCCGGCGGTGCCGCCGGGCGCCGCGTTGGTGATGCCGGTGTCGTCGGGCTTGAGGATGCCCAGCTGTTGCAGGAAGCTGCGGCCCATGCCGGCGGTGACCTGCGTCGAGGTGGCCGAGATGCCCAGCACCTGGTTGATCACGGCGATCGGGTCACCCGGCACGTTGGCGCTGGCCACCATGGGCAGCGTCGGGTCCCACAGACCGTCCCACCGCCGCCCGCCGGCGGGCGGGGCGCCAGCGGGTGACCCCGGATCCCACCGGTCCCCCGAGAGCGGGACGGGGGACCCGCCATGCTCCGCCGCCCACTCGCGCTGGGCCGCTGCGAGTTTCGCCTGCGCCTGGTCGCGCTCGGCGGCCAGCCGGGTGGCCTGCTCGCGCTGGTCGTTGAACTTGCGCTTGGAATCGGTGAGCGCGGCCACCGCGGCGTCCTGGCTCGCCTTCGCGTCGGCGGCGGCCTTGTCGGCCTTCTGCTTGGCCAGCCGCGCGGCCGACTCCTTGTTGACCTGCTCGGTGCGGGCCCGCTGCAGCTTGTCCATCACCGCCTGGGAGCTCGCGGTCAGGGTCTCCGCGGCGCTCTCGGTCGCGATCATCTCTTCGGGGCTGGTCGCGGTCAGGTAGCTGCCCGACGGCCCGTTCATGTAGGTGGCCGCGGCGAAGGTGTTGAACCGGTGCTGCGCGGCGGCGATCGCCGCGTTGGCGTCCTTGACCCCCTGCTGGCTGGCCTCGACGTCGTGCTCGGCGGCGGTGGCGTTGTCGCGCGCGGTCTCGACGTCGACCAGGGCCTTGTTGACGCTTTCCTGCTCGGTCTGGATCTCGGCGGTCAGGTCTTCCAGGCGTTGGTTGGCCTTGGCGACGTTGGCGATCAATGCGGCCATGCTGTCGGCGGCGGGGTCGGCGTCGGCCAGGCCCGGGGTGCACAGCAACATGGCCACGCTCAGCACCGACGGAGCGACCGGCCGGAGCAACCTGGCGGCCGGTCGCGCAGACGATGCCCAGCGCGTACGTCTCATTCGGCAGGTCTCCTACGGCTCAACGCGGACGGGCGGCGCCAGGCACGGCCTTTCTGAAAACGCCACAAACAACACGAGCACCATTTGCACCGTACGTCACATATGACGCCGTGGAAACGCTCGTCACAAACTGCACTCTTGACGTGCGTTTAATGTGACCGAACGGTGACCTGCGTTGTTTGCCGCGCGAATTCAACGGGGCGCGGCCCTATGGGGCGACCCGAGCCGACCCGCGCCGGATGCGCGTGTCAGACGCCGTTACTAAGCGCTATCGGACGCCTCTGGCGTCGGGTCCGGCGTGCCGGCCGGCGTTGCTGCGCGCTTGGCGCGCGACTGCAGAAGTCGGGTACCCACGGCCGCGGCGAGGACGGCGATCAGCAGGAAGATGGTCAGGCCAGTCCAGGGAAATTCGGGCGTATTCAGCTCGTGCAGGAAATGCTGCGCCGAGACCACCGGGTTGCCCGTCTTGGCGTTGTCCTCGCCGGCCTCGAGCGTGACGCGAGGGAATTGCGTGCTGTAGGTGCCGACGTAATTCGGGCTCAGCGTCAGGACGGTGGCGTCGTGGTAGTCGGCGCCGACGACGGTGGAGATGTCGCGCAGCGGGGTGTCGTTCGGCGGGTTGTGGTCGAGCAGGACGATCTTGAGGTTGATGCCGTCGGCGTGCGCCTGGTTGACGACGTCGAGCAGCCCGGGCATGGCCGCCGGCGGCGCGCTGACGCCGTTGGCAGCGACCTGAGCCTTGATCGCGGTCATGTCGACGTCCACCGGAATGTAGAGCGGCAGAAACGGGTGCCCGGTCATGCCGACACTGTAATGGGGCTTTAATCCCGCGCCGCGCGCGACAAGACTGGAATGGCGGGCACCCCGCCGTAATACAGGACAAGCGTACTGTTAAAGTGGTACCGCACCGCCGACATGGCCCGTCGGCGGAAGAACTTAATCCTTGGGAGTTGAAGTGACTGATTCTGTGAACTCGTTCGGAGCCCGCGACACCCTCAAGGTCGGCGACAAGAGTTACCAGATCTACCGCCTGGACGCCGTCCCCAATACCGAGAAACTCCCGTACAGCCTCAAGGTCCTGGCCGAGAACCTGCTGCGCAACGAGGACGGCAGCAACATCACCAAGGACCACATCGAGGCGATCGCCAACTGGGATCCCAAGGCGGAGCCCAGTATTGAGATCCAGTACACGCCGGCCCGCGTGGTGATGCAGGACTTCACCGGCGTGCCGTGCATCGTCGACCTGGCCACCATGCGCGAGGCCGTCGGCGACCTCGGCGGCAACCCGGACAAGGTCAACCCGCTGGCCCCCGCCGACCTGGTGATCGACCACTCGGTGATCGCCGACCTGTTCGGCACCGCCGACGCGTTCGAGCGCAACGTCGAGATCGAATACCAGCGCAACGGCGAGCGCTACCAGTTCTTGCGTTGGGGCCAGGGCGCTTTCGACGACTTCAAGGTGGTCCCCCCGGGCACCGGAATCGTGCACCAGGTCAACATCGAGTACCTGGCGAGCGTGGTGATGACCCGCGACGGGGTGGCGTATCCGGACACCTGTGTGGGCACCGACTCGCACACCACGATGGTCAACGGCCTCGGCGTGCTCGGCTGGGGCGTGGGCGGCATCGAGGCCGAGGCCGCGATGCTGGGCCAGCCGGTGTCGATGCTCATCCCCCGCGTCGTCGGCTTCAAGCTGACCGGCGAGATCCAGGCCGGCGTCACGGCCACCGACGTCGTGCTGACGGTGACCGAGATGCTGCGCAAGCACGGCGTCGTCGGCAAGTTCGTCGAGTTCTACGGCGAAGGGGTGGCCGAGGTGCCGCTGGCCAACCGCGCCACCCTGGGCAACATGAGTCCCGAGTTCGGTTCCACCGCAGCCATTTTCCCGATCGACGAGGAGACCATCTCCTACCTGCGCTTCACCGGCCGCAGCGACGAGCAGCTGGCCCTGGTCGAGGCGTACGCCAAGGAACAGGGCATGTGGCACGACCCCAAGCACGAGCCGGCCTTCTCCGAATACCTCGAACTCGACCTGTCCGACGTGGTGCCGTCGATCGCCGGCCCCAAGCGCCCGCAGGACCGCATCGCGTTGTCGGACGCGAAATCGACGTTCCGCGAGCAGATCCCGAACTATGTCGGCGACGATCCCGACAAGAAGGCCTACTCGAAGCTCGACGAGACCGTCGACGAGACGTTCCCGGCGAGCGACCCGGGGGCGCTGGAGAACGGCCACGCCGACGACGCCCCGAAGGTGGAGTCGGCCGCGAAGCACGCGAAGGGCCGGGTGAGCAGCCCGGTGACGGTCCGCTCCGAGGAACTCGGCGAGTTCGTGCTCGACCACGGCGCGGTGGTGATCGCGGCGGTCACGTCGTGCACCAACACCTCCAACCCGGAGGTGATGCTGGGCGCGGCGCTGCTGGCCCGCAACGCCGTCGAGAAGGGGCTGGCCGCCAAGCCGTGGGTGAAGACCACGATGGCGCCGGGCTCCCAGGTGGTCCACGACTACTACGACAAGGCCGGCCTGTGGCCGTATTTGGAGAAGCTCGGCTTCTACCTCGTCGGCTACGGCTGCACCACGTGCATCGGCAACTCGGGCCCGCTGCCCGACGAGATCTCCAAGGCGATCAACGACAGCGACCTTTCCGTGGCGGCCGTACTGTCGGGCAACCGCAACTTCGAGGGCCGCATCAACCCGGACGTGAAGATGAACTACCTGGCGTCGCCGCCGCTGGTGGTCGCCTACGCGCTGGCCGGGACCATGGACTTCGACTTCGATCAGCAGCCGCTCGGGACAGATAAAGAGGGCAAGGACGTCTATTTGAAGGACATCTGGCCGTCGCAGCAGGACGTCTCGGACACCATCGCCTCGGCGATCAGCCAGGAGATGTTCACCAAGAACTACGCCGACGTGTTCAAGGGCGACGAGCGCTGGCGCAACCTGCCGACCCCCAGCGGCAACACCTTTGAGTGGGACCCGGATTCGACGTATGTGCGGAAGCCCCCCTACTTCGAGGGCATGTCGGCCGACCCCGAACCCGTCAAGGACATCTCCGGCGCCCGGGTGCTGGCGCTGCTGGGCGATTCGGTGACCACCGACCACATCTCCCCCGCCGGTGCCATCAAGCCGGGCACCCCCGCCGCCCAGTACCTCGACGAGCACGGCGTGGAGCGCAAGGACTACAACTCCTTCGGCTCGCGGCGCGGCAACCACGAGGTGATGATCCGCGGCACCTTCGCCAACATCCGGCTTCGTAACCAGCTGCTGGACGACGTCGCCGGCGGCTACACCCGTGACTTCACCCAGGACGGCGGCCCGCAGGCGTTCATCTACGACGCCGCGCAAAACTATGCGGCACAGAACATTCCGCTGGTGGTGCTGGGCGGCAAGGAGTACGGGTCGGGCTCGTCGCGTGACTGGGCGGCCAAGGGCACGCTGCTGCTGGGCGTGCGGGCGGTGATCGCCGAGTCGTTCGAGCGCATCCACCGGTCCAACCTGATCGGCATGGGCGTCATCCCGCTGCAGTTCCCGGAGGGCAAGACCGCCGGAGACTTGGGCCTGGACGGCACCGAGGTCTTCGACATCACCGGCATCGAGGCGCTCAACGACGGCAAGACGCCGAAGACGGTGAAGGTCAAGGCCGCCAAGGAGAGTGGCGACCCGATCGAGTTCGACGCGGTCGTGCGCATCGACACACCCGGCGAGGCGGACTACTACCGCAACGGCGGCATCCTGCAGTACGTGCTGCGCAACATGCTCAAGTCCGGCTAACGCGGCCCGCCGGTGCCAAAAGTCAGCGAGGACCATCTGGCGGCCCGCCGCCGCCAGATCCTCGACGGTGCGCGCCATTGCTTCGCCGAATACGGCTACGACAAGGCGACGGTGCGTCGGCTGGAGAAGGCGATCGGGATGTCGCGCGGCGCGATCTTCCATCACTTCCGGGACAAGGACGCGTTGTTCTTCGCGCTGGCGCACGAGGACGCCGAGCGGATGGCCGACGTGGCGTCCCGCGAGGGCCTGATCCAGGTGATGCGCGACATGCTCGCCGCGCCCGACCAATTCGACTGGCTCGCGACCCGGCTGGAGATCGCGCGCAAGCTGCGCAACGACCCCGTGTTCAGCCAGGGCTGGGCGGATCGCTCCGCGGAACTGGCGGCGGCGACGACCGATCGGCTGCGCCGGCAGAAGGAGGCGCACCGGGTCCGCGACGACGTTCCCGGCGACGTGCTGCAGTGCTACCTAGAACTGGTTCTCGACGGCTTGGTGGCCCGGCTGGCGTCCGGCGAGGATCCGCGCCGGCTGTCCGCGGTCCTCGACCTGGTGGAAAAGTCGGTGCGGCGCAAGGACGTTGGGGCGCGGGCGTAACGCCACTGCGAATGAGGGGACGTAATTTCGCAGTGACGCTACGCCCGCGGGGACTGGCTCCGGGCCGAAGTGTGGTTGGGGCCGCCGCGTCCGCGCAGCGTGGTGCCGGACTCGAGCAGCATGCTGTGCACCGACCCGTAGGACCTGCCGGTGGTGGCCACCAGCTTGCGGATGCTGGCGCCGCCCTCGTACGCGTTGCGCAGTTCGTGCAACATCTGCTCGCGCGTCTTCTTCGGCCTTCTCACTGCGGTCTTCAAGGTCCCCTCCATGCTCTGGGCTCGATCCCCAAGCACATAGAGTAGGAAGCCATCGTCGGCCGCGGGCCGATTTGGCGAAATCACGCGAGTTCGATGAGATCCCGGTAGTCGTCGGACCAGTAGTCCTCGGTGCCGTCGGGCAGCAGCACGACGCGTTGCGGGTCGAGGGCCTCGGCCGCGCCCGGGTCGTGGGTCACCAACACCACCGCGCCGAGGTAGCTGCGCAGCGCGTCGAGCACCTGTTCGCGCGACGCGGGATCCAGGTTGTTGGTGGGTTCGTCGAGGAGCAGCACGTTGGCCGTCGACGCCACCAGGCCGGCCAGCGCAAGCCGCGTCTTCTCCCCGCCGGACAGGGTGCCCGCCGGTTGGTCGAGCTGCGGGCCGCTGAACATGAACGCGCCGAGCAGGCCGCGCAGCTCTTGCTCGCCCGACTCGGGCGCGGCGTGCCGGATGTTCTCCCAGACGGTCGCGTCGTTGTCGAGGGTGTCGTGCTCCTGCGCGAAATACCCGATCCGCAAACCATGTCCGGGCTCGAGGCCCCCGCTGTCGGGGGTTTCGACGCCGGCCAGCAGGCGCAGCAGCGTCGTCTTGCCCGCGCCGTTGAGACCGAGCACGACGACGCGGGATCCACGGTCGATGGCCAGGTCGACGCCGCTGAACACCTCGAGCGACCCGTATGACTTGGAAAGTCCCTTGGCGACCAGCGGGGTGCGCCCGCACGCGGCCGGGGTGGGGAACTTGATCCGGGCCACCTTGTCGGCGGCCCTTTCCTCGTCGAGCGCCGCCATCATCCGATCGGCGCGGCGCAACATGTTCTGCGCGGCAACGGCTTTGGTGGCCTTGGCGCCCAGCTTGGCGGCCTGGGTGCGCAGCGCGGCGGCCTTGCGCTCGGCGTTGGCGCGTTCCCGGCGGCGGCGCTGCTCGTCCGTCGCCCGGGCGTCCAGATACTTCTGCCAGCCCATGTTGTAGACGTCGACCTCGCCGCGCACCGCGTCCAGGAACCACACCCGGTTGACGACATCGGCCAGCAGCTCGACGTTGTGGCTGATGAGTACCAGCCCGCCGGTGTGCGCCCGCAGGAAATCGCGCAGCCAGCCAAGCGAATCCGCGTCGAGGTGGTTGGTCGGCTCGTCGAGCAGCAAGGTGGTCGACGACCCGGAGCCGCTGTCCGACGCGGCGAACAGGATGCGCGCCAGCTCCACGCGGCGGCGCTGCCCGCCGGACAGCGTGCGCAACTTCTGCGTCAGCACCCGTTCGGGCAGGCCGAGACTCGCGCAGATGCGGCCCGCCTCGCTCTCGGCGCCGTAGCCGCCGAGCGCCACGAATCGCTCCTCCAGCTGCCCGTAGCGACGGATCGCGCGGTCCCGCGCCTCGTCGTCGGCGACCTCGGCCATCAGCGCCTGCTGCTTCTCGAGATCGGTGAGCAGGACATCCAGCCCGCGGGCCGACAGCACCCGGTCGCGGGCCAGCACGTCGAGATCGCCTTCTTTGGGATCCTGTGGGAGGTAACCGATTTCGCCGATCTGGGCCACCGACCCCGCGTAGGGCTGGCTCTCCCCGGCCAGGATGCGCAGGGTCGTCGTCTTGCCCGCCCCGTTGCGGCCCACCAGCCCGATGCGGTCGCCGGGCTGCACGCGCAGATCCGGGCCGTCAGGTGAGAGCAGAATGCGCGCACCAGCGCGGACCTCGAGGTCCGTGGCCGTGATCACATCTACTCCCTTTGATGGTTACTTTTCGTCGGTGAAAACCGGCGGCCGCTTCTCCGCGCGCGCGGCAACCGCTTCCTCGAAGTTGGCGGTGAGCAGGCGGACGAAGAGCTGTCCTAGGCCTTCGGCTTGCATGTGCCCCTCCAGGCTACCGGCGTCGAGTCCACTCCACAGCGTGCGCTTGGTCAACTCGGTTCCCGGCCGCGAGAACGCCGCGATTCGCGCGGCGATCGCGTAGCAGGTGTCCAGCAGCTGGGCCTCCGGCACCTGACAGGACACCAGCCCGATCCGCTCGGCCTCCTCGGCGCTGACGTCGCGGCCGGTCAGCATGATCTCGAACGCGCGCGACGACCCGATCGCCCGGGGCAGCAGGTAGGACAGGCCCAGTTCGCTGGCGGTCAGGCCGTTGTTGATGCCCGCGGCCCGGAAGTAGGCGCTGGTGGATGCCACGCGGATGTCGGCGGCCAGCGCCAGGCACAGTCCGCCGCCGATGGCGGGGCCGTTGACCGCGGCGATCACCGGTTGGTGTAGCCGGCGCAGCCCCAGGATCACGTCGTCGAGCAGCTCCATCGAACGCAGCGCGTACGTCGGACGGGTCAGCCCGGCGACGTGGGGCACCGTGCCCGCGGACTTGTGATCGGCGCCCGAGGAGAACCCTCGGCCCGCCCCGGTCAACACCACGACGCGCACGGAATTGTCGTAGGTGACCTGCTCGAGGGCCTCTTTGAGCGGCACCATGACGTCGAAGGCCATGGAGTTCATCCGTTCGGGCCGATTGAGGGTTATCAGCGCGACACCGGGCCGCGGTTGCTCTACCAGTACCAGGCTCACCCGAGAAAGGTAACGGACGCTCTGCTCAGACGTGGCCCATGCCAGTGGTCATCAGGAAAACCCCCAGCACCGCCACGACGACCCCGAGGACCGCCCGCCTGCGGGCCTGCACCCAGTCGTGCACCCGCGACATCATCGCGCCGGTGCGCGCCGGCGCCGCCAAATGGCAGATCAGCGGGACCTCGGCAAACGCCAGGCCAACCAGCGTGTACGCCGCCGCCGCGCTGACCTGGGTGCCCAGGGCGGCCCCGGAGGCCAGGATCACGGTCAGCGCCGCCAGGTACCGGAAGTCGGTCGTTATCCCCACCCCGACCAGGAAGGTGATCCAGGGCGGGCCGGACTGCAGCGCGTGCAGGGCGCGCGTCGACACCCGGGAGAACGTCGTCGGTTCGGCCTGGTTCAGGGGAACCCCGGCGGGCACCGCGACGGGTCGGCGCACCGAAACACCGACCGCGATCGCCCCGGCGATCACCAGGGCGAGCAGGCCCATCGCGACCTGAATCCGCCCCGCCGTGGAGCTCGAGGTGGCAACGTCCACCCGGTCCATGACGCCGAGCACGACGTCGTGCAGCCCCACGAGCGCGCCCAGGGCCAGGGTCACGCCGACCGCCACCCCGCCCAGCCACAGAGCACAGAGGTGCAGCACCGGCCGTCGTCGCGAAAACAGCAGCAGGGCGATCCCGATCCGCCCCGGGTCCACCCCCGCCACCAGCGCCAACGCCAGCACCGTGCCCCACATGGGCGCGACTCTACCGCGACCGGGCCGGGTCGCGTTCGCACTTCCGGGCGATTGAACCGCCGCCGCGTACGTCGCGTTTCGGCACGCGACCGTACGTTAAATGTCGTGCAAACGGCCCACGCCGCTTGGTTTGGTCTGCTATCTTTAGCCACCATTGGGCGCGTGTCGGCTACGCCCGTTGTGACGTCTTGCGCGGGCGGCAGTAGCAGGGGCATTGGCGCGCAAATGTGCTGTCCCGCAACCGGATCCGGCCAATGGAGGTAGGAACGCCGTTCGGCAAAGCAATGGTAGAGCTATGAATCCGCTGTGTCCAGGCGATGAAGCAGACTAGGGAGGGAATGTGTTCATCCCAGGGGAAGAGGCGTTCGGGGCCATCCACGATTGGTTGCCGGACCCGGGGGCGGTCGTGTGCTGGCATCCCTCGCCGGCGTCGCTCGCCAAGGTCCGGCAAGCCCCGATTAGCCCTGTTCCGGCCAGCCACCAGCAGGCCCGTCACCTGCGCAATTTCGTCGACCACGCGGGACGCGGGGTGGACATGTCGCGGCTGTGCATCGGCAGCTGGGACATGCCCGGCCGGTGCGACATCCGGGTCCTGACCTACGTCATCAACGCGCATCTTCGGCGGCACGACACGTATCACAGCTGGTTCGAATTTGCCGACGGCGACCGGATTTTGCGGCACACCGTTCGCAATCCCGCCGATATTCAATGCGTTCCGATCAAGCACGACGAGATGACGCCGGAGGATTTTCGCGAGCACATCGTGGCCACGCCGAGCCCGTTGGAGTGGGATTGCTTCCGCTTTGCCGTAATTCAGCGCGCGGATCACTTCACCTTCTGCTTTTCCATCGACCATCTCTACATCGACGCGCAATTCCTCGGCGCGATACGCATGGAGCTGTACCTGATGTACACGTCCCTGCTGGCCGGCGGGGCGCCGCCGCCCCTGCCGGCCCCGGGCAGCTACGAGAAGTACTGCGTCCAGCAACACGAGTACACCTCCGAGCTGACCCTGGACTCCCCGCAGGTGCAGGCCTGGGTCGACTTCTTCGAACAGAATGACGGCACCCTGCCGGAATGCCCGGTGTCGCTCGGCGACGGCTCGGGGGCGTGCGACCTGACGTTCGTCCGGCTCATGGACGAGCAACAGACGGCCGATTTCGAAGCCGCTTGCATCGCGGCGGGCGGCCGTTTCAGCGGCGGCGTGTTCGCCGCCGCCGGCCTCGCGCAATACGAATTGACCGGCGCCGAAACGTATTACGGGCTGGTTGCGTGCGACACCCGCAGCTCGCGGGCCGAGTTTCTGACGATCGGTTGGTTCACCGGTTTCGTCCCGATCACCATTCCCGTCGGCTCGTCATCGTTCGGTGCCGCCGTGCGGGCCGCGCAGCAGTCGTTCGATTCGGGCAAGGCCCTGGCGAATGTGCCGTTTTCCCGCGTGCTGGAGCTGGCGCCGTGGCTGAGCATGCCCCAGGGGCGTGTCCCGTTGCTGTTCCATCTCGACGCCAGCAGCCCTCCGCTGTCCACCATCGTCAAGTCGGACTGGGGCGGCTCCAACATCAAGATCCATCACGACGGCGGGGTTCCGGCGCGATTCGATTTGCGCGTCAACCGGTATGAAAACGAAACGCATGCCATGGTGTTCTTCCCCGACAACCCGGTCGCCCGGGAGTCGGTTGCTCGGTACCTCGAGACGCTGAAATCGATCTACCTGCGCGTCGCCGCAGGCCGCGCCGGGGCGCCGGTGTGGGAGGTCGCCGCGCTGCAGCGGCAACTGGTCTAGGCCTGGTCGGCCTGGGCGGCCTCGGCCGCTTCGATGTCGAAGGCCTTGATTTGCTGAACCAGGTCCTCCAGGGCCGCCGGCGGTAGCGCGCCGGCCTGGTTAAACAGCAGTTTGCCCTTCTTGAAGGCCATGAGGGTCGGGATGGACCGGATCTGGGCGGCCGCCGCGAGCTGTTGCTCGGCCTCGGTGTCGACCTTGGCGTAGACGATGTCCGGGTGTTCCTCCGAGGACGCCTGGAACGTCGGGGCGAACTGGCGGCACGGGCCGCACCAGGAGGCCCAGAAGTCCACCAGCACGATGTCGTTGCCCTCGATGGTCTCGTTGAACTGCTCAGCAGTGAGATCGCGTGTTGTCACAAGCGTCTTAACGTAGGTAACTGACGCGGTGTTCCCGCAGCCCTCTGGGGCCCGAAATACGACGCGAATCGTGTGCGTGAGCCATCAAATTCACCCGTGACGACAGCAAACAATTTGCTACTCCACAGCTGCTGAATACGCGATAGGATTTTCCGATCGCTGACGCTTCACCGGGAGGTGCGGGATGTCATTTCTGGTCGCGGATACGGGATTGGTGTCGGGGGCAGCCGGGAATCTGGCGCGCATCGGTGCGGCAATTAGCGAGGTCAATTCCGCGGTGGCGGCCCAGACGACCTCAGTGCCCGCCGCCGCGGCCGATGAGGTATCCGCCGCGATCGCCGCGGTGTTCGACGTGCACGGCCAGAGTTATCAGGCGCTGAGCGCCGAGGTCGCGGCGTTTCACGACCAATTCGTGCAAAACTTGCTTGGCGGCGCGCAGGCATACGCCGCCGCCGAAGCCGCAGCCACCAACCCGTTGAAGCCGCTGTTCGACCTGATCAACGAGCCCACCCGGCTACTCATCGGCCGCCCCTTGATTGGAAACGGAAACAACGCCACCGCGCCCGGTCAGGCCGGCGAGGGCGGCGGAATCCTGTTCGGCAACGGCGGCAGGGGCGGAGCGGGTACCGTCGCCAGCCCGAACGGAGGCAGGGGCGGCGACGCCGGGTTCTTCGGCACCGGCGGCATGGGTGGCGCCAGCGGCCCGGCCGGGATCGGCGGCGCCGGCGGCAACGGCGGGCTGCTGTGGGGCAACGGCGGCGCGGGCGGCACCGGGTTCTTCGGCGGCGGTGCCGGTGGCCGGGCCTGGCTGGTGGGCAACGGCGGTGCCGGTGGGTTTACCCAATCTCTCGGCAACGCCGGTGACGGCGGCGCCGCCGGACTGATCTACGGCAATGGTGGTGACGGCGGCAACGGCGGGTCGAACGGCAATGGCGGCAACGGCGGGAACTCCTTCTTGATCGGAAACGGCGGCAACGGCGGTAAGGGCGGGATCGGCGGCACCAACGGCGCGGGCGGCAACGCCGGAATACTGTTCGGCGTAAGAGGCACGCCCGGCGTGGTGTAGCCCTAGTTACGGTTGCGTACGTTTTGCCCACTCGGAGAGACTGACCTCATCGGCCGATCGGCCGGAGTGGAGGGAATCGCGTTGGGGCACTACATCGCTAACGTCCGCGACATCGAGTTCAACCTGTTCGAGGTCCTCGAAATAAGCGCCGTCCTCGGCGCCGGGAGCTACAGCGACCTCGACGAGGACACCGTCCGAACCATCCTGGCCGAGGCCGCGCGCCTGGCGGAGGGGCCGGTCGCGGAGTCCTTCGCCGCCGCCGACCGCAATCCGCCGGTGTTCGACCCGGCCACGCACTCGATCAGCGTGCCCGACGAGTTGGCCAAGACGGTGCGGGCGATCAAGGAGGCGGGGTGGTGGCGGCTGGGCATGGCGGAGGAGATCGGCGGCATGCCGGCGCCGCCGCCGCTGGCCTGGGCGGTCAACGAAATGATCCTCTGCGCCAACCCCTCGGCGAACTTCTTCAACTTCGGCCCGTTCATGGCCCAGGCGCTCTACGAGGAGGGCAACGAGCAGCAACGGCAGTGGGCGGCCGTCAGTGTGGAGCGCGGCTGGCAGGCCACCATGGTGCTCACCGAGCCCGACGCCGGCTCCGACGTGGGGGCGGGCCGCGCCAAGGCCATCCAGCAGCCCGACGGCACCTGGCACATCGAGGGCGTCAAGCGCTTCATTTCCGGCGGCGACGTGGGCGAGACCGCCGAGAACATCTTCCACCTCGTGCTGGCCCGGCCGGAGGGCGCCGGGCCGGGCACCAAGGGGTTGAGCCTGTTCTATGTGCCCAAGTACCTGTTCGATCCCGAGACGTTCGAACTCGGTTCCCGCAACGGCGTTTTCGCCACCGGGCTGGAACACAAGATGGGCATCAAGTCCTCACCGACGTGCGAATTGACCTTCGGCGACGGCGACGTGCCCGCCGTGGGCTACCTGGTGGGCGACGTGCACAACGGGATCGCGCAGATGTTCACCGTGATCGAGCAGGCGCGCATGACGATCGGGGTGAAGGCCGCCGGCACCCTGTCCACGGGCTACCTGAACGCGTTGGCCTTCGCGAAGGAGCGCGTACAAGGCGCCGACCTCACCCAGATGACCGACAAGACCGCGCCGCGGGTCACGATCATGCACCACCCCGACGTGCGTCGCAGCCTGATGACGCAGAAGGCGTACGCCGAGGGGCTGCGGGCGCTTTACATGTATGCCGCCGCGCATCAGGATGCGGCTGTGGCGCAACGGGTTTCGGGTGCCGACGCCGACATGGCGCACCGCATCGACGACCTGCTGCTGCCGATCGTCAAGGGGGTGAGCTCCGAGCGGGCCTACGAGATCCTGACCGAGTCGCTGCAGACACTGGGGGGCTCGGGCTTCCTGGTCGACTACCCGCTCGAACAGTACATCCGCGACTCCAAGATCGATTCGCTCTACGAGGGCACCACCGCCATCCAGGCGCTCGATTTCTTCTTCCGCAAGATCGTCCGCGACCACGGTCAGGCCCTACAGTTCCTGGTGGCGCAGATCAGTAAGACCATCGACGCCTGCGACGAGGCGCTCAAGCCGCAGGCCGAGCTGGTGCAGGCGGCGCTCGACGAGGTCACCGCGATGACGGGCGCGCTGACCGGCTACCTGATGTCGGCCACCCAGCACCCGACCGAGATCTACAAGGTGGGGCTGGGGTCGGTGCGCTACCTGCTCGCGGTCGGCGACCTGGTCATCGGCTGGCGGCTGCTTGTCCAGGCCGGCGTCGCCCGGGCCGCCCTGGCCGACGCACCCTCCGCGAGCGACAAGAGCTTCTATGAGGGCAAGGTCGCGACGGCGACGTTCTTCGCGAAGAACATGCTGCCCAGGCTGGCCGCCCAGCGCAGGGTCCTCGAGTCCCTCGACGACGACATCATGCGGGTCTCCGAAGACGCGTTCTGACACTTCACAGTTCCGGCACAGCTCGAACGGGTACACCTTTCGTGGTCCAACTCACGAATGGGGGAAACGTTGATATCCGCAAGCTGTCCCACTCCTCGGCTCACCCGCTTCGCCATCCTCACCGCCGCGAGCGCGGCCGTCGTGTCCGTCGCCGCGTGCGGATCGTCGAACCAATCGGCTCCGACCTCGACGTCCACCTCAACCTCGACGGTGACCTCGACCGCCACCTCACAGGCACCGCCCCAGGGCGAAGCCAAGGTGAGCGGCCTGATCGCGTCCGTCGCGGGCAACTCGATTCAGGTCACCAAGGAAGACAACAGCAAGGCCGCGGTGAACTTCACCTCCACGACCAAGGTCACCGAGGTCGCCCCGGCCACGCTGAGTGACGTCACCCAGGGGAGCTGCGTCACCGTGCGGCCCACCCAGGAAGCCCAAAGCGGGCAGCCGGTCACCGCCGCATCCGTCCGGGTCAGCCCGTCGGTCAACGGCACCTGCCCCCCGGCCAAAGAGTCCGGGCAGGGTTCGACCACCACGCCGCCACCCCCCGGTTCACCGTCGCCGGCGCCCCCCAAGCCAAAGCCGTTGCGGGGCTCGGTTGCTTCGGTGACCGGAAACACCGTCACCGTCGCGGGCGCCGACGCCAGCGGTAACAGCACTCAGACGCCCGTGACCGTCGACGACCAGACGAAGTACTCCAAGCTGGCGACCGCCACTCCCGACGCGATCACGCAGGGCAAGTGCGTCACGGCGCGCGGCAGCCTGGACAGCGGCGGCACGCTGCAGGCGACGAGCATCAACGTGCGGGCGGCTGTCGACGGCAAGTGCCCGGGCAAACCGCGCGGGTGATCCCTGTTACGGGATAGTGAAGGCATGGGTGCGAGCGGGTATCCCGCTCGAACCCGCCTCACGATCGGAGCCACGTCGATGCCCGTCAGAACGGTCAAGCCCCGACTGGCCCAGATCGCGCTGGTCGCGGTCGTCGCTCTGATCGCGCTGAGCCTCGCCATGTGCCACTCGGGTGACACGGCGAGCAACACCGGCACCACCGGGAAACCGACCGTGACGGCGACCCCACCCAGCGCCGCGGCCGGCCAGCCGCCCTCGCCGGCCCCCGCGCCGCCCCCCGCCCCCAAGGACTACGTCGAGGGACTGGTCCAGTCGGTGTCGGGCGGCACCATCGGGCTCAGGACGCGGACCGGATCGGCCACCGTGGACTTCACGCCACAGACCAGGGTCGTCGAGACCACGCCGGCCCAGCTGACCGACGTCACCCCCGGCAGCTGCGTCAACGTGCGCGCCACGCCGCAGAGCGCGCCCACCCCCGGCGCCATCACCGCGCAATCGGTGACCGTCACCGCCGCCGTCGACGGCAAGTGCCCGCCACCGGCCGGGTTCTACGGCACGGTCGCCTCGGTCTCGGGTAATACCATCGCCGTCAACGGCATCGGCGCCCAACCGACGCCCACGAACGTGACGGTCGCGGACACGACGTCGTATCAGAAGCAGACGGCTTCAGACTCCCAGGCGATCACAAACGGAAAGTGCTTGGGGGCGCAGGGAACCCAGGACGCCGGGGTGCTGCACGCGATGACCATCAGCCTCGAGGCGTGCCCGCCGATGGGACACCCGCACCACCACCTGCACCTGCCCCACCTCCCCTTCCATCTCTAGAAGGGGCTGTGCTCAGACGGTGAAGCCGAGGGCGCGCAACTGCTCGCGCCCGTCCTCGGTGATCTTGTCGGGGCCCCACGGCGGGTTCCACACCCAGTTGATCCGCAGGTCGTCGACCAGCCCGCTGCCGACCAGCGCGCTGCGCGACTGGTCCTCGATGACGTCGGTCAGCGGGCAGGCCGCCGACGTCAACGTCATGTCGATCAGGGCGACGGTCCCCTCGTCGCCCTCTTCGACGTTGAGGCCGTAAACCAGCCCGAGGTCGACGACGTTGATGCCCAGTTCGGGGTCGACGACGTCGCGCATCGCCTCCTCCACGTCGGCGAGGAACTCGTCGCTCGGTGCGGTGGTTTCGCTCATTTTTGGTCCTCCTCAAAACCCGCACTCGCCTGAGCCAGTGCGTCCTTGAAAGCCATCCAGCCAAGCAGCGCGCATTTCACCCGCGCCGGGTATTTGGCGACGCCGGCGAAGGCGACCCCGTCGCCCAACACGTCCTCGTCGCCGTCGATCTTGCCGCGCGATGACACCATCTCGCTGAACGCGGTGAGGGTCTTGAGCGCCTCGCCGACGCTGCGGCCGATCACCTGCTGGGTCAGCACCGACGTCGACGCCTGGCTGATCGAACAGCCCTGCCCGTCATATGAGACGTCGGTGACGGTGTCGCCGTCGTCGGACAGGGCGACCCGCAGGGTGATCTCGTCGCCGCAGACCGGGTTGACGTGGTACACCTGCGCGCCGAACGGCTCCCGCAGCCCCCGGTGCTGCGGGTGCTTGTAGTGATCGAGGATCACGTCCTGATAGATCTGCTCGAGGCGCAACGTCAGTCTCTCCCAAAGAAATCCAGCGCGCGTCGCACGCCGGCCACCAGGCGATCGACCTCGTCGAGGGTGTTGTAGACCGCGAACGACGCCCGCGCGGTCGCCGCCACGCCGAACCTGCGGTGCAGCGGCAACGCGCAGTGGTGCCCCACCCGAACCGCGACGCCGTCGTCGTCGAGCACCTGGCCGACGTCGTGGGCGTGCACGCCGTCGACGACGAACGCCACCGGCGAGCCGCGGTTCTCCGTCGACGTCGGGCCGACGATGCGCAGGCCGTCGATGCCGGACAGGCCGTCGATGGCCGCGGCCACCAGCTCGCGCTCGTGGGCTTCCACGGCGTCCATGCCGATGGCGCCGAGATAGCGTGCGGCCGCGGCCAACCCGACCACCTGGGAGGTCATCGGGGTGCCGGCCTCGAAGCGCTGCGGCGGCGCCGCGTAGGTGCTGACCTCCATGGTCACCGTCTCGATCATCGAGCCGCCGGTGAGGAACGGGGGCGCGGCCGACAGCAGCTCGCCCCGCCCGTACAGCACGCCGATCCCATTGGGCCCCAACATCTTGTGGCCGGAGAACGCGCCGAAGTCGACGTCGAGCGCGTGGAAGTCGATCGGCCGGTGCGGCACCGACTGGCAGGCGTCCAGCACGGTCAGCGCGCCCACGGCCTTGGCGCGGCCGACCAGTTCGCCCACCGGCGCGAGCGCGCCGGTGACGTTGGAATGGTGGCTGAACGCAACGACTTTGACCCGCTCGTCGAGCTGCAACGAGTCGAGATCGATGCGCCCGTCGTCGGTCACGCCGTACCAGCGCAACATCGCCCCGGTGCGCCGGGCCAGCTCCTGCCACGGGACCAGGTTGGCGTGGTGCTCGAGCTCGGTGGTGACGATGACGTCACCGGGCCCCACGGCGCGCTGGAAACGGTTGTCGCCCAGCACGTATGACACCAAGTTGAGCGCCTCGGTGGCGTTCTTGGTGAACACCAATTCGTCGGCGTCGGCTCCCACGAAGGCCGCGATGTCGGATCGGCCCTGCTCGTAGGCGTCGGTAGCCTCCTCCATCAGCTGGTGCGCACCGCGATGCACCGCGCCGTTGGACGTCAGCAGGAACTCCCGCTCGGCGTCGAGCACCTGCAGCGGACGCTGCGAGGTCGCGCCGGAATCCAAGTACGCCAACTGGTTTCCCCCGCGCATGATGCGCTTGAGGATCGGGAAGTCGGCACGGATGGCCGCGACGTCCAACATGCTCAGGCCCCGGTGGCCGCCGCTTGCGAGAAGCGCACGTACCCGTTCTGCTCCAGCTCGTCGGCGAGCTCCGGGCCACCGGACTCGGCGATGCGGCCGCCGACGAACACGTGCACGTACTCCGGATGGATGTAGCGCAGGATGCGGGTGTAGTGCGTGATCAACAGGATGCCGCCGTGTTCGGTTTCGGCGTAGCGGTTCACGCCCTCGCTGACCACCCGAAGCGCGTCGACGTCCAACCCGGAGTCGGTCTCGTCGAGGATCGCGATCTTGGGCTTGAGCAGTTCCAGCTGCAGGATCTCGTGGCGCTTCTTCTCCCCGCCGGAGAAACCCTCGTTGACGCTGCGCTCGGCGAAGACCGGGTCGATCTCGAGGGCCGTCATCGCCCCCTTGACCTCTTTGACCCAGTGGCGCAGCTTCGGGGCCTCGCCGCGCACGGCCGTGGCCGCCGAGCGCAGGAAGTTCGACACCGAGACGCCTGGCACCTCGACGGGGTACTGCATCGCCAGGAATATCCCGGCACGCGCGCGCTCGTCGACGCTCATCGCCAGCACGTCCTCGCCGTCCAGCGTGATCGACCCCGACGTGACCCGGTACTTGGGGTGACCGGCGATCGCGTAGGACAGCGTCGACTTGCCGGACCCGTTGGGGCCCATCAGGGCATGCGTCTCACCGGATTTCACGGTGAGGTCCACGCCCTTGAGGATCGGGATCTCGCGCTCCCCCTCGGGGGCGTTCGGGTCGTCGACGCTGACGTGCAGGTCTTTGATTTCGAGGGTCGTCATGAGGTCGTTGTCTTCTCCGTGATGGCCAGTTCGTGTTCAATGGCTGCGGTCAGGCGTTCGCGCACCTCGGGCACCGCGATCTGCGAGATGAGCTCCCCGAAGAACCCGCGGATTACCAGGCGGCGGGCCTGCTCCTCCGGGATGCCGCGCGAGCGCAGGTAAAACAGCTGTTCGTCGTCGAAACGCCCGGTGGCGCTGGCATGCCCGGCGCCGGCGATCTCCCCGGTCTCGATCTCGAGGTTGGGCACCGAGTCGGCGCGCGCCCCGTCGGTCAGCACGAGGTTGCGGTTCACCTCGAAGGTGTCGGTGCCGGTGGCCTCGGCGCGGATCAGCACGTCGCCCACCCAGACCGTGTGGGCGTCGGGCAGCGCCGAATCCGGATCCCCTTGCAGGGCACCCTTGTACAGCACGTTCGAGCGGCAGTCGGGGCGCGCGTGGTCCACCAGCAGCCGCGACTCGAGGTGCTGGCCGTCGTCGGCGAAGTACAGGCCCAGCAACTCGGCGTCCCCGCCGGGGCCGAAGAACCGCACGTTGGCCGACATCCGCACGACCTCGCCGCCCAGTGTGACGGCGACGTGGCGCAGCACCGCGTCCTTGCCCAGCCTGGCGTGATGCGCGCTCACGTGCACCATGTCGTCGGCCCAGTCGGCGATCCACACGACCGTCAGCCGGGCGGCGTCGTCGACGACGAATTCGAGGTTGTCGGCATAGGTTCCGCCGCCGCGCTGGTCGATGACCACCACCGCCTCGCCGAGCTCCTCGACGCGGATCTGCAGGTGCCCGTAGGCCACCGCGCCCTCGCCGGGCCCGGTGACGGTGACGTTGATCGGCTCGGCGATCCGGGTATCCCGGGCGACGGTGACCAAGGTCGCGGAGTTGAACGACGAAAACGCCTGGGCGGCAACCCGATCGGCGGGGGCACCGGCCTCACCGAGCCGCTCGTCGCCACGCCGGACGGTCTCGACCCGCACGCCGGTCCGCTCGGCCACCTCGATACCCGCCCGGCCGGTGGCCGTTGCGGAACCGTCGTGCAGCCCGCGCAGCCGGCGCAGCGGGGTGAACCGCCACAGCTCGTCGCGCCCGTGCGGCACCTCGAACGCGTCAACGTCAAAGGAGGCGAACAGCTCTCCCTTATTCAGAGCGGCAGTCACTACCCGACCGCGCCTTCCATCTGCAGCTCGATCAGCCGGTTGAGCTCCAGCGCGTATTCCATCGGCAACTCTTTGGCGATCGGCTCGACGAAGCCGCGCACCACCATCGCCATCGCCTCGTCCTCGGTCAGGCCGCGGCTCATCAGGTAGAACAGCTGGTTGTCGCTGACCTTCGAGACGGTGGCCTCGTGGCCCATCGTGACGTCGTCCTCGCGGATGTCGACGTAGGGGTAGGTGTCGCTGCGGCTGATCGTATCGACCAGCAGCGCATCGCATTTCACGCTCGAGCGCGACCCGTGCGCGCCCTTGTTCACCTGCACCAGGCCGCGGTAGGAGGTGCGGCCGCCGCCGCGGGCCACCGACTTGGACACGATGTTGCTCGACGTGTTGGGCGCCAGGTGCAGCATCTTGGCGCCGGTGTCCTGGTGCTGGTCTACGCCTGCGAACGCCACCGAGAGCACCTCGCCCTTGGCGTGCTCGCCGGTCATCCAGACCGCCGGGTACTTCATGGTCACCTTCGAGCCGATGTTGCCGTCGACCCACTCCATGGTGGCGCCGGCCTCGGCCCGCGCCCGCTTGGTGACCAGGTTGTAGACGTTGCCCGACCAGTTCTGGATGGTCGTGTAGCGAACGCGCGCATTGGGTTTCACGATTATCTCGACCACCGCCGAGTGCAGCGAGTCCGACTTGTAGATCGGGGCCGTGCAGCCCTCGACGTAGTGCACATAGGAGCCCTCGTCGGCGATGATCAGGGTCCGCTCGAACTGGCCCATGTTCTCGGTGTTGATCCGGAAGTAGGCCTGCAGCGGGATGTCGACGTGCACGCCCGGCGGCACGTAGATGAACGACCCGCCGCTCCACACCGCGGTGTTCAGCGCGGAGAACTTGTTGTCCCCCGCCGGGATCACGGTGCCGAAGTACTGCTTGAAGATGTCCGGATGCTCACGCAGCGCCGTGTCCGTGTCCAGGAAGATGACGCCCAACTTCTCCAGATCCTCACGGATGGAGTGGTAGACGACCTCCGACTCGTACTGCGCGGCGACACCGGAGACCAGCCGCTGCTTCTCGGCTTCCGGGATGCCCAGCCTGTCGTAAGTGTTCTTGATGTCTGCCGGCAGATCGTCCCAGGTCGCTGCCTGCTTCTCACTGGAGCGCACGAAGTATTTGATGTTGTCGAAGTCGATGCCCCCGAGGTTGGAGCCCCAGTTCGGCATCGGCTTGCGCTCGAAGATGCGCAGCGCCTTGAGCCGGGTCTGCAGCATCCACTCGGGCTCGTTCTTCTTGGCCGAGATGTCGCGCACCACCGCCTCGGACAGCCCGCGCTGCGCGCTGGCGCCCGCGACGTCGGAGTCGGACCAGCCGTAGCCGTACCGGCCCAGCGAGGCGATGGCCTCCTCCTGGGTCAACGGCGCGACTGCAGTCTTGCTGGCCTCGGGCGTGAGGGTCATAACGACGCTCCTTCGATGCTTGTCGTATCGCGGCGCGGGCTGGGCGCCTTGGAAACCGGAACAGTGAGTGGCACGTGGGTGGTGCAGGCGCAGTTTCCGTTGACGATGGTCGCCAACCGCTGCACGTGGGTTCCGAGCACCTCGGCCATGGCCTGCTGCTCGGCTTCACACAACTCGGGGAACTCCTCGGCGACGTGGGACACCGGGCAGTGGTGCTGGCAGATCTGCACCCCGTGGATCGGCCCGCCGACCCGGGTCGTGGTCGCGACGTAGCCGGCCTTGGTCAGCGCGCCGGCGACCCGCTCGGCCGCCGCCTCGACCGCGGCGTCGTCGGGGCTGTCGGCCGCCTCGACGCCGGCCAGGATCGTGTCGATGCGCCGCCGGGCGAAGGTGCGGACGGCGTCCTCGCCGCCGATCTCACGCAGCTGGCGCATGGCCGCCGCGGCCAGGTCGTCGTAGGCGTGGTCGAGCTTGGCCCGGCCGGCCCCGGTCAGCCGGAAGCGCTTGGCGGGCCGCCCACGACCCACCTGCTGCCACGGCTCGGCGGCCACCGACTCGGCGTCGCCCGCCTCGATCAGCGCGTCGAGGTGGCGCCGCACGCCGGCCGGAGTCAGGCCGAGCCGGTCCCCGACCTCGACCGCGGTGATCGATCCGGATTCCAGCAGCAGGCGCACGATGGCGCGGCGGGTGTGACCATCCGGCACCGCGGCGCCGACGGGAGCCGCGGGCGCCTCATCGAGGCGGGTTCGGATTTTCACAACACCAGTGTGACGCAATTCCGGGGATCGGTCTACCAAGGGTCCCCTCTATACGCGTTGCGCTGGTCACACCCGCGAGTCAGCCGGAGCGGCGGCTACGCTGCTCTGATGGCAGCCCGCCACCACACGCTGAGCTCGTCGATCGCCAGCCTGCACGGCGACGAGCAAGCAGTGGGTTCGCCGCTGAACGATACCGAGCTCACCGCGCTGCAGCGCACCCGCCTGTTCGGCGCCACCGGCACCGTCCTGATGGCGATCGGCGCGCTGGGCGCCGGGGCGCGGCCCGTCGTGCAGGACCCGACCTTCGGGGTCCGGCTGCTCAACCTGCCGTCGCGCATCCAGACGGTCTCGCTGACGATGACGACGACGGGCGCGGTGATGATGGCGCTGGCCTGGCTGATGCTGGGCCGGTTCGCGCTTGGCAATCGGCGGATGTCGCGCGGCGACCTGGACCGCACCCTGCTGCTGTGGACGCTGCCGCTGCTGATCGCGCCGCCGATGTACAGCAAGGACGTCTACTCCTACCTGGCGCAGAGCCAGATCTCGCTGGAGGGGCTCGACCCGTACAAGGTGGGCCCGGCGTCCGGGCTGGGTCTCGGCCACGTGTTCACGCTGTCGGTGCCCACCCTGTGGCGCGAGACCCCGGCGCCCTACGGCCCGTTGTTCCTGTGGATCGGGCGCGGCATCTCGGCGCTGACGGGCGAGAACATCGTCGCCGCCGTGCTGTGCCACCGGCTGGTGGTGCTAATCGGTGTGGGCCTGATCGTGTGGGCCACCCCGCGGCTGGCCCGGCGCTGCGGCGTCGCCGAGGTGAGCGCGCTGTGGCTGGGGGCCGCAAATCCGCTGCTGATCATGCACCTGGTCGCCGGCGTCCACAACGAGGCGCTGATGCTCGGGCTGATGCTGGCCGGCGCCGAGTTCGCGCTGCGCGGCATCGACTCTCCGCGACTGCTGCCCACCTCCTGGCGGCCGGGCGCGGATTGGGAACCGCTGGGGATGCTGCTCGCGGGCGCGATCCTGATCACCCTGTCTTCGCAGGTGAAGCTGCCGTCGCTGCTGGCACTGGGCTTCGTCACGATGGCGCTGGCCTACCGCTGCGGGGGCAACCTGCGCGCCCTGCTGCTGGCGGGCGGTGGGATGGCGGCACTGGCGCTGGCCGTGATGGCCCTCGTCGGCTGGGCCAGCGGGCTCGGGTTCGGGTGGATCTACACGTTGGGCACCGCCAACGTCGTGCGCAGCTGGATGTCGCCGCCGACGCTGCTGGCCCTCGGGACCGGCCAGGTCGGCATCCTGCTGGGCCTGGGCGATCACACCACCGCGGTGCTGGCGCTGACCCGTGGCATCGGCGTGCTGATCATCATGGTGTTGGTGGCCTGGTTGCTGGTGGCCGTGTTCCGCGGCCGGCTGCACCCGATCGGCGGCCTGGGCGTCGCGCTGGGTATCTGCGTGCTGCTGTTCCCGGTGGTGCAGCCGTGGTATCTGCTGTGGGCCATCATCCCGCTGGCCGCCTGGGCGACGCGCCCGGGCTTCCGGGTGGCGGTGATCGTCATCACCCTGGTCGTCGGCATCTTCGGCCCGACGGCCAACGGCGACCGCTTCGCCCTGTTCCAGATCGTGGACGCCACGCTGGCCAGCAGCCTCATCGTGGCGGTGCTCATCGCGGTGACCTACACCCGGTTGCCGTGGCGCCAACTGCGGCCGAACGGCCCAGAAGCCAACGGCGAGGCGGTGATCAAGCTGCCCGCCCCGGCTCCCGCCGAGACCCCGAAGCCCGACGCCTACGCTGATTCCACGTGAGCCGCGCCGTCCCCGATACGCCCGACACTGTCGTTCGGCTGCGCGGGGTCACCAAGCAATACGGCTCCACCACCGCGGTCTCGGATCTCGATCTGGAGGTGCACGCCGCCGAGGTGCTGGCCCTGCTCGGGCCCAACGGCGCCGGTAAGACCACGACGGTCGAGATGTGCGAGGGCTTCGTGCGCCCCGACGCCGGCACCATCCAGGTGCTCGGCCTGGACCCCATCGCAGACAACGCCCGCCTGCGCGCGCGCATCGGGGTGATGCTGCAGGGCGGCGGCGGCTATCCCGCGGCGCGGGCGGGCGAAATGCTCAACCTGGTGGCCGCCTACTCCGCCGACCCGCTCGACCCCGCGTGGCTGCTGGACACCCTCGGCCTCACCGACGCCGCCCGCACCACCTACCGGCGGCTCTCCGGCGGCCAGCAGCAGCGGCTCGCGCTGGCCTGCGCGCTGGTCGGCCGGCCCGAGCTGGTGTTCCTGGACGAGCCCACCGCCGGCATGGACGCCCACGCGCGGCTGCTGGTGTGGGAGCTGATCGACGCGCTGCGCCGCGACGGCGTGACCGTGGTGCTGACCACCCACCAACTCAAGGAGGCCGAGGAACTCGCCGATCGGCTGGTGATCATCGACCACGGGGTGACGGTGGCCTCGGGCACCCCGACCGAACTGATGCGGGCCGGCGCCAAGGACCAGCTGCGGTTCACCGCGCCCCCACGCCTCGACCTGTCGCTGCTGGCCGCCGCGCTGCCGGAGGACTACAAGGCCACCGAGGTGACGCCCGGCGAGTACCTGGTAGAGGGCCCCGTCGACCCGCAGGTGCTGGCGACCGTCACCGCGTGGTGCGCGCAGATCGACGTGCTGGCCACCGACATGCGCGTCGAGCAACGCAGCCTCGAGGACGTCTTCCTCGACCTCACCGGCAGGAAGCTACGGCCATGACCGAGTCGGTGTTCCCCGCGGGGACATTCACACCCGATCCGCGCCCCAGCGCCGTGCCGCGGATGCTCGCCGCGCAGTTCGGGCTGGAATTGAAGCTGCTGCTGCGCAACGGCGAGCAATTGCTGCTGACCATGTTCATCCCGATCACGCTGCTGGTCGGGCTGACGCTGCTGCCCTTCGGCGACTTCGGCCGCAACCGCGCCGCCACTTTCGTCCCGGTCATCATGGCCCTGGCGGTCATCTCGACGGCCTTCACCGGGCAGGCGATCGCCGTCGCGTTCGATCGCCGCTACGGCGCGCTCAAACGGCTCGGGGCCACCCCGCTGCCGGTCTGGGGCATCATCGCCGGAAAGTCCCTGGCCGTGGTCACGGTGGTGTTCCTGCAGGCAATCCTGTTGGGCGCCATCGGTTTTGCGCTGGGCTGGCGACCCGCGCCCGCGGCATTGCTGTTGGGCGCGGCGGTCATCGCGCTGGGGACGGCGGGCTTCGCGGCGCTGGGGCTGTTGCTCGGCGGGACGCTGCGCGCCGAGATCGTGCTCGCGGTCGCCAACCTGATGTGGTTCGTCTTCGCCGGCCTCGGCGCGCTGACCGTGGAGATGAAGGTGATCCCGACGGCGGTCAAGTGGGCGGCGCGGCTGACCCCGTCGGGCGCGCTGACCGAGGCGCTGTCGCAGGCGATGACGCTGTCGGTCGACTGGTTCGGGCTCGTCGTGCTGGCGGTGTGGGGCGCGCTGGCCGCGCTGGCCGCGCTGCGCTGGTTCCGCTTCACCTGACGAGGCCGCTTCTACTACGCGGCGTAGGAGCCCTTACGATCGGGCGGTGCTACGACGAACGCTGCGGCGGTTGGTGGACCTGCTCCCCGACCCCAGCCTGCGCGCCCAGCGGGCCGTCGCGGCGCTCGTCATCCTCACCCAGGGCGGCATCGCCGTCACCGGCGCGATCGTGCGCGTCACGGCCTCGGGCCTGGGCTGTCCCACCTGGCCGCAGTGCTTCCCCGGCAGCTTCACCCCGGTCGCGGTGGCCGAGGTGCCGCGGATCCACCAGGCCGTGGAGTTCGGGAACCGGATGATCACCTTCGCGGTGGTGATCGCCGCCGCGCTGGCGGTGCTGGTCGTCACCCGCGCGCGCCGGCGCACCGAGGTCCTGGTGTACGCGTGGCTGATGCCGGTGTCGACGGTTGTGCAGGCGGTGATCGGCGGCGTCACCGTGCGCACCGGGCTGCTGTGGTGGACCGTCGCGGTCCACCTGCTGACGTCGATGACGATGGTGTGGCTGTCGGTGTTGCTCTACGTCAAGGTCGGCGAGCCGGACGACGGCGTGGTCCACGACCGGGTGCCGCGGCCGCTGCGCGCGCTGACGGCGCTGAGTGCGGTGAACCTGGCGGCGGTGCTGGTCACCGGCACGCTGGTGACGGCCGCCGGCCCGCACGCGGGCGACCGCAGCCCCAGCCGGACGGTGCCCCGGCTGAAAGTCGAGATCACCACGCTGGTGCACGCGCATTCGTCGCTGCTGGTCTCGTACCTGACGCTGCTGGTCGGGCTGGGCTTCGGGCTGCTGGCCGCCGGTGCCGGCCGGGCGATCCGGCTGCGGCTGGGCGTGCTGGTGGCCCTCGTGTGCGCCCAGGCCGCCGTCGGCACCGCGCAGTACTACACCGGGGTGCCCGCCGCCCTGGTCGCGGTGCACGTGGCCGGCGCGGCGGCCTGCACGGCGGCGACGGCGGCGCTATGGGCGTCGATGCGAGAACGGACCGAGCCCCAGCCGCTCGCAGGCTGACTCCACCGCGAGAGCGAACTCGCGCTGGGCGCGCGCCCGGGTGTCGGCGTCAAGGTGCGACCAGCCCAGCGACGGCGCCACTAGGTCGAGCCCCACCAGCCGGTCCCCCGCCAGGTCGGCGCGCGCGTAAAGCAGGTCGCGCGAACCGATTCCGGCGCGTCCGGCGGCCGACGCGATGGCGGCGTAGCCGAGGTCCCACGCCTCGAACTCCGGCTCGACCGGCCAGGCGTGCGACCGTTCCCCGCCGAGAAAGATCAGCGCCGACTGCGCCGTCGCGCCCGCCGCCACGGGTACCCCGTCGTCCTCCAGGTCGCGCAGGTACCGCTCGCCGAGATTCCACTCGACGGCCTCCGGCGCGTTGAGCAGGTGGCGCACGCGGCGCATCCAGGCGAGGAAGTCGTCGCTGCGGTCTGGGGCGTCGCGCAGGATCACGAGGTCAGCCGCGACGGTTTGCGGGTCGTCCCAGGGCAGCCAGCTCGCGTGCAGCCCACGGGTTCGCAGCGCGGGCACCAGCCCCGCATCGTCGGGGTGCCGCGGACCTCCCGCCAGCAGGATGCGCGGATGGAAGACGTCCGGCCGGGCCAGCTTCATGCCCGGGCATGATATCGGCATGCACGCAATCGAAGTCAGCGAAACCGGTGGTCCCGAAGTCCTGCGCTACGTCGACGTCCCCGAGCCGACGCCCGGTCCCGGCGAGGTCCTGATCAAGGCCGAGGCAATCGGCGTCAACTACATCGACACCTACTTCCGCTCCGGGCAGTACCCGCGCAAGGTCCCGTTCGTCCTCGGCCAGGAGACGTCCGGCACCGTCGTCGCCGCGGGCGACGGCGTCGACGGGTTAAGCGCGGGCGACCGGGTGGGCACCGCCGCGGCGACATCCGGTGCATACGCCGAATTCGCCACCGCCCCAGCGGCTTTGACCGCGAAGGTGCCCGACGACGTGACGTCCGAGGTGGCGGCCTCGGTGATGCTGAAGGGCCTGACCGCGCACTACCTGCTCAAGTCGGTGTATCCGGTCAAGAGCGGCGACACCGTGCTGGTGCATGCGGGCGCCGGCGGCGTCGGGCTCATCCTGACGCAGTGGGCCACACTGCTCGGCGCGCGGGTGATCACCACGGTCTCCACGCCGGAGAAGGCGCGGCTGTCCAAGGACGCCGGCGCCGTCGAGGTGCTCTCCTACCCCGAGGACGCAGGCGAATTCGGCCAACAGATCCGCGAATTGACGGGGGGCGACGGGGTGGCCGCGGTGTACGACGGCGTGGGCGCGACGACCTTCGACGCCAGCCTCGCCAGCCTGGCCGTGCGCGGGACCCTGGCGCTGTTCGGGGCCGCCAGCGGCCCCGTCCCGCCGTTCGACCCGCAGCGCCTCAACGCGGCCGGGTCGGTGTTCCTGACCCGGCCGTCGCTGGCGCACTTCATCCGCACCGGCGACGAGTTCCATTGGCGCGCGGGCGAACTGTTCGACGCGATCGCCGGCGGCGGCATCACCATCGAGGTCGGCGGCCGCTACCCGCTCGCCGAAGCGGCGAGCGCGCACCGGGACCTGCAGGGCCGCAAGACGACGGGCTCGATCGTGCTGCTGCCGTGAGCGGCTAGAGCAGCGTCGGCAGCGCGATCACCGAGTCGACCGCCAGCGCGCAGAACACCACCGCCAGGTAGTTGTTCGACTGCAGGAACAGCCGCAGCGGCTTGACCGGCTCGCCGGCGCGCACGCCGGCGTACAGCTGATGGGCCATCGCCAGGAACCACACCCCGGCCAGCAGGGCGACCGCCGCGTACAGCCAGCCGGTGGCCAGCGCCAGCGCCAGCGTCGCGAGCACGGTCAGCCACGTGTAGATCAGGATCTGCTTGGTGACCTGACGCTCGGTCGCCACCGCGGGCAGCATCGGGACGCCGGCCGCCTTGTAGTCGTCCTTGTAACGCATCGCCAGGGCCCAGGTGTGCGGCGGCGTCCAGAAGAAGATGATCGCGAACATCACCAGCGCCGGCCAGCCGATGGTGCCGGTGATCGCGGACCAGCCGATCATCACCGGCATGCAGCCGGCCGCCCCGCCCCACACCACGTTCTGTGACGTGCGGCGCTTGAGGAACAGCGTGTAGACGAACACGTAGAACGCGACGGTCGCCATGGCCAGCAGCCCGGACAGCAGGTTCGTCGTCCACCAGAGCCAGAAGTACGAGGCGGCGGTGAGCACCAGCCCGAATACCAGGGCGTTGCGCGTTGGCACCGCGGCGCGGGCCAGCGGCCTGCGCGCGGTGCGCTTCATCACCTTGTCGATGTCGGCGTCGGCCACGCAGTTGAGCGTGTTGGCGCCCCCGGCGGCCAGCATCCCGCCGATCAGCGTGTTCAGGATCAGCAGCGGGTTCACGGTGCCACGGTGGGCCAGCAGCATCGCCGGTATCGCGGTGACCAGCAGCAGTTCGATCACCCGTGGCTTGGTGAGCGCCAGGTACGCCAAGACCGTGCCTTCTACCCGGCTCGGTACTCGACTCGGCGCGACGCGCCCGCGAACGCTCACGCAATAACTCCTCGGGTCGCAGCAGCGCGCAGCATCTACTACGCACGATGGTAGACCGCGGGCCGGCGGCCGCCTGCCCGGAGGGTCCGAAAGGGATTCTTCCGAGAATTCCGAACTGAATGCAAAGCCCAGGCAACGAGGGCGTAATTTTCACTGCGGCCGGCGTTGGGTACCCGAAACTCTGCACTGCAGGAGCCGGCACTCCCGCATTAGGGTAGGCAATATCAGCTTGATGACCCAAGGACTGAGGCTGTGACGACACTCGAAGAGATCTCCACGCTGACCCAACCGCACCTCCCCGACGACTGGACCGAGATCGATTCGGCTGCGGTCGACACGATCCGGGTGCTGGCCGCCGACGCGGTCCAAAAAGTCGGCAACGGCCATCCCGGAACGGCCATGAGCCTGGCCCCGCTGGCCTACACCCTGTTCCAGCGAGCGATGCGCCACGACCCCAGCGACACCTTCTGGCTGGGTCGCGACCGGTTCGTGCTGTCGGCCGGTCACAGCAGCCTGACGCTGTACCTGCAGCTGTACCTCGGCGGGTTCGGCCTGGAGCTCTCCGACATCGAGTCCTTGCGCACGTGGGGATCCAAGACGCCCGGGCACCCGGAGTTCCGGCACACCAAGGGCGTTGAGATCACCACCGGCCCGCTCGGCCAGGGCCTGGCCTCGTCGGTCGGGATGGCGATGGCGTCGCGCTACGAGCGCGGCCTGTTCGATCCGGACGCCGAGCCGGGCACCAGCCCGTTCGACCACTTCATTTTCGTGATCGCCTCCGACGGCGACATCGAGGAGGGCGTGACCTCCGAGGCGTCGTCGCTGGCCGCCGTGCAGCAGCTCGGCAACCTCATCGTGTTCTACGACCACAACCAGATCTCCATCGAGGACGACACCAACATCGCGCTGTGCGAGGACACCGCCGCGCGCTATGAGGCCTACGGCTGGCACGTGCAACGGGTGGAGGGCGGCGAGAACGTCGCCGGCATCGAGGAGGCCATCGCCAACGCCAAGGCCGTCACCGACCGGCCGTCGTTCATCGAGCTGCGCACCATCATCGGCTACCCGGCGCCCAAGCTGATGAACACCGGCAAGGCACACGGGGCGGCCCTCGGCGACGAGGAGGTCGCGGCCGTCAAGAAGATCCTGGGGTTCGATCCCGACAAGAACTTCGAGGTGCGCGACGAGGTCATCGCCCACACCCGCAAGCTGGTGGACCGTGGCAAAGAGGCGCACGAGAAGTGGCAGGCGGAGTTCGACGCGTGGGCGCAACGCGAACCCGACCGCAAGGCGCTGCTGGACCGGCTGACCGCGGAGAAGCTGCCCGACGGCTGGGACGCCGACGTCCCGACCTGGACAACGGAAGACAAGCCGCTGGCGACCCGCGCGGCGTCCGGCAAGGTGCTCAACGCGGTCGGCCCGAAGCTGCCCGAGCTGTGGGGCGGCTCGGCCGACCTGGCGGGCAGCAACAACACCACCATGGACAACGTCAAATCGTTTGGGCCCCCGTCGATTTCGACGAAGGACTACACCGCCGACTGGTACGGGCGCACGCTGCACTTCGGCGTCCGCGAACACGCGATGGGCGCCATCCTGTCCGGCATCGTGCTGCACGGGCCGACCCGCGCCTACGGCGGCACGTTCCTGCAGTTCTCCGATTACATGCGCGGGGCGGTGCGCCTGGCGTCGCTGATGAACATCGACACCATCTACGTGTGGACGCACGATTCGATCGGGCTGGGCGAGGACGGTCCGACGCACCAGCCGATTGAGCACCTGGCGGCGCTGCGGGCTATCCCCCACCTGTCGGTGGTGCGCCCGGCCGACGCCAACGAGACCGCCTACGCCTGGCGCACGGTCCTGGCCCGCGGCAACGGCAGCGGCCCGGTCGGCCTGATCCTGACCCGCCAGGGAGTGCCGATCCTGGAGGGCACCAGCTTCGAGGGCGTGGGCCGCGGCGGCTACATCCTCGGCGATGACGGCGGTGACGAGCCCGACGTCGTGCTGATCGCCACGGGCTCCGAGGTTCAGCTCGCCGTCGAGGCACGAAACCTGTTGGCGGACTCCGACATCGTCGCGCGAGTGGTGTCGATGCCGTGCGTGGAGTGGTTCGAGTCGCAGCCGGAGGAGTATCGCGACAGCGTGCTGCCGCCGTCCGTGTCGGCGCGGGTGGCCGTCGAGGCCGGGGTCGCGCAGTCCTGGCACAAGCTGGTCGGCGACACCGGCCGGATCGTGTCGATCGAGCACTACGGCGAATCCGCCGATTACAAGACTTTGTTCCGTGAGTTCGGCTTTACCGCCGAAGCCGTCGCGGCGGCAGCGGAGCAGGTAGTCGATAACTGAGAAAGGGTGATTCATATGGCCAGTCAGAACCCCAACCTCGCGGCGTTGAGCGCCGCCGGGGTGTCCGTTTGGCTGGATGACTTGTCGCGCGAGCGGCTGCAGTCGGGCAATCTGCAGGAGCTGATCGACACCAAAAGCGTTGTCGGCGTGACCACCAACCCCTCGATCTTCCAGAAGGCGTTCGCCGACAGCGACACGTACAACGGCCAGATCGCCGAGCTGGCCGAGCGCGGCGCCGACGTGGACGCCACCATTCGCACCGTCACCACCGACGACGTGCGCAACGCGTGCGACGTGCTGCGCCCGCAGTGGGAAGCCTCCGACGGCGTCGACGGCCGGGTCTCCATCGAGGTCGACCCGCGGCTGGCCGCCGAGACCGACAAGACCACCGCGCAGGCGGTCGAGTTGTGGAAGATCGTCGACCGGCCCAACTTGTTCATCAAGATCCCAGCGACCAAGGCCGGTATTCCTGCCATCACTTCCGTTCTGGCGGAAGGGATTTCGGTGAACGTCACGCTGATCTTCTCCGTCGAGCGGCACCGCGAGGTGATGGACGCCTACCTGGCCGGGCTTCAGAAGGCCCGCGAGGCCGGCCACGACCTGTCGAAGATCCATTCCGTCGCTTCGTTCTTCGTCTCCCGGGTCGACACCGAGGTCGACAAGCGGCTGGAAAAGATCGGCTCCGCCGACGCGCTCGGGTTGCGCGGCAAGGCCGGCGTCGCCAACGCCCGGCTAGCCTACGCCGCCTACGAGGAGGTCTTCGGCGGCGATCGCTACGAGGCGCTGAAGTCGGACGGCGCCCGGGTGCAGCGCCCGCTGTGGGCGTCGACGGGGGTCAAGAACCCCGACTACCCCGACACGCTCTACGTCACCGAGCTGGTCGCCCCGAACACGGTGAACACCATGCCGGAGAAGACGATTGACGCCGTCGCCGATCACGGCGATGTCAAGGGCGACACCGTCAGCGGCACTGCGTCGTCCGCCCAGGAGGTGTTCGACAAGCTGGCCGCGGTCGGCGTCGACCTCACCGACGTCTTCGTGGTGCTGGAAGAAGAGGGCGTGGACAAGTTCGTGGAGTCCTGGACCGAGCTGTTGGAAGAGACGCAGAAGCAACTCGATTCCCTCGGCAAATGAGCCCGTCGGGCTCCAAGGTGAGCTCCCGCGGCGGCGCCGCGCAATGGCGAAATCCGTTGCGGGACAAGCAGGACAAGCGGCTGCCCCGGATCGCCGGGCCGTGCGGCATGGTGATTTTCGGCGTCACCGGCGACCTGGCCCGCAAGAAGGTGATGCCGGCCATCTACGACCTGGCCAATCGCGGGCTGCTGCCGCCCACCTTCTCGCTGGTGGGCTTCGCCCGCCGGGACTGGCAGACGCAGGATTTCCGCAAGGTGGTCTATCAGGCCGTCAAGGAGCACTGCCGCACCCCGTTCCGGGAGGAGAACTGGGAGCGGCTGGCCGAGGGATTCCGCTTCGTGCCGGGCGCTTTCGATGACGACCAGGCGTTCGCCCGGCTGGCCGAGACCCTGGAGAAGCTCGACGCCGAGCGCGGCACCGGCGGCAACCATGCCTTCTACCTGGCGATCCCACCGAACGCGTTTCCGGTGGTGTGCGAGCAGCTGCACAAGTCCGGACTGGCCCGCCCGCAGGGCGACCGGTGGAGCCGGGTGGTCATCGAGAAACCCTTCGGGCACGACCTGCAAAGCGCCCGCGAGCTGAACAAAACCGTCAACGCCGTCTTCCCCGAGGAGGCGGTGTTCCGGATCGACCACTACCTCGGCAAGGAGACGGTCCGCAACATCCTGGCGCTGCGATTCGCCAACCAGTTGTTCGACCCGATCTGGAACGCCCACTACGTCGACCACGTGCAGATCACCATGGCCGAGGACATCGGGCTGGGCGGGCGGGCCGGCTATTACGACGGCATCGGCGCCGCCCGCGACGTCATCCAGAACCATCTCATGCAGCTGCTGGCGCTGACCGCGATGGAGGAACCGATCAGCTTCAATCCGGCGGCGCTGCAGACCGAGAAGATCAAGGTGCTCTCGGCGACACAGCTCGCCGAACCGCTCGACGAGACCACCAGCCGCGGCCAGTACGCCGGCGGCTGGCAGGGCGGCGAGAAGGTCGTCGGCCTGCTCGACGAGGAGGGGTTCGCCAAGGACTCCACCACCGAGACGTTCGCCGCCATCACGCTCGAGGTCGACACCCGCCGCTGGGCCGGTGTGCCGTTCTACCTGCGGACCGGTAAACGCCTGGGCCGCAGGGTGACCGAGATCGCCCTGGTCTTCAAGCGCGCACCGTTTCTGCCGTTCGACGCCACCATGACCGACGAGCTTGGCGCCAACGCGATGGTCATCCGGGTGCAGCCCGACGAGGGCATCACGCTGCGGTTCGGCTCCAAGGTGCCCGGCACCGCGATGGAGGTCCGCGACGTCAACATGGACTTCTCCTACGGGTCGGCGTTCGCCGAGGAATCGCCGGAGGCCTACGAAGCGCTCATCCTCGACGTGCTGCTCGGCGAGCCGTCCCTGTTCCCGGTCAACGAGGAGGTCGAATTGGCCTGGGAGATCCTCGATCCCGTCCTGGACAACTGGGCGGCACACGGTAAGCCCGACCCGTACGAGGCCGGCACCTGGGGTCCGGAGTCGGCATTCGAGATGCTGCGCCGCACCGGCCGGGAATGGCGGCGGCCATGATCCGCGCCGGCGACGATATGGCGCGTAGTGCCACAACTGGCGGAGCGGAGCGGCGCCAATGATCGTCGACCTACCCGACACGACCACCACCGCGGTCAACAAGAAACTCGACGAGCTGCGCGAGAAGACGGGCGCCGTAACCATGGGCCGGGTGCTGACGCTGCTCATCGCGCCCGACAACGAAGACGTGCTGGAGGAATCGCTCAAGGCCGCCAACGACGCCAGCCACGAGCACCCCAGCCGGATCATCGTGACGATGCGGGGCGACCCCTACGCCGACGAACCGCGCCTGGACGCGCAGCTGCACTCCGGCGGCGACACCGGCGCCGGCGAGGTGGTGATCCTGAAGCTGTCCGGGCCGCTGGCCGGCCACGCCGCCAGCGTGGTCGTTCCGTTTCTGCTGCCCGACATCCCGGTCGTGGCGTGGTGGCCCGACGTCGCCCCGGAGACGCCGGCGCAGGACCCGTTGGGCAAGTTGGCAATCCGGCGCATCACGGACGCCACCAACGGCATCGACCCGTTGTCGGCGATCAAGGGCCGCCTGCCCGGGTACACCGCCGGCGACACCGATCTGTGCTGGGCGCGCATCACCTACTGGCGGGCGCTGTTGACCTCCGCGGTCGACCAGCCGCCGCACGAACCTATCGAGTCGGCGGTGGTGTCCGGCCTGCAGACCGAGCCGGCCCTGGACATCCTGGCGGGCTGGCTGGCCAGCCGGATCGACGGTCCGGTGCGCCGGGCCGTCGGCGACCTCAAGGTCGAGCTGGCGCGCCAGAGCGAGACCATCGTCTTGAGCCGCCCGCAGGACGGCAGGACGGCCACGCTGAGCCGCACCGCCAAACCCGACGCGCTGGTTCCGTTGGCGCGCAGGGAAACCGGCGAATGCCTGGCCGAGGACTTGCGGCGGCTGGACGCCGACGAGATCTACCGAACGGCGCTGGAGGGCATCAAGAAGGTGCAGTACGTATGAGCCCCATCGTCGAAGTTTTCGAAGACGGCGACGCCCTCGTCGAGGCCGCGGGCGGACGGCTGATCAAGACCATCCAGGACGCCACCGCGGCCCGGGGCCGGGCGCTGATCGTGCTGACCGGCGGCGGCAACGGCATCGGGCTGCTGCGCTACCTCGGCAGCCGGCGTGAGCAGATCGAGTGGTCCAAGGTGCACCTGTTCTGGGGCGACGAGCGCTACGTCCCCGAGGACGACGCCGAGCGCAACGACAAACAGGCGCGGGAGGCGCTGCTCGATCACGTCGACATCCCGTCGAGCCAGGTGCACACGATGCCGGCCAGCGACGGCGAATTCGGTGCGGACCTCGCCGCCGCGGCGCTGGCCTACGAGCAGCTGCTGGCGGCCAACGCCGAGCCCGGCCAGCCGGCGCCGAATTTCGACGTCCACCTGCTGGGAATGGGGCCGGAGGGCCACATCAACTCCCTGTTCCCCGACACCCCCGCCGTGCTCGAGACCAGCCGCCTGGTGGTCGCCGTCGACGACTCCCCCAAGCCGCCGCCGCAGCGAATCACGTTGACGCTGCCCGCGATCCGGCGTTCCCGCGAGGTGTGGCTGATGGTGGCCGGGGCGGGCAAGGCCGAGGCGGCGGCCGCCGCCATCGGTGGCGCCTCGCCGGCGTCGGTGCCGGCCGCCGGGGCCGTCGGGCTCGAGACCACGTTGTGGCTGCTGGACCGAGAGGCCGCATCCAAGCTTCCCGCCTGACCGGTCCGAAGTCATAATTGCCGTCATGGCAGACAGAACCGCGCGCGGGGGGCCCGAGCGAAGCCGGATCAAGACCCTCACCCAGGCCGCGCTGAACGCCGACAAGACCGTCGAGCAGGTCGAGGACGTGCTCGACGGCCTGAGCACCACGATGAGGGAGCTGAACAGCTCGCTGACCAACCTGAACGCCACGGTCGAACGGATGGAGGCCGGGCTGGATCACCTGGACGGCACCCTGGGCAGCCTCGACGACCTGGCCAAGCGCCTGATCGTGCTGGTGGAGCCGGTGGAGGCCATCGTCGCGCGGATCGACGACCTGGTGAAGGTGGGCGAGACGATGATGTCGCCGCTGTCGGTCACCGAGCATGCCGTGCGCGGCGTGCTGGACCGGCTGCGCAACCGGACCGCGCACTAGCAGGTGCCCGGCGCCGGCCCGGTGCCCACTCCGCCGTACGCGGAGGGAACGGGCCTGCCCTGGGACGTGTCCGTCGACGACGCCGTCGCGACCATCGCCGCGGCCCGGGCACGATACGGCGACACGTTCGCCGTGCACAGCGGGCCGGACCGCTACCTGTTCACCTTCTCCCCCGTCGGGGTCGAGTCGTTCTACGCGCTCACCGAGGACACGGCCAGCAAGGGGGTCGCCGATTACCTGATGCTGCGGCGCAAACTTCCCGACGACATCTTCATCGGGCGTAAGACCTTGCCCAGCAACCTGTTTCGCCGCGACGATGTGGCCTCCTACCTCGCCAACCTGGAGCGGGCGCTCGAGCGGACCGGCGCGGAGCTGGGACCGGCCGGCCGGGTCGACGTCTTCGATCTCGCGCGACGGCTCGGCCACCGCATGGGGCTGGCCTCGTGGGCGGGTCCCGGGTCGGCCGACGGCCAGGCCTTCGAGCGCCTGGTGGGCGCCCTCGACACGCTCGACGGCTCCGAGGCGTTCGTCCACCCCGACCGGATGGCGGCGGTGGCGGCGACGGGCAAACGCGCCGAACGGGACGCGCTGGACGAGGTCGCCGACATCGTCGCCGCCGCGGTGCGCAGGTACGACGCCGGCGACGACGCCCTCAGGGGCGACCACGGCCTGTTCGGCAGGATCGTGGCCGAGTGGTCCACCGAGGCGCCGCAGCCCCGGCTGCGCGGCATCGCGCTCGACGTCGCGCTCATCCACATCGCGTCCATGTCGAACCTGGCGGCCGCGCTCGGCTGGGCGATGGTGGACCTGCTCGAGCACCCGGCCGAGCTGGCGCGGGTTCGCTCCGGCGACAACGACTTTGCGCAGCGGTGCGCGCTGGAATCGACGCGCCTGGCGCAGCGCTCGATCATGACCCGCGCCGTGCTTTCCCCGGTGCGCTTCGACACCGGGGACGTCACCTACGAGGTGCCGCCGGGCTGGACGATCGCCACGCTGCTGCCCTTACTCAACACGTCGGCGGCGCCGGGGCTGAGCGAGTGGGATCCCGATCGATGGAACCGCCACCGCCTGGTCGGACAGGAATCCCTGCCGTCGCCGATGCTGGTGACCGCTTTCGGGCACGGCCGGCATTCGTGCCCGGCCCAGCCGTTTTCGCTGGCCGCGATGACGACGGCCACCACGCGCCTGCTCGGCGAGTACGAGATGACGCCTTGCTGGGCCACGCATCCCGTACCGGTGCCGGCGCAGATCGGGGGCGTCGCGCGCGCCGACGGGCCGTGTCCGGTCGACTACTTCTCCAGGTCGATCGCGTCGAAAACCTGAAGCGCGTGCTGAAATGGCTCGGGTGTGATCCCCCGCTCACTGCCAAACGGATGGTCGAGCGAGAAGATGATGCACAACAGCAGGCCGAGTAGTACCGCGATCGTGCCGGACACCATGATGTGGCCGACGGTACTGCCAATGCGCAGGAATCCCGTGAGCGTCACCAGCACCGCCCCGCCGAAGATCAGCGCCGCGAAGAGCAGCGGCGGTATGCGCGGTTTGGCGTCGATCATTCGCGTCGCGCGGTCGGAGGCCAACGCGCTCAACTGGTTGAGGAATGCCCCGTTGATCGGGCTCGACGCCACGTCGGCCGGCTGACTACCGATGACCCGGTACATCCCGGTGATCGCGTTTCGTCCGCCGTCACCGGTGCCGCCGCCACCTTCCTTGTCCCATTCAGGACCGGTCACCGCGGTGGCGTACTGCCGGAGCAGCTGCCGCATCTGCGTCCGCTCTTGCTCCGGCATGGCGACGGTCTGCCCATACAGCGTCGTCAGCCTGGACGACTCGTCGGCGACAATCGTTGCCGCGGAGGAGAACTGCTGCCACGAGACGACCACGGTGAATCCGAGCAGGGCGCCGTAAACAAGCCCGACCACGGTGATGAACGGCGAAACCGCCGAATTGTGTTCTTTGCCGGCCGAGTCCAAGATCCGATTTGCCACCAATATGCTGCCCACCGCGACCAGAATCGCGACGGCGACGGCGAGAAATACAAGTAGCCAGAGCGGCATTCCGGACCCACCCACCGCGTTACCCGCTGTTGCGCAGCGCGCTGGTCAGACCGTTCATCGTCAGCAGGATACCGCGCTGCACCAATTCGTCGTCGTCGCCCGAGCGGTGGCCGAGCTGCTGATCGTGCTATCGACGACCTGGTGGAGGGCTAGCCCTACATTTTGGTCGATCGGGCCATCACGAAGCTGTACAGGCCGTATGTGATGATCCCCGCGCCGGCCGCGACCAACAGCGCCGGCCCGTAGGACTGGGCCCCTAGGGTTTTGAGCGCCCCGTCGAGTCCGGTGGCCTTCTTCGGTTCCGAGCGGCACGCGGCGACGACGACCAGCGCCCCGGTGCCGGCGATCACGACGCCCTTCGCCACATAGCCGGCGGCGCCGAGGCGCCGCACCAGACGACCCGCCTTGCCCTTGAGGTCGCCGACGAAATTGCGGCTGGCGCCCTTGTAGATGTGGTAGCCGCCCACGGCGACGATGACGACGCCGCAGGCGATGAGCGCGACGGTCCCGGCGGTCGTCTGCATCAGGCGGGCGCTGATGCTCGAATTCTGTTGATCGGCGGGTCTTCCGGCGCCCAGGGCGTATCCGAACGCCGAGTAGGCGAAGGCGAGATATACCGCCGCCAATCCGAAAGCTTTCGCCCGGTCCCACACTCCCGGCGACGAGCGCTCGGGTTCGCGGTCACTCGACCGGCCGAGGGCCGTTTCGACCAGCCGCCACAGGCCCATCGCCAGCAGGGCGGCCGCGGCGACCCAGAGCACCACGGGGCCGCCCGGTTTGCCCGCCAACGTCGCCAGTGCGCCGGTCTGATCGGCGGTACCACCGTCGCCGAAAGCGACACGGAAGGCGAGGTAGCCGACGATCAGGTGCAGCAACCCGTTCACCACGTACCCGGCGCGGGCGATTCGTTCGAAGACGCCGTTCTGGGCCACTTGTGCCGGTTCCATGGCACAGGGATGCCCGTCAGCCGCTGTTACGTAACGCGCTCGCCAGTCCGTTCATCGTCAGCAGGATTCCGCGCTGCACCAACTCGTCGTCGTCGCCCGAGCGGTAGCGGCGCAGCAACTCCACCTGCAGGTGGTTGAGCGGCTCCAGGTACGGGAAGCGATTGAACACCGAGCGGGCCAGCGCCGGGTTGTCGGCGAGCAGGTCGTCGTGACCGGTGATGAGCTTGTGCATGGCGATGGTGCGCTTGTGCTCGTCGACGATCTTGTCGAACACCCTGTGCCGCAACGATTCGTCGGCCACCAGCTCGGCGTAGTGCGCTGCCAGGCCGAGGTCGCTCTTGGACAGCACCTGGGCCATGTTCGAGAGCACGCTGGCAAAGAACGGCCACCGCTCGTACAGGTCGTGCAGGATCGCGACGCGCTCGGTTTCGCTCTGGGGGCCCGCCGCGATCCACTGCTCGAAGGCCGCGCCGGTGCCATACCACCCCGGCAGCATCACCCGCGACTGGCTCCACGCCAGCACCCACGGGATGGCGCGCAGGTCGGAGATGGATTCGGTGGGCTTGCGCGAGGTCGGGCGGCTGCCGATGTTCAGCGACCCGATCTCGCTGACCGGTGTGGACGCCTTGAAGTACTCGACGAAACCCGGTGTCTCGTGCACCAATTCGGCATACGCGCGGTGTGCCAGCGCGGCCACCTCGTCGAGCACTGCGTAGGCCGGTTCCGCGGCGTCGCCCAGCCCCTCCACGTCGAGCAGCGTCGACTCGACGGTGGCGGCCACCAAGCTCTCCAGGTTGCGCCGGGCCAGTTCGGGCTCGGCGTATTTGGCGGCGATCACCTCGCCCTGCTCGGTGAGGCGCAGCGAGCCGTTCACCGCGCCCGGCGGTTGCGCCAGGATCGCCTGGTAGCTGGGGCCGCCGCCGCGCCCCACGGTGCCGCCGCGACCGTGGAAGAGCCGCAACCGGATTCCGGTCTTGCGGGCCACCTCGACGAGGGTGAGCTCGGCCCGGTACACGGCCCAGTTGGCGGCCAGGTACCCGCCGTCCTTGTTGGAGTCGGAGTAGCCCAGCATCACCTCCTGGCATCCGCCTCGGGCGTCGACCAGCGCCCGGTAGATGGGCAGGTCGAGCATCGCCTGCAGGATCGACGCGCCGTTGTGCAGGTCGTCGATCGTCTCGAACAGCGGCGAAATGCCCAGGGGGCAATAGGGTTCCGGCCCGGACGCGTCCAGCAGGCCGGCCTCCTTCAACAGGATCGCGGCCTCCAGCACGTCCGACACCGACTGGCACATCGAGATGATGTAGTTGGGCACCGCCGCCGGGCCGTACAGTTCGACGGCGCGGGCACCGGCCGTGACGACGCCCAGCTCGCTGCGGGCCAAATCGGACAGTTGCGCGCGGTCGCCCACTAGCGGCCGGCGGGTGCTCAACTCCCCCGCCAGCAGCGCGACCCGCTCGCCTTCGGCCAGCGAGGCGTAGTCCGGGTGCACCCCGGCCCAGGCCAGCAGCTCGGCGACCACCTCCTCGTGCACGTCGGAGTTCTGCCGCATGTCCAGGCCGGACAGGTGAAAACCGAAGGTGTGCACGCTTTCTCGCAGCCGGGCCAACCGATCGTCGGCCAACAGCTCGGCGCCGTGCGTGCGCAGCGACGCGTCGATCACGTCCAGGTCGGCCCGCAGTTCCGCCGGGGCGGAGTACGGCGGCAGGCCGAGGTCGAGCTCGTGCTGAGGTCGGCGGTCCAGGATCTCGGTGCCCGTGGCGGTGAGCCGGGCCCGGATCACCCGCACCGCCCGCCGGTAGGGCTCGTCGGCGCGGGAGCTCTCGTCGCCGCCGTCGGCCAGCGCGGTCAATTCGGGGGTGACGGTGATCAGCCGCGCCGACATCGACAGCTCCTGCTCGAGCTCGGTCAGCTCGGCCAGGTAGTGCGCCAGGGCGGTGAACGCGGCGCTGCCGGTGGCCCGCCGCACGACGTCGGCGGTCACGTTCGGGTTGCCGTCGCGGTCCCCGCCGATCCAGGACCCGGGTTGCAGGATGGGCGCCGAAAGCAGGTCGGCGTCGGGCCAGCGGGCGCGCAGCGCCTCCCGCACCTCGGCGTTGACCTGCGGGATCACCGTGAACAACGCGGCCGGGTAGTACCGCAGGCCCACCTCGATCTCGTCGGTGATCTGCAGTCGGGACAGCCGGATCAGCGCGGTCTGCCACAGCGTGAGGACCTGGCGGCGCAGCTCGAGCTCGATGTTGCGGCCGTGGTCGGTCTCGGTGTGACCGGCCGCGCGCAGCCGCATCAATTCGGTGATGCGGTGCTGGGTGACGAACACGGTGCGTCGGCGGGTCTCGGTGGGATGGGCGGTGATCACCGGGGACACCAGGGCGCCGCGCAGGGCGTCGGCCACCGTGCCCGAATCGAGCTCTGCCCGATCGAGTTTCGCGTAAGTCGCGGCAAGGCTGCTGTGCTGCGGCGGCTCGCCGGCAGCCACGTGGACGTCCCGTCGGCGCTCCCGGTGGATGTCTTCGGCGACGTTGGCCAGCAGCGCGAAGTGGCTGAACGCCCGGATGATCGGGATGGCCTGGTGAATGTCGATCCGAGAGAATATCCGCGCCATGTCGGCCCGGTCGATCTCGGAGCGCCGCACCCGGAACGACTCCACCCGCGCGCGCTCCACGAGCTCGAAGACCTCGTCGCCGTTCTGCTCGCGCACGGTGTCGCCGAGGATGGTGCCCAGCAGCCGGATGTCGGCGCGCATCGGCTCGGTCGCCTCGCGGCCGACCCGGGTGCGTTGGACGGCACCGATCGGTTCGAGCGCGGTGTCGGAAGCCTCAGCCATGCGTCCCAGTATCGAGGCGGATCGCGTGCTGCGCCCGTCGAGCGGTCAGCGGTACTTGATCAGCAGGGCCATGCCGATGATGCACACCAGCCAGATGCCGACGATGAACACCGTCAGCCGGTCGAGGTTCTTCTCCACGACCGTCGACCCGGACAGGCTCGACTGCACGCCGCCGCCGAACAGCGTCGACAGGCCGCCGCCCTTGGCGCGGTGCAGCAGCACCAGCAGCACCACCAGGATGCTGGTGACGACCAGGGTGATCTGCAGGGCCAATTGCATGATGTGCAGCTTACCGGCGGCGCGCCGATGTCACGGCAGGGGCCCGCCGGCCGCGATGGCCGCCAGAGTGGCGAACTGCTCACCGTCCAGCGACGCGCCCCCGACCAGCCCACCGTCGACGTCCTCCTGAGCGACGAGCTCGCCGACGTTCTTGGCGTTCATCGAACCGCCGTAGAGCACCCGGACGCCGTCGGCGACCTTCGCCGAGGCGAGGGACGCCAACTCTTTCCGGATCGCCGCGCACACCTCCTGGGCGTCGGCGGAGCTGGCCACGCGGCCGGTGCCGATCGCCCAGACCGGCTCGTAGGCGATCACCACGTTGGCGATCTGCTCGGCCGACAGCCCGGCCAGCGAGCCGCGCAGCTGGTTTTCGCAGTAACTGACGTGCTCGCCGGCCTCCCGGGTCTCGAGATGCTCGCCGACGCACACGATCGGGGTGAGCTCGTGCTTGAGCGCGGCGGCGGCCTTGGCGGCCACCAGCGCGTCGTCCTCATGGTGGTAGGTGCGGCGCTCGGAGTGGCCGACGACGACGAACTGGCAGCCCAGCTTGGCCAGGAACGCGCCGCTGATGTCGCCGGTGTAGGCGCCCGAGTCTTGCGGGGACAGGTCCTGGGCGCCGTAGGTCAGCCGCAGCTTGTCGCCGTCGACCAGGGTCTGCACGCTGCGCAGGTCGGTGAACGGCGGGAGCACCGTGACGTCGACCTTGTCGTAGTACTTGTCCGGCAGCGCGAACGCGATCTTTTGCACCAGCGCGATCGCCTCGAAGTGATTGAGGTTCATCTTCCAGTTGCCGGCGATCAGTGGTTTACGGCTCACGCGTCGTCCTCACTTGGTTGCTCGCGGCCGAGAACCTCGATACCCGGCAGCGTTTTGCCCTCAAGGTATTCCAGCGATGCGCCGCCGCCGGTGGAGATGTGTGAGAAGGCGTCCTCCGGGATTTTCAGCGCGCGGACCGCCGCGGCGGAGTCGCCGCCGCCGACGACGCTGAACGCGCCCTTCAGGGTCGCCGCAACAATCGCCTCGGCGACACCCCGGGTGCCGGCCGCATAGGCAGGAAACTCGAATACGCCCATCGGGCCGTTCCAGAAAATGGTCCTGGCGTTGGACAGCAGCGTGCCGAACCGCTTGACCGAACCAGGGCCGATGTCCAGGCCAATCAGATCAGCGGGAATCGCGTTGGCGGCCACGAACTGTGGCGGCGAGTCGGCGGCGAAGCTTTCGGTCACCACGATGTCCCCGGGCAGCCGCAACACATCGGCGTAGGTGTCCAGCAGGTTGCGGCAGGTTTCGATCATGTCTTCCTCAAGCAGCGATTTGCCCACCGAATATCCCTGCGCGGCAAGGAAGGTGAAGCACATGCCGCCCCCGATGACGATGCTGTCGGCCTTGGTTGCCAGCGACTCGATCACCCCGAGCTTGTCGGACACCTTCGATCCTCCGAGCACAACGGCATAGGGCCGCTCCGTGGAGCTGGTCAACTGCTCCAGCACCTTTATCTCGTCAGCGACCAAGGTGCCCGCGTAGTGCGGCAACAGCTCGGCGACGTCGTACACCGAGGCCTGCTTGCGGTGCACCACCCCGAATCCGTCGGAAACGAAAGCGCCTCCCGGAGAGACCAATTCGGCCAGCTGGCGGGCCAGGGCGCGTCGCTCGCCGTCGTCCTTGCTGGTCTCGCGCGGGTCGAAGCGGATGTTCTCCAGCAGCAGGATGTCGCCGTCGGTCAGGCCCTCGGCCCGGGCCAGCGCGTCGGCGCCGACGACATCGCCGGCCAGCTGCACGTGCCGGCCGAGCTGGTCGCCGAGCGCGGCCGCGACCGGCGCCAGCGACAGCTTCGGGTCGGCGCCGCCCTTGGGACGGCCCAGGTGCGCGGTGACCACGACCTTGGCGCCGGCCTCGAGCAGCGCCTTCAGCGTCGGCACCGACGCGGTGATGCGGCCGGCGTCGGTGATGGTCCCGTCGTCGAGGGGGACGTTCAGGTCGGAGCGCACCAGCACGCCGCGACCCGAAACCCCCGCGGCCAGAAGGTCTTCGAGAGTCGGGATGCTCACGGCTAGAGCGACTTGCCGACCAGTGCGACGAGGTCGATGAGGCGGTTGGAGTAGCCCCACTCGTTGTCGTACCAGGACACCACCTTGGCCTGGTCGTCGATGACCTTGGTCAGCCCGGAATCGAAGATCGAGCTGTGCGGGTCGGTGACGATGTCGCTCGACACGATCGGGGCGTCGTAGTACTTCAGGATGCCCTTGAGCCGGCCCTCGGCCGCGGCCTTGAACGCGGCGTTGATGTCCTCGGCACTGGCGGCCTTGGACAGCTCGACGGTCAGGTCGGTCACCGAGCCGGTCGGGATCGGCACCCGCAGCGCATACCCGTCCAGCTTGCCCTTGAGCTCGGGCATCACCAGCCCGATCGCCTTGGCCGCCCCGGTGGAGGTCGGCACAATGTTCAGCGCCGCCGCGCGCGCCCGGCGCAGGTCCTTGTGCGGACCGTCCTGCAGGTTCTGGTCCTGGGTGTAGGCGTGGATGGTGGTCATCAGCCCCTTGACGATGCCGAACTCGTCCTGCAGCACCTTGGTCACCGGCGCCAGGCAGTTCGTCGTGCACGAGGCGTTTGAGATGATGTTCTGGCTGCCGTCGTACTTGTCGTCGTTGACCCCCAACACGATCGTGATGTCGGGGTCGGTGGCCGGCGCGGAGATGATCACCTTCTTGGCGCCGGCGTCCAGGTGGCCCTTGGCCTTGGCGGCGTTGGTGAAGATGCCGGTGGACTCCACCACGACGTCGACGCCCAGGTCACCCCAGGGCAGTGCCGCCGGGCCTTCCTTGACCTCCAGCGCCTTGATCTTGTGGGTGCCCACCACGATGGTGTCGTCGCCCTCCAGGCTGACGTCGTAGGGCAGCCGGCCCAGGATCGAGTCGAATTTCAGCAGGTGCGCCAGGCTGGCGTTGTCGGTCAGGTCGTTGACCGCCACCACCTCGATGTCCGCGGTGCCCTGCTCCTGCTGGGCCAGCAGGGCCCGATAGAAGTTGCGGCCGATTCGGCCGAAGCCGTTGATACCTACCCGGACCGTCACTTGTCTTCTCCCTAGTCTGATTAAGCGTTCGCCGTCAGCCTAGATCAGTGACGGGCACCACTGCTTGCTGCGGGGGCAATCGCCTGCGGTAACCGGAGCGTGTCTGGTTTGTATCGGTTCGATAAGGCCCGGAATCGTCGCGTGTGCAATAGCAAGAACGAGTCATACATTCGACTCGGCTGCGGGACAGCTATGCGGTTCTGCTGCCGCATTTGATTGCGAATGCTTAAGGAGTCGACGTTGATGACGGGCTTTGATCGGTTCAACATCACAGTTGGTGCCATCGCTGGGCTGTGCGGGGCCGCCATAGCGTTGAGCCCGGATGCGGCAGCCATCCCGCTGAAGACGGGCGGCTACGCGTGCATCCAGGGGCAGTCCGGCGAGGCCGGCGCCCCGGCGGCCGGCGGGCCGGCGGGCGCCGCCGGACCATTGGCCGCGGGCGCGCCGCTGGCGGGCGCGCCGGAAGCCAGCGGCACGCCGGTGAGCGGGCCGGGAGGCGGTTCACCGGGACCCGGCGGACCCGCACCGGCCGCCACCGTCTGCACGTCCAGCGCCCCGCTCACCGACATGTCGGGCGTCCCGATAGTCGCGCCCGGCCCGGTCCCGGTGGTGCCAGCGGGTGCCCCGCTGATCGCTCTCGGGCCGCCGGTGCCCGTCGGTGCGCCGGTTCCGGTCGGTGCGCCGGTTCCGGTCGGCGCGCCGGTTCCGGTCGGTGCCCCGGTGCCGGTGGGCGCGCCGATCCCCGTGGGCGCGCCGATCCCCGTGGGCGCGCCGATCCCGGTGGGCGCGCCGATCCCAATCGGCGCCCCGGTGCCGGTGGTGCCGATCGGCGCTCCGCTGATCGCGCTCGCCGGCGGTCCCCTGGATGTCGCGGCGCCGGCCGCCCCGATCATCGACATGTCCGGGACCGGCAAGGGCGCCCCGACCGGTCCCGCTCCGGCCGGCGGCCCGGCGCCCGGTCAGCCGACCGCACCCGGGCCCGCGCGCTGACGCGGATCCTCAGCACTTACGCGAAAAACCCGCCGGGCCAAGCCCGGCGGGTTTTTCGTAGCTCAGCTGGTGTAGTTCAGCTGGGCGGCGCCTCCCACAGCAGCGGCGGCTGCGGCCGTGGCTGCGGTTGCGGCTGTGGCCGCGGCGAGTCCTGCACGATCACCGGGTCGCCGACGTGGACCGTGTTGAAGTACCACTCCGCGTCCTCGGGGCTCAGGCTGATGCAGCCGTGGCTGACATTCTCCAGCCCCATCGCGTTGACGGCCCACGGGGCCGAATGGACGAAGAGGCCGTGGCCGGTGATGCGGACGGCGTAATCAACCGGGATCCGGTATCCGTCGGGGTCGTCGACGGGGATGCCGACGCTGCTCGAATCCATGATCACCGTGCGTTCTTTGGACAGCACGGTGTAGGAGCCCACCGGCGTCGGGTACTCGGGCCTGCCCATCGAGGCCGGCAGCACGCCCGCTTCTCCCCAGTGGGGCCGGTGGTGCGGCGCGGGCAGCGTGGGCGGCGGGCCCGACTCGACCCCGTCGATGGTCACCGTGAAGGTGTGGTCCGGGATGTTGGCAACCCCGACGACGGCGGGACCCGTGGCGAATTCCGTGGCCAGGCCGCCCACCGCGAGCGCCACCGTGCTGTGCGCCGGCCAGTAGTGGTCGGGAACCCATTGCATGACTTCGTTGTCGAGCCATTCGTACTTGCCGGTCATCGGGGGCTCCGTCGTGACCCGGGCGGCACGCTCGGCGGCGCGCCGGTTGGTGACGGGCGCGCCGAACCGCACCACCACCGGGTGCGCCACGCCCACCACCTCGCCGCGCGTGGGTAGCACCGACGCGACGTCGGATCCGTACGGCTGGGTGAGCGCGGCCAGGCGTATGTCGGTCGGCGCGGCAACCACGCTCGCAGCCACAGCGCTCACCGCAAGAACACACCGAACGACCGCCCGCATGGCTCCAGTCCCTGTTTAACTGACGTGGTTGTAATAGCCATGGTACGGGCGGCGTGAAGAGCGGAAGTGCAAGGGCGCGTTAGCGATTCGATCAAGCCTGGGTCACGTTTCGGCCACGGCGTGCGAGGTGACATGGACCGGGAACTCGTCGCCGGGCTCGGGCCACGGCTGGCGGGTCAGCATGTCCGCTACCTCGACGTAGCCGGCCTCGATCACCCCGGTCTTGGCGTCGAGGATGCGGTACCACTGCTTTTGGATGTGGATCGGTTGGCCCTCGAGCACGATGACGCGGACGTCGCCCTCCTCGAACTGGCAGCGCCGTTGCACCGCCTCCAGCAGCTGCTCGTTGTGCAGGTGGCCCTCACCGAAGTTCCACCCGACCAGCGGACCGGCGACCACTTCGCCCTCCCGGATGCTGTAGTCGGCCTCGTTGGCCGCTCCCCCCAGAGCGCGGGGCAGCAAGCCGTTGAGCGCGCGGCCGTGCGTGTGCATCGCCCGGAACGCCGCCACCTTGTCGGACATCACTTCGGCGGTCCCGGCGCCGTAGAGCTTGGCCAGCTGATTCACCACGAGCGCAGAACTTTTCACGATGTCGGCCTCGATCTTGTCCTCGGCGCCCGCGCGGAAGCACCACACGCTGGTGGCCCAGTTGCCCGCGTAGTAGCGCATCGCGGGCAGGAACGAAATCTTTTCGGGGAACATGTTTCCCGCGATCACGATGGCCACCGCGACCAGGATGAGTGCGAACAGCAAGGGGGAGCGAAGGTCCGTGGCGCGGATCGCGCCGTAGTGCCCGAACAGATAGAACAGCGAGAAGATGAAGAACACGTTCCACTCCAACGGGACCCCCATCGGGAGGTTGGAAATGATGTTGAGGTGGAAGATCACCATGAACCCGATCAGGAACCATCGCCATGGCTGATCGCCGGCGACGAACACCAGGATCGTGGGAACCAGGAATTCCGCGGTGGTTCCGCCCACGTGGGCCATCACCTTCGGCAACCACGAGGGTCGCAGGTCGTTGACGTGATCGAGGTACATCGCGCGCTTGAAGGGACCGAACAGCTTGGGCCGCAGCAGCGCGTTGTTGCTCGTCATCACCGACACGACGTACGGGAAGTGGTGGTTGAGCTTGGAGGTCGCCGCTCCCCACCACAGGCACAGCATGATGATCTTGTAAGCGGAGATCTGGTCGGTGAACGGGAAGAAGAACACGAACAGTTTCAGCCAGTAGTGTTCGCCACGGGCCGCGAGAAAGATGGTCTTGTCGCGCAGACCCAGCACCGCCAGCGCCACGATCGTCGGCACCACCCGGACGGGATCGATCAGCGGGCCCGGCGCCAACAGCGCCCACACCCCGCCGGCCAGCACGACGGCATACAGCGCGACGTCGGCGACGGTGCGGGTGTCGCCGCTCGTCAGCGGCACCTTGTCCGGCCAGGCGGGCAACCGAATCGTGTTGGGCCGCAACCAATATAGAAACCCGCCGACCGGCGGCATGAACCGCCCGGTCAGCGGGCCGGAACCGCAGCCGAGGCCCAGGACCTCGAACAGCAGCGTGAACACGATGAACTTCTGGTACACGATCGGCTGCGTCCACCACTCGGCGATGTGGCCCAGCCCGCCCAGGCCGGGGGTCAGCGAGATGATCGCGGCCGGGACCGCGACGTACAACGCGATCTTGAACAGGTATAGCAGGTACACCGCATACGGGGTCCCGAAGCCGTGTTCCGCCCAGTGCCGGGTCACGATCTGCAGTCGCGTCGCCCGTGGCTGCGCCCGCCACGTGTCGGGGTCGACGTCCGGAAGCTCCGGTGACATGAATCCCATGGCGGCCTCATTCCCCTCGCAGGTGAAACCAGCTGGCACGCAGCCTAATTGAACCTTCGCAGCTCCTACCGGACCCCGGCCCCGTTGCGGGGCGGAAATCGGCGCTGCAGCTTTTCGATCAGCCCGTCGAGAGTCTCGCGTTCCTGCTGCTCGACGCGCGCCATCCGGCGAAGGCTCACGGCGCCTTCGGCGTCGCCGGCGGCTTCCGCGGCCGCGATCGCCTTCTGGTACTCGGCGAGCCGGTGGTCGAGGTGGCGACGGTTCTGGATCAGCACCCGCCGGAAGTAGTCGGCCTGGCGGCGGTCCGCCGTCGCGGCCGCCGCGGCCGGCGGCTCCACCCGGGCGGCCGTTTGCCGGACATTGACCGGACCGGGACGGACCACGCTGCTGCGGGGCCGGCGCCCGCGGCGGTCGCGAACGCTATTGGAACCGTGCCCAGCGACCGAGCGAATACCGCGCTCGTCGGACAAACCGGCGACGTCCATCTTCGCCTCTTTTCGCTGGGCAGGGTCATTGGCGGACGTAACAATACCCCCCGATCCGACCGGCGCCATAGGCTTCGACAATTGGGTACCTCGCTCGCGGGTTGGCTCGAACGCTCGTCGGGGTATCCGGTCGCTACCATCATGGGACTCGACGCGGCAATGCGGCCCCGCCGGCACCTCAAGGGAGGACTGTGACCGACACCGACAGCGCAGACATCGAGGACATCGACAAGTTCGATCCCGGTCTGACCCAGCGCGTGATGGGCGTGATGCGCCCGTTTTTGAAGACCTATTTCCGCTCCGAGGTGCACGGCTTGAATTCATTCCCGCCCGGCGGGGCGCTGGTGGTCGGCAACCACTCCGGCGGCATGTTCCCAATGGACGTACCGATTTTCAGCGTCCACTTCTACGAAAAGTTCGGCTACGACCGGCCGGTCTACACGCTGAGCCACGACATCCTGATGACCGGCCCCACGGGGCAATTCTTCCGGCGCACCGGCTACATCCGCGCCAATCGGGAGAACGCGGCCAAGGCCCTGCGGTCCGGCGGCGTGGTGGTCGTTTTCCCCGGCGGCGACTACGACGCCTACCGGCCGACGCTCGCGGAGAACGTCATCGACTTCAACGGCCGCAAGGGATATGTCAGCACGGCGATCGAGGCCGGCGTCCCCATCGTCCCGGCCGTGTCCATCGGCGGACAGGAAACCCAGCTGTACCTGTCGCGCGGCACGTGGCTGGCCGAGCGGCTGGGGGTCAAGCGCCTGCTGCGCAGCGCCATCCTGCCGCTGTCGTTCGGATTCCCGTTCGGGTTCAGCGCCGTGATCCCGCCCAATGTGCCGCTGCCCACCAAGATCGTGACGCAGGTGCTCGAACCGATCGACATCGCCGCGCAGTTCGGCGACGACCCGGACGTCGACGAGGTTGACGAGCACGTGCGTTCGGTGATGCAGCAGGCCCTGCGCGACCTCGCCGCCAAGCGCCGTTTCCCGATCCTGGGCTGAGCCATGGCATCCCGAATCGACCAGGCCCTCGGCGTTTTTGGGACGTTGCGGCGCGCGGGGATGATCGCGCCGATGCGGCCCGACCGCTATTGGAAGATCGCCGCGGCCATGCGCCGCGAGGGCATGGGCATGACGGTGGGATTCGCCGGCGCGGCGCAGCGCTGCCCCGACCGCCCCGGGCTGATCGACGAGCTCGGCACGCTGACCTGGCGGGAGCTCGACGAGCGGATCAACGCGCTGGCGGCCGCGCTGCAGGGCTTGCCCTCGGGGGCCCCCAAGGTGGTCGGCATCATGTGCCGCAATCACCGCGGTTTCGTCGAGTCGGTGGTGGCCGTCAACCGGATCGGCTCCGACGTGGTGCTGCTCAACACGTCCTTCGCCGGGCCGGCACTGGCCGAGGTGGTCGGCCGCGAAGGCGTCGACGCCGTCATCTACGACGAGGAGTTCACCGAGACGGTGGACCGCGCGCTGGCCGACCGGCCCGACGCCACCCGCATCCTGGCGTGGACCGGCGGGCAGCACGAATTGACGGTCGAGAAACTCATCACCGACCACGCCGGCCGGCGGCCGCAGCGCACCGGCCGCAAGGGCAGGATGATCCTGCTCACCTCCGGTACCACCGGAACGCCCAAGGGCGCCAACCAAACCGGCGGCAACGCCGGGATCGGCACGCTCAAGGCCATCCTGGACCGCACGCCATGGCGGGCCGAGGAGAACGTCGTGATCGTGGCGCCGATGTTCCACGCCTGGGGGTTCTCGCAACTGGTGTTCGCCGCGTCGATGGCCTGCACGGTGATCACCCGGCGCAAGTTCGACCCGGAGGCCACCCTGGATCTCGTCGACCGGCATCAGGCGACCGGCCTGGCGGTGGTGCCGGTGATGTTCGACCGGATCATGGAGCTGCCACCCGAGGTGCGAAACCGCTACAGCTGCAAGTCATTACGCTTCGCCGCGGCCTCCGGCTCGCGGATGCGCCCCGACGTCGTCACCGCGTTCATGGACCAGTTCGGCGACGTCATCTACAACAACTACAACGCGACCGAGGCCGGCATGATCGCCACCGCCACCCCGGCCGACCTGCGGGCGGCCCCCGACACCGCCGGCCGGCCGGCGGGCGGAACCGAAATCCGGATCCTGGATGCCGAATTCAACGAACTGCCCACCGGCGAGGTAGGCACCATCTACGTCCGCAACGACACCCAGTTCGAGGGCTACACGTCGGGCACGACGAAAGATTTCCACGCCGGGTTCATGTCGTCCGGCGACGTCGGTTACCTCGACGGCGCCGGGCGCCTGTTCGTCGTCGGGCGCGACGACGAGATGATCGTCTCCGGCGGCGAGAACGTCTACCCGATCGAGGTGGAGAAGACGCTCGCGGCCCATCCCGAGGTCGCCGAGGCGGCGGTCATCGGCGTGGACGACGAGCAATACGGCCAGCGGCTGGCGGCCTTCGTGGTGCTGACCCCGGGCGGGTCCGCCACGGTCGACACGCTCAAGCAACACGTGCGCGACAACCTGGCCAACTACAAGGTGCCCCGCGAGATCGCCGTCCTCGACGAGCTTCCCCGCGGCAGCACCGGCAAGATCCTGCGCAACGAACTGCTGTCCCGGGTCAACGGCTGATGCGGCTCGCGCGGACACTGAGAAAGCCGCGGCCGTTGGCGCGCGCCGCGGTCGAACTCGCCAACGCCGCCAACGGATTACGGCCGCTGGCCCGCAAGGGCTACGGCACCGTCCTGGTGTTCTGGTTCGGCTGGCCGACCTCGGAGGTCCCGGGACTCTACGCCGCCGCCTCCATGCTGGATGCGATCCGCCGCGGCCGCCGGGGGGATTTCGCCGGACAAAAAGGAAAGCTGGCGCTGGCCCTCACCGTCGCGTCCTGGCCGATCCTGGGAATGATCGGCTACCGCAGCGCGACGACCCCCGGCCCGGTCCTGGAAACCGGACTCGAGCAAGAGCTCGGATCCGACTACGCCGAGGAACTGGCCAAGCTGCCCGCGGCGGCGACCGGCCAAAAGGGCAGGGGCCGGCGCAATCCGCCGCTGCGCACCACGGTGGCCCGGCGGCGGTTCGTCGACAAAGAAAACATCGTGTCCTACGGCCCGCACGGGCGCGCAAACCTGGCCGACATCTGGCGGCGCAGCGACCTGCCGCGCGATGGCAAGGCGCCGGTGCTGTTGCAGGTGCCCGGCGGCGCGTGGATGATCGGCTGGCGCCGCCCCCAGGCGTATCCGTTGATGAGCCACCTGGTTTCGCGCGGCTGGGTGTGCGTGTCGATGAACTACCGCGTTTCGCCGTGGCACACGTGGCCCGACCACATCGTCGACGTCAAGCGCGCGCTGGCGTGGGTCAAGGAGAACATCGCGGCCTACGGCGGGGACCCGAATTTCGTTGCGATCAGCGGCGGGTCGGCCGGCGGTCATCTGTCCGCGCTCGCGGCCCTGACCGCCAACGACCCCAAGTTCCAGCCCGGCTTCGAGGAGGCCGACACGTCGGTGGTGGCGGCCGTGCCGTACTACGGGCGCTACGACTGGTATTCCACCGAGGCCGACGGGCGCGCCGAGTTCGTGGAGGTGCTCGAAAAGCTGGTGGTCAAACACAAACTCAGCACCCACCGGCACATCTACCTCGACGCCTCGCCGATCCAATACGTGCGCCCGGACGCACCACCGTTTTTCGTGCTGCACGGCAGTGACGATTCCCTGATCCCGGTCGTCGAGGCGCAGGAGTTCGTCGCCGAACTCCGGGCGGTGTCGAAGTCCCCCGTGGTCTACGCCGAATTGCCTAACGCGCAGCACGCTTTCGACATCTTCGGTTCGCCGCGCGCGCACAAATCCGCCGAGGCGGTGGCCCGGTTCTTGTCCTGGGTCTACGCGACCACTTATCTCGACCGCGGCGCCTGACTAGGGCCATAAGTCACTTATGTAGTGGCTTTAGCCTGCATGTATACCCGCCGACTAGAGACCAAACTATAACGTGTTCTAGTTCTGGCCGGTTGGCGAGTGGAGGTCCGAAGTGAGTATCGATACCGCTGGGGTCGGCGTCCGGGAAATCGACGTCGGGGCGTTGCCGACCCGGTTTGCCCGCGGCTGGCACTGCCTGGGCGTGGCCAAGGACTTCCTCGACGGCCGGCCGCACCCGGTCCACATATTCGGCACCAAGCTGGTCGTCTTCGCCGACGCCGCAGGCAATCTGCGGGTGCTCGACGCGTACTGCCGGCACATGGGCGGGGACCTGTCGCAGGGCACGATCAAGGGCGACACCGTCGCGTGCCCGTTCCACGACTGGCGGTGGGGCGGCGACGGCAGGTGCAAGGAGGTGCCGTATGCCAAGCGCACCCCGCGCATGGCACGCACCCGCACCTGGCCCACCGAGGTCCACAACGGTCTGCTGTTCGTCTGGCACGACCACGAGGGCAACCCGCCGTCACCGGAACTGCAGATCCCCGACATCCCCGAGGCCGCCAGCGCCGACTGGACCGGCTGGCGCTGGCGCAGTCAGCTCATCGAGGGTTCTAACTGCCGCGAGATCGTCGACAACATCGTCGACATGGCCCACTTTTTCTACATCCACTACGGCTTCCCGACGTACTTCAAGAACGTCTTCGAGGGCCACATCGCGTCGCAGTACCTCAGCACGGTGGGCCGGCCCGACGTGCTGCTCGGCGGATCGCATTACACCGGTGAACAATTGCTCGATTCCGAGGCTTCCTACTTCGGCCCGTCGTTCATGATCAACTGGCTGCACAACAGCTACGGCGGCTACAAAGTCGAGTCGGTCCTCGTCAACTGCCACTACCCCGTCACGCAGGACTCCTTCATGCTGCAGTGGGGCGTCATCGTGCGGAAGCCCGAGGGCATGGACGACGCCGCCACCGAGAAGCTGTCCAAGGCGTTCGCCGACGGCGTCAGCATGGGCTTCCTGCAGGACGTCGAGATCTGGAAGCACAAGACCAGAATCGAAAACCCGTTGCTGGTGGAGGAGGACGGCCCGGTCTATCAGCTGCGCCGCTGGTATCAGCAGTTCTACGTCGATGCCGCCGACGTGACGCCGCAGATGACCGACCGCTTCGAGTACGAGGTCGACACCGCCGCGGCGAACAAGCACTGGCACGCCGAGGTGGAGGAGAACCTGCGGCCTAGCACTGACCGGTGTAGTCGACCTGCCAGTGTTTGATGCCGTTGAGCCAGCCCGACCGAATCCGCTCCGGTTGCGAGACGGGAACGAGGTCGGGCATGTGGTCCGCAATGGCGTTGAACATGAGGTTGATCGTCAGCTTGGCCAGGTTGGCGCCGATGCAGTAGTGCTCGCCGGTGCCGCCAAATCCGACGTGCGGGTTGGGGTTACGCATGACGTCGAACGAGAACGGGTCGGTGAAGACGTCCTCGTCGAAGTTGGCCGAACGGTAGAACATCAGCACCCGCTGGCCCTTCTTGATCGCCACCCCGGCTAGTTCGGTGTCCGCCTTGGCCGTGCGCTGGAACGCGGTAACCGGTGTGGCCCAACGGACTATCTCGTCCGCCGCGGTCTCCGGGCGTTCCCTCTTGTAGCGCTCCCACTGGTCGGGGAAGTCGGCGAACGCCATCATGCCCTGGGTGATCGAGTTGCGCGTGGTCTCGTTGCCGGCGACCGCGAGCATCATCACGAAAAACCCGAACTCCTCCTCCGAGAGCTTCTCGCCGTCGATGTCCGCCTCGATCAGCGTGGTCACGATGTCGTCGCCGGGGTTCTCGGCCTTGGCCTCGGCCATCTTCATCGCGTAGGCCAGCACCTCCGCCGACGAGGCCTTGGGATCGACGTGCGCATACTCGGGATCCTCGGCGCCGGTCATCTCGTTCGACCACCGGAACAGCTTGCTGCGGTCCTCCTGCGGCACCCCGAGCAGCCCGGCGATGGCCTGCAGCGGCAGTTCGCACGCCACCTGTTCGACGAAATCGCCGGCAGCCTCGGCGGCGGCCGCCTTGGCGATGGCCTGCGCGCGCTCGTTGAGTTCGTCGCGCAGCCGGCCGATCGCGCGCGGCGTGAACCCGCGGGAGATGATCCTGCGCAGCCGGGTGTGGTGCGGGGGGTCCATGTTGAGCAGGACGAACCGCTGCAGGTCGATGTCTTCGCGCGCCATGTCGTCGCCGAACCGCGGGATGGCGCCGTTGAGCCAGCTGGAGAAGACGTCGTTGCGCAGCGAAACCTCTTTGACGTCCTTGTGCTTGGTGACCACCCAGAAGCCGCCGTCGTTGAAGCCACCCTTGCCGACGGGCTGGTCACACCACCAGATCGGCGCGTTGTGACGCAGCTCGGTGAGCTCCTCGACGGGTAAGCGCTCCGCGTAGATGTCCGGGTCGGTCGGGTCGAAGCCGGACGGAAGGTGAGGGCAGGGCATCAATCGCTCCTTTTGGGATCAGACCATCGTGTCGCCGGGCGGCAGCCCGAATTCGTGGTTGCCGAAGATCATGTAAGCCCGTTCGGGATCGTTGGCGGCGTGCACGCGGCCGGCGTGCGCATCGCGCCAAAACCGTTGAATCGAACCGTTACTCGCCAACGCGGTGGCGCCCGAGGCGTCGAACAGGCGGTCTATCGAGGCGACCGCGCGGGCGGTCGCGCGCACCTGGTCACGACGGGCCCTGGTGCGCAGCTCGAACGGGACCTCCCGCCCCGCAAGCAGACACGAGTACTCGTCGCCGACGTTGCCCATCAGCTGTCGCCAGGCGGCGTCGATGTCGCTGGCCGCCTCTGCGATGCGCACCTTGGCGAAGGGGTCGTCTTTGGACTTCTCGCCCGCGAACGCCGCGCGCACCCGCTGGCCCTGATGCTCGACGTGGGATTCATAGGCGCCGTAGGCCATGCCGACGATGGGCGCGGTGATAGTGGTGGGATGCATTGTGCCCCAAGGCATCCGATAGACCGGATCGGTGTTGGTCGCCAACCCGGCGGCGGTGTGGTCGTTCATCGACTTGTAGGACAGGAACCGGTGCCGGGGCACGAACACGTCCTTGATCACCAGGGTATTGCTGCCGGTGCCCTTCAGGCCGACGACATGCCAGACGTCGTCGATGCGGTAGTCGCCGATGGGGATCAGGAAGCTGCCGAAGTCGACCGGCTGGCCGTCCTTGATCACCGGGCCGCCGACGAAGGTCCACGTGGCGTGGTCGCACCCCGACGACCAGTTCCACGAGCCGTTGACCAGATAACCGCCGTCGACCACCTGACCGGCGCCCATCGGGGCATACGACGAAGAGATCCGGACGCCTGCGTTGTCGCCCCACACGTCCTGCTGGGCCTGCTGGTCGAACTGCGCGGCGTGCCAGTTGTGCACGCCGAGGATCGATGCCACCCATCCGGTGGACCCACACGCACTGGCCAGGCGGCGGACGGCCTCGAAGAACACCGTCGGATCACACTGCATGCCGCCCCACTGCCCCGGCTGCAGCAGCCGGAAGAAGCCGATTTCCTGGAGCTCGCTGACGGTGGCGTCCGGCAGCCGCCGCAGTTCCTCGGTCTCCTGGGCCCGCTGCCGCAGCTTGGGCAACAGATCGTCGATGCCGACCAGAACGGACTGGGCATCGCGTTGTTGAATCGATGTCACCGACCTACCTCCAGATGTGCGCACTGATGACTAGAGTGAGTTGCAACCATGGCTGAGCATTTTGTTGTTTCCGCTGTACAAGGCCATAAATCAAGACTTGTAACTTGTTCTAATTATGGCCGGACGGAAACCCGCGACTAGGGCAGAAAGTCCCACAAAAGACCGGGCTGGCCGATCAGTACCGCTACCTGAGCCCGGCCGCGACCTCGAGCTCGGTCAGCGCCGGCTCGATGGCGCGGGCCATCTCGTGGATGTCATTGGCGACCTCTGGGGTGGTGACAAAGCCGAAGTCCAAGTATTTCTCGTAGGAGAAGCAAGTGATGTTCAGGGCGATGTCCATGACGGGCGGGCCGAGCGGCACCAGCGATTCCAATTTGGCGCCCGCCATGTACAGCGGCATCGGCGGGCCGGGGACATTGGACACGACCAGATTGAGCGGGGCCAGGTTGCGCGAGAGCCCGGTAGCGGTATAGGCGCGGGCGGCCAGCTGCAGCAATCCCGGCGGCGTGGTCTCGGTAAGGCCCATGATCTGGTGTGCCGACAGCGCCTTGGCCATTTCTTTGGCGCTCTGGGTGCTTTCGTGGATGGCCTTCAGCCGATCAGCGGGGTCTTCGATGTCGGTGGCCAGCGACGCGGTCATCGAGCTGATCTTGTTGCCGACGTCGCTCTTGCTTTCGTCGGTGCGCGTGGAGACCGGGATCTGCGCGATGAGCGGTTTGGCCGGCAATTCATCGTGCTTCAGCAAGTACGTTCGGGCGGCCCCGGCCACGAGCGCCAGCACCACGTCGTTGAGCTTGACGCCGTAGGCGTCCTTGACGGCCTTGGCACGGTCCAGCTCGACGCGGCAGCCGGTGATCCGCCGGTGCGGAGACACCGGTGCGTTGAAGCGGGTCTTGGGCGCCTCGAAGTAGCGCGGCGGCTTGCTGCTGACGCCCAGCGCGGCGACCTGCTGACGCAGCGTCTGCTCCACCAGCCGGGCGATGCGGAAGGGCGTCTTGACGCCGACGTTGATCAGCGCGCCGATCGCGCGCCGCTCCAGCCCCGGAAGCTGGAATCCCACCAACGACCCGACCGTCTCCTTCTGCGGCGGACGGGGTTCGGGCGTGACGTCGAGCAGGATTTCGCCGAGCCCGGCGCCCGAGACTCCGTCGACAATCGCGTGGTGCATCTTGGTCAGCGTCGCGACCCGGTTGCCCTTGACGTTCTCGATGACCCAGAGCTCCCACAACGGTCGGGAACGGTCCAGCTTGTAGGACATCAGTCGACCCACCAGCTCGTCGACCTCGCGCCGGCCGCCCGGGGCCGGAACGGCGATGCGGCGGATGTGGAAGTCGATATCGAGCTCTTCGTCCTCGACGAACCACGGCCGGTCCAGCCCGAGGGGCGCGCCGGTGACCCGCCAACGCAGCTGGGGCAGCTCGGGCAGCCGCTCGATGATCAGTTCGCGGACGCGTTCAAAGCTGTATTCGGGCGCATCGGTGAGATCGCAGATCGCCAGCGCGCCCACATGCATATGCCAGCCCGCGGTTTCCGCAGACCAAAACGCCGCATCGACACTCGAAAGCCGCTTCATGCGATGACCGTAGTCCTCCCCGACCGCCACGCCCAGCAATTTGCTGGACAGGTTATCCGGCACAAATTGTTGCTCCCCGGGCAAGTAGTTTAGGGGTCACCTTCCCAGGAGGCATCGAATGTGTCGGATATCGGGTCCACAGCGGAACTCAACGCCGATGACATCCCCGTGGCCCACACCCCGCCCGGAGGTTACGGCGATGAATTCCCGCCACTGATACTGGCCGGCTGCACCGAGCCTCTAGTCGATGGAGCGCCTGACCTGAGGGGTATTTGGAGAGTCATCTCGGCCACCCGCGGAGGTGCGCCGGTGCCGGATGGCGACCCTTTATTGGGATATACCGAGCGGATTGAACAGTGCGGTAACCGAATCGTCGACTGCGGTGGCGGGACCATAGCCGATGCCCGCGCGGACGGAACCGCAGAACACGGTGTCCACGACGTGTCGGTGTTCGACTTCACGACACCCATACACGTAGTCGCCTCCTACGAGAACGGAGTGTTCGTGCTGCGACCGGTCGGCCTGCCCGGCATCGAGGTCACCCGGCGCCTAACCGAGGATGGGCACATGATCTGGACGCGACCCGACATGGGTGGCGTGCGAGTCGTGCTGGAACGGATCAGCACCGCGCGCTGAATTAAGCATCCTCCAGCAAATCGGGCGTCACCGCCGACTCGGTGTCGGGGATGCCTTCGACCTTCGCCTTGCGGTCGGCCATCGACAACAGGCGCCGAATGCGCCCGGCCACAGCGTCTTTCGTCATCGGCGGGTCGGCCAGGCGGCCGAGCTCCTCCAGCGACGCCTGCCGGTGCTCGACGCGCAGCCGCCCCGCCGACGCCAAATGGTCCGGGACCGTGTCGCCAAGGATCTCCAGCGCCCGCTCCACCCGGGCGGCCGCCGCGACCGCGGCCCGCGCCGACCGGCGCAGGTTGGCGTCGTCGAAGTTGGCCAGGCGGTTGGCCGTCGCGCGGACCTCGCGGCGCATCCGGCGCTCCTCCCAGACCAGCCGGGTGTCCTGGGCGCCCATCCGGGTCAGCAGGGCGCCGATCGCCTCGCCGTCGCGCACCACCACCCGGTCCGCGCCGCGCACCTCGCGCGCCTTCGCGCTGACCCCGAGCCGGCGGGCGGCGCCGACCAGCGCCAGCGCGGCCTCCGGGCCGGGGCAGCTGACCTCCAGGGCCGACGAACGTCCCGGCTCGGTCAGCGACCCGTGCGCCAAAAAGGCCCCCCGCCACGCCGCCTCGGCGTCGGCGACGCTGCCGCCGACGACCTGGGCCGGCAGGCCGCGCACCGGACGCCCCCGCATGTCGAGCAGGCCGGTCTGACGCGCCAGCGCCTCGCCGTCGTTGGCCACCCGCAGCACGTACCGGGTGCTCTTGCGAATCCCGCTGGCGGACAACACATGTACGACGGCGTTGTAGCCGTACAGCTCGAAGATGTCCTTGCGCAGCCGGCGCGCGACGTTGCCGAGGTCCACCTCGGCCTCGACGACCACCCTGCCGCCCACGATGTGGAGCCCGCCGGCGAACCTCAGCAGGGACGTGACCTCCGCGCGCCGCGCGCTGACCGATTTCACAACCAGGCGGCTCAGCTCGTCCTTGACTTCGGTCGTCATCGCCACGCGTCGTCACCCCTCGTCTCAACGTCGACCGGCAGCTGCGCGGTGGTCCGATCCAAAGGGGCTCCTCGACCTTTGTGACCCGCTCGGACCCCGTCCAGCGCCGCCGCGAGCTTGCCCGGGTCATGTAAAGGTGTACCAGGTCGGGCCACGTCAGCGAAGTGGACCTCGGCTTCTAGCAGCGTCGCGGTGCGGCGCAGTTGCTCGCGCTCGCGTTCGCTGGGCACCCGTTCGGAGTCGATGATCATGTCGTGCACGGTGAACCCGGGTGCGTGCTGGGCCAGTACGTGCAGATGGCGCTCCACCGAGAAGCCGGCCGTCTCCCCCGGCTCCGCCACCAGGTTGAGCACCAGTGCGCGCCGGGCGGTGGTGGCGCGCAGCGCCGTCGCCAGCCCCGGGACCAGCACGTGCGGGATGACGCTGGTGAACCACGAGCCGGGGCCCAGCACCACCAGGTCCGCGGCCATGATCGCGTCGACGGCCTGCCGGGTCGCCGGCGGGTCGGGCGGCAGCAGCCGCACCCGCCGCACCTTGCCGGGCGTGGTCGCGATCGCCACCTGGCCGCGGATCAGCCGGAACATCCGTGGGTCGGCCTCCAGGCCGGACACGTCGGCCTCGATCTGCAGCGCGATCGGGCACATCGGCAACACCCGGCCCTTGACGCCGAGGATGCGGCCAAGCTCGTCGAGGGCGGCGACGGGATCGGCCAGCACCTCGTTGAGTCCGGCCAGCAGCAGGTTGCCGATCGGGTGCCCGGCCAGGGCGCCGGTGCCGCCGAATCGGTGCTGCAGGATGGTCGCCCACAGCCGCCCGTACGGGCTGTCAGATGCCAACGCCGCCAAGGCCATTCGCAGATCGCCGGGCGGGATCACGTCCAGTTCGCTGCGCAGCCGGCCCGACGAGCCGCCGTCGTCGGCGACCGTCACCACGGCGGTGACGTAGGGCGTCAGCCGGCGCGCCGCGGACAGCGTCGCGTACAGGCCGTGTCCGCCCCCCAGCGCAACGATGCCTTCACTCATTCGCGACCCAGATCCCGGTGCAGCACCCGCACCGTCAGCTGCGGGTTACCCCCCAATCGCTGCATCAATGCCTCGGCGATCGCGACGCTGCGATGCTTGCCGCCGGTGCAGCCGATGGCGACCGTCATGTAGCGCTTGCCCTCCCGGCGGTAGCCCTCGACGACCAGATTTAGCAATCGATGGTAAGCGTCGAGGAACTCCCCCGCGCCGGGCTGGCCCAATACGTAGTCGCGCACCGCGGGGTCCTGGCCGGTGAGTGGGCGCAAGTCGTCGACCCAGTGCGGGTTGGGCAGGAACCGGACGTCCATCACCATGTCGGCGTCCATCGGCAGCCCGTACTTGAAGCCGAAGGACTCGAAGGTGACGCTGGTGGTTCCGGCGCCGTTGCCGCCGAACGCGCGCTCGATGCTCTCCCGCAGGCCCCGCACCGACAGCGTGGACGTGTCGATGATCAGGTCGGCGGTGGCGCGGACCGGGGCCAGCATCCTGCGCTCGGCGGCGATGCCCTCGGCCAGGGTCTGGTCGCCCTGCAGTGGGTGGCTGCGCCGGTTCTGCTCATAGCGACGCACCAGCATGTCGTCCGATGCCTCCATGAACACCACGCGCGGGGTGATGTTGCGGGTGGCCAACTCGTTGCGCACCTCGTCGAGGTCGCCGGTGAAGCCGCGCGACCGCACGTCCATCACCACCGCCAGCTGGGTGATGCGCGAACCGGCGGCCAGCCCGAAATCGACCATGCGCGTGATCAGCTGGGGCGGCAGGTTGTCGGCGACGTACCAGCCGAGGTCCTCGAGCACCTTGGCCGCGGTGCCCCGCCCGGCCCCGGACAGCCCCGTCACCAGGACGACGTCGATGCCCGCCTCGCCCGTCATTGCGGGTCCCCGGGTTGTTCGGGTCGCAGCGCCTCGAGGACGGCCGTGGCCGTGGCCACGCCGATGCCCGGCACGGCGGTGATCTGGTCGACGGTGGCCTCCTTGAGGCGGGCTATCGATCCGAAATGCGTTACCAGCGCCTTGCGGCGATGTTCTCCCAATCCTGGCACCGAATCGAGCGCCGAGGCGGTCATTCGCTTGGATCGCTTGCTGCGATGGTAGGCGATGGCGAACCGGTGCGCCTCGTCGCGCACGCGCTGCAGCAGGTAGAGGCCCTCGCTGTTGCGCGGCATGATGATCGGGTCCGGCTCCGAGGGCACCCAGATCTCTTCCAGCCGCTTGGCCAGTCCGATCACCGCGACGTCCGCGATGCCGAGCTCGTCGAGCACGGCGCTGGCCGCATTGACCTGTGGCGCGCCGCCGTCGACGACGTACAGGTTGGGCGGGTAGGCGAAGCGGCGCGATTTCCCTTCCGGGGAAAGCATATTGGGGTCCTGCTGCTCGCTGAGGTGGCGCGCGAAGCGGCGGCGGGTCACCTCGGCGATGGAGGCGACGTCGTCCGAGCGGCCCTGCCCCGCGGCCTCCCGGATCCCGAAGTGGCGGTAGTCCGACTTGCGGGGCAGGCCGTCCTCGAACACCACCAGCGAGCCCACCACGTCGGTGCCCTGCACGTGGCTGATGTCGACGCATTCGATGCGCAGCGGCGCGTCGGCCAGGCCCAGCGCGTCCTGAATGTTCTGCAGCGCGGCGGATCTCGCGTTGAAGTCGCCGGCGCGCTTCAGCTTGTGTTGTTGCAGGGCCTCTTTCGCGTTGCGCTGCACGGTTTCGGCCAGCGCGCGCTTGTCGCCGCGCCGCGGCACCCGCAAGTTGACACGCGAGCCGCGCAGGCCGGACAGCCAGCTGGTGAGCTCCTCGGAGTTGGACGGCAGGCACGGGACCAGCACCTCGCGGGGAACCGGGTTGGCCGCCTCGTCGGCGGAGCCGCCCAGCTCGGCCTGCTCGCCGTAGAACTGCGTGAGGAACTGCTCGACCAGCCGCTCCTCGCCGGATTCGCCTGGATCACCGGACTTTTCGACGATCCAGCCGCGCTGGCCGCGGACCCGCCCGCCGCGCACGTGGAACACCTGCACCGCCGCTTCCAGCTCGTCGTCGGCGAACGCGACCACGTCGGCGTCGGTGCCGTCGCCTAGCACCACGGCCTGCTTCTCCATGGCCCGCTTGAGCGCGCCCAGGTCGTCGCGAAGACGCGCCGCCCGTTCGAAGTCGAGCCGCTCGGCCGCGGCGTTCATCTCGTGCTCCAGGTCGCGGGCGAACCGGTCGGTCTTGCCGGACAGGAAGTCGCAGAAGTCCTCCACGATCTGGCGGTGCTGCTCGGCGCTGACCCTGCCGACGCACGGTGCCGAGCACTTGTCGATGTAGCCGAGCAGGCACGGGCGGTCGATCTGCCTGTGCCGCTTGAACACTCCGGCCGAGCAGGTGCGCGCCGGGAAGACGCGGGTGAGCAGGTCCAGCGTTTCGCGGATGGCCCACGCGTGCGAGTAGGGCCCGAAGTAGCGCACCCCCTTGCGCCGCGGGCCGCGGTACACCATCAGCCGCGGGAACTCCTCGTTGAGGGTGACCGCCAGCACCGGGTACGACTTGTCGTCGCGGTAGCGGACGTTGAAGCGCGGATCGAATTCCTTGATCCAGTTGTATTCCAGCTGCAACGCCTCGACTTCGGTGTTGACCACCGTCCACTCGACCTTGGCCGCGGTGGTCACCATCTGGCGGGTTCGCGGGTGCAGGCCGGCGACGTCGGCGAAGTAGGACGTCAGCCTGCTGCGCAGGCTCTTGGCCTTGCCGACGTAGATGACGCGCCCGTGCACGTCCCGGAACCGGTAGACGCCGGGCTCGACCGGGATGGACCCGGGCGCGGGGCGATACGTGGCGGGATCTGGCACGTAACCAGGCTAGTAGGCGGGTAGGACGGCGGAGGTCATCCCCACTCGTGCCGTCGAACGGGACACTTTGGGACACCCAAACTGTCATCCTTAATTGCATGTCCGGTGCTAAGCACGTCGTTTTGATCCATGGCGCATGGTCCCGTGGCGAGTCGTGGGCTTCCGCCCGCAGCGCCCTCGAAGGGCGCGGCTACACCACTCATACCCCGACGCTGCGCCATCACGAGCTGCCCTTCCGCGAGGGCGCCCTGAAGGTCGCGTCACTGAGCCTTCGGGACTACACGGACGACCTAGTGGCATTCGTGAATTCGCTGGATCGTCCACCGCTGTTGATAGGCCACTCGATGGGCGGGCTGCTGGCGCAGTTGGTGGCCGCGCGCACGCGCCACGCCGGCTTGGTGGCGGCATGCCCCGCCCCCGCGGCGGGCATCGTGGGGACGAGCGCTACCAACGTGCGCATGTCCCTGCCGCACTTGCTACAGCCACGGGCCTGGACCAAGCCGTGGCGGCCACCGACGTTCGAACAATTTCGACGCTGGATCGCCAACGCCCAGACCGAGGACGTCGCCCGCGAGATCTACGACGGTTTGGTCTGCGAATCCGGGCGCTTTGCCTGGGAGATGTTCCTCGCGGTTCCACGGCTTTCGAAGACCGCGGTCGTCGACTTCGCCGCAATCCCGACTCCAGTGCTGGCGATAAGCGCGGAATTCGACCGCATCGTGCCAGCCGGAGTCGCGCGCCGAACCGCGGCCCGCTACCAGCGCGGCACCTACGTCGAGATTCCCCGTTCCGACCACATGGTGTTCTCGGAGGCGGCGCTGCCCCTCACGATTGACCGTATCGACGACTGGATCGCCAGGAACCGCGTGCTCGCGACGGCCTAGCCGAAGATTTCCGTGCCATCGGGCACCGTCAAAATGGGGGCGGATCGTCGTCGTCGTCGGCGGGTGGGGCGGGCAGGGTGTAGCTCCAGGCCTCGGCCCGGCGGGCGGTGCGGGCGTCGCGGTTGTGGCGGCGTTCGGCGGCCACGCGGTAGGCGCGGTCTTGGGCGCGGGTGCGCCGGCGTTTGGGCATCATCGCGGTGCGCTCGCCGCAGTAATCCGGGTTCGGGTCGGCCTCGGGCGTCGGCATCCCGCCCACCGCATAACACAAGCTGGGGAACAGCAGCGCGCTGCCCGGGGTCGTCACGTAGGTGTGCCCGGCCGGGGAAGTCAGGATCAGCGTCCCGTCGGCGAGTTGCTGTTCGGTCCAGCCGAAGAAGGTTTTGATCAAATGATGAGTTCTGCAGTAGCACTTCAGATTTGACGCGTGCGTGGCCCCGCCCTGGGCATAGGGGATCGTATGATCCAGGTCGCAGCCGATGGCCGGGGCATCACAGCCCGGCCAGCGACACGTCAGATCCCGGCAGCGCACGAAATCGGCCAACGCCTTCGACGGCACATAGCCGTCCTCGGGCGGCGTGTCGCCGGGGTGAACCAACGGCACCCGCTTGGCCGACTTCGCCAACTCCTGGATCAATTCGGGCGGAATCAGCCCATCGGCACCCACCTCCGAGCCCGGCGCCGAGCCCCGCCCGTCGAGGGCGGCCTGCTCGGCGATCACATGAATCACCACCGGACCCGCCGCCGGGCGCTTCCCCGCCGCGCAATCGGTTCTTCCGCACCGACACCCCAACCGATCCGCGCCCGCGGCCAGCGCCCCCAACGCATCAGCGCGACGCTGCTCACGGCTACGCGGATCATGCACACACACGGTCGCCGCCAACCCGTTCAGCCGCTTCTCCAACGCGTGCGCATCGGGGCTCAACAGGACACCACCGAACTCCGCGCGCCCATCCTGATCCGGGCCGACCCACACCTCCCGATCCCGCTGAGCCTTGGCGCGCCGACGCACCGCATCCACATCGGCCTTGGCGACAATCTTGTCCACCTGGGCACTTAGCCGGCCCCGGCTCATCGAGGGCCAGCGCGCCACATTGGCCGCCAACCGCGCATCCACGCCCGCCAACACCTCGCGATCCTCAATCAGATCCGTGCGATACACGATCGTCTGAAACAACCGGTAATCGATATCCCCGGCGGCAAACACCTCCCCCACCTGCGGCAGCCGCTCGCGCATGGCACGGGCGTAGCGCACCCGGCTCGCCGCCAGCCCCTGGCTGATCCGCAACGCCGCCGCAATCTCGGCCGCCACCGCCTCCATCGTGTCGATCGCCCACTCCTCGGTCTCCGCACACCGCGACAACCGATAAGCAAACAACTCACCAACCGCGACCAGCTGCGCGGCCGCCGCCCGATTCTCCGCCCGCGACGCCGCGCAGATCCGATCCACCAACGCGGCCGACTCCGCCGTCTTCGACGGATAACACCGCTCAATCATCTCGTCGAACCGGGCAATCACCTCGGCACGAGCGGCTTTATCGAACATGTGTTCGAGTATAGCGCAGACCGGCGACAACCCACGCCGCTCGTCAGGCGGTCCGTCGGTCGAGCTGTGCCTTGCGTTTCGACGCCCAGTCCCGCATGGGGAATCCCGGCTTGCTGTCACAGGCCGAAAGCATCAGGGCGACCCGCGCAAGCACCGCCAGCCCGTAATCGCAGGTCCAATCGGAACGTGTCATGGTCCAGACGAGGATGCCGTCGTCGGTGGTGCCGAAGAAGCTGAGTCGCATCGGGCGAAACGCCCCGGCGGGCGACATCCCGACGGCTTCGCCATGGCACTTGGCGATGGCGGCAAAGCCCTTCGACACCACGTCGTGGGCCTTCACCGCTTTGTCGTAGACGTCGACCGACTCGGCGTATTGCGCCGCGCCGCCGACACGGTAGGCCGACTCGGCGTGCTCCGCCGAGCCGGGCGGCAACAGCGGGGAACCCTTGAACAGCAGCGCCGCCGAGCATTCCGGTGGCCGCGCGCTGGTGAAGTAGTTGTCGCCCAACGGATTAGCGGTGGCCGGGCCGAAAGGCGTGGTGTCCCCATCGGGCAAGAGCAGCTCGCGCGCCGGGATCGCCAGGTGCGCATTCGCGGGGATCCCCGGCAGACCGGGGGCCCGCACCGCTCGACCCGCCACCGAGGTTGCGCAGGAGCTCACCAGCACCGCGGCGACGACCAGCGCGGCAGCCGCCCGCGTGGTACGTGCCATCGGGCGATGGTACAGCGCTCAGCGGGCGTCGGGGCGATATCGCGCCAGCAGCGACCGCACGGTGTCCATCGCATCCACGGCGCGCTCCTTGTCGACGGCCTGGATCGCCATCAGGGGAACGTACTCGTCATCGGGCAGGTCGATGCGCGCCCACCGCCGGCCGGCCGGAAACGACACGCCGACGACGTCTGTCCAGGGAATCAGCTTGTACCCGAGAAGGTTTCGCACCGAAAGCCCGGCCGGTCCGACCCGCAGCCGCGGGCGCGCGAACAACAGCACCCCGCCGGCGATCACCAGACCCAGGGCGGCCACCGCCACCTGATCGGAAGTGTGAAAGATCACTCCGCTGGACTGGATCTTGAGCAGCAGGCCCACCATGATGTGCGCCGCGGCGATCAGAAACGCGGCGATGTAAACGAATAACGGCATGCGGTGGGGACGCAGTTCGACATCCCAGACCTCGCGGCTCGTCGGCGACGTCACGACCGGGCGCGCAGGTCACGCAACGTCAGCGCGGTGGCGAGGGCCGCCCCCGTGGCCTGGGCGCCCTTGTCCTCGGCCGATTCCGGAAGGCCGGCCCGGTCCAGGGCCTGCTCCTCGGTGTCGGTGGTCAGCACCCCGTTGGCTATCGGGGTCGAAGCGTCCAGCGAAACCCTGGTCAGCCCCTGCGTAACGGCGTCACACACGTAGTCGAAATGCGGTGTCTGGCCGCGGATTACGACGCCCAGAGCGACGACGGCGTCGTGGTTGCGGGCCAGCTCCTGCGCGATCACCGGGATCTCGATCGCGCCGATCACCCGGACCACCGTCGGGTCGTCGATGCCGGACTCGGATGCCACCTTGCGGGCACCGTCCAGCAGCGCGTCGCAGATTTCGGCGTGCCAGGTGCTGGCCACGATGGCCAGCCGCAGGCCGGACGCCTGCAGCGGCGGCACGTCCGGGATGCCGGCGCCACCGCTCACAAAGCACCGCCGAATTCGCCCGGCAGATGGACGGATTCGTGGAAGTCGTCGAGCCCGGCCAGGTCGTGCCCCATCTTGTCGCGCTTGGTCATCAGGTAGCGGATGTTCTCGGCGTTGGCCCGAACCGGAAGCGGCACCCGCTCGATGATGTGCAGCCCGTACCCGTCCAGCCCGACCCGCTTGGCCGGGTTGTTGGTCAGCAGCCGCATCGAGCGCACGCCGAGGTCGACCAAGATCTGCGCGCCGATCCCGTAATCCCTTGCGTCGGCGGGCAATCCGAGCTTGAGGTTGGCGTCGACGGTGTCGTCCCCGGCGTCCTGCAGCTGGTAGGCCTGCAGCTTGTGCATCAGCCCGATGCCGCGGCCCTCGTGGCCGCGCATGTACAACACGACGCCGCGCCCCTCGCGCGCGACCATCGCCATCGCCGCGTCCAGCTGCGGCCCGCAGTCGCAGCGGCGCGAGCCGAATACGTCGCCGGTCAGGCATTCGGAGTGCACGCGGACCAGCACGTCGTCGCCGTCGGCGTTGGGCCCGGCGATCTCGCCCCGGACCAGCGCCACATGCTCGACGTCCTCGTAGATGCTGGAGTAGCCGATGGCGCGAAACTCCCCGTGCCGGGTCGGGATCCGCGCTTCGGCGATGCGCTCGATGTGCTTCTCGTGCTTGCGCCGCCACTCGATGAGGTCGGCGATGGTGATCAGCGCGAGGTCGTGCTCGTCGGCGAAGACCCGCAACTCGTCGGTCTGGGCCATCGAGCCCTCGTCCTTCTGGCTGACGATCTCGCAGATCGCGCCCGCGGGTTGCAGCCCCGCCAGCCGGGCGAGATCGACGGCGGCCTCGGTGTGGCCGGGCCGGCGCAACACGCCACCGTCCTTGGCGCGCAACGGAACTACGTGGCCGGGACGGGTGAAATCGTCAGCGGCGCTGGCGGGATCGGCCAGCAGCCGCATGGTGGTGGCCCGGTCGGATGCCGAAATCCCGGTTCCCACACCGTTTCTCGCATCGACGGTAACGGTGTAGGCGGTGCCGTGCTTGTCCTGGTTCACCGCGTACATCGGCAGCAGCCCGAGCCGGTCGCAGATCGAGCCGTCCAGCGGTACGCAAAGGTATCCCGAGGTGTAGCGGACCATGAAGGCCACCATCTCCGGCGTCGCCTTCTCGGCCGCGAAGATCAGGTCGCCTTCGTTCTCGCGCTCCTCGTCATCGATGACGACGACGGCTTTACCTGCCGCAATGTCGGCAACCGCCCTCTCGACGGAGTCCAACCTCGTCATCTGTGCTGCCTTGCTTTCGTAGGGGCCCGGGCGAGCGGCCCAAGTGTTGCATCCAGTATGAACCACCGCGGCGCGGCGGTTATTGCCACGGCTTATCCAGCGGGACGCCGGACCCGGCGCCTCGGCGAGCACCATCGGTCGACCCCACGCAAGAAGCCCAGGCGTTGCATTTAAAAATGACGCACGCGTCGAATTGTTTGGACAACAATGCGCGGCGATCCGGGCATCGACGCGTTGATTGACGTGGGCAAACGATCCCAGTCGAGTTCACGCATTAGTCACGGATAAGCCCGAGCTGGGCGCAGCCTTTGAATTCAAAACTACGCCGTGGTGCGTTTTGGGCAGATTCCCAAAGGGGAAATCTGAGGCCATGAACACAAACACGCAAACCAAGACATGGCGTCGCTGGTGCACCGGCGCGCTCGCCGCCGGCGGCATGGCCGCGGCCGCGCTCGGACTGACTTCCGGCACCGCGCAGGCGGCGCCTCCTCCCGCACCCGTGAATCACCATCACTGGTGCCCCGGCCAGCAATGGGACTCGGGTTGGGGGCCCTACCAGAACTGGAACAACTGCCGTGACTGGGACGACAACTATGGGCCGGCCGGCTACGGCGCCCCGCCGCCGTGGGCACGGCCGATGCCCCCGCCGCCGCCGTGGGCGCCGTGGGCCCAGGTCGTCTGGAACGCCCAGTTCAACGACTGGGGCTACTGGGACGGCCCCGTCTGGCGCGGGCTGTAACCAGCTCCTGATCCAAAGCGGGCCGCTGCAGGGGTGCCACACCGCCGCTGCTAGCGGCCCGCTTTCATCAGCCGCTCGACGTACTTGGCGATGACGTCGACTTCGAGGTTGACCTGCGTCCCGACCGGGGCGCGGCCGAGGGTGGTCAGTTCCCGCGTCGTCGGGATCAGTGAGACCTCGAACCAGTCCCGCGGCTCCGCGCCCAGCCCGGACACCGTCAGGGAGATCCCGTCGACGGTGATCGACCCCTTCTCGACGACGTAGCGGGCCACCGGGGCGGGCACCTCGATCCGCACGACCTCCCAATGCTCGGAGGGTGCGCGGGACACCACCTGGCCGGTGCCGTCCACGTGCCCCTGCACGATGTGTCCGCCGAGCCGGCTGTTGACGGCCGCGGCGCGCTCGAGATTGACCCGGCTGCCGACCTGCAACTCGCCCAGGTTCGACCGGCTCAGGGTCTCGCCCATCACGTCGGCGGTGAACCGGCCGTCCGGCAGCAGCTCGGCGACCGTGAGGCACACACCGTTGACGGCGATCGAATCGCCATGCCCGGCATCGCCGGTCACCATCGGCCCGCGGATGGTCAACCGCGCGGCGTCGGCGAGCATCTCGCGGCCGGTCACCTCTCCGAGCTCCTCGACAATTCCGGTGAACATTGCACCAGGTTATCGGGCGAAACAGCGGGCAAGCGCGCCCCGTGTTCGAAGAGCCGGTCACGGGCACCCTCTACGATGCAGGGTATGCCGACTCGCCACCGTCTACTGGCCGTCCTCGCTTCCCTGACCCTCGCCTCCGCCCTGATCGCCGGATGCTCGTCGGGCCCGAAGGTGAGCGGCGGGCCGCTCCCCGACGCCACGAACCTGGTCAAGCAATCCGCCGCCTCGACCAAGAACGTCAAGAGCGCCCACCTCGTTATAAAGGTGAACGGCAAGATTCCGGGGTTGCCCATCAAGGTGCTGACGGGTGACCTCACGAACGCACCGGCCACCGCGGCGTCCGGAAACGCCACGCTCACTGTCGGGGGGGCAGACATTCAAGCCGACTTCGTCGTCGTCGACGGCGACCTGTACGCCACGCTCACGCCGAACAAGTGGAGTGATTTCGGCAAGGCCTCCGACATCTACGACGTCTCCGTGATCCTGAACCCGGACACCGGGCTGGCCAACGCGCTGAACAACTTCACCGATGCCAAGGCCGAGGGGCGCGACAACATCAACGGGCAGGAAGCGGTCAAGATCAGCGGGAAGTTCTCCGCGGACGCGGTGAACAAGCTCGTTCCGCAGTTCACCGCGTCGGGGCAGGTGCCGGGCACGGTGTGGATCCAGGAGAACGGCGACCACCAGCTGGTGCAGGCCAGCCTGGAGAAGAGTTCGGGCAATTCCCTGCAGATGAACATGTCCAACTGGGGCGCGCCGGTCAACGTCACCAAGCCCCCGGTGATCTCGTGAGCACTCAGTCGGGACGCCGCGTCGCGATCAGCGCCGGCAGCCTTGCGGTGCTGCTGGGGGCCCTCGACACCTACGTCGTGGTCACCATCATGCGCGACATCATGTCCGACGTCGGCATCCCGGTTAACCAGCTGCAACGGATCACCTGGATCGTCACGATGTACCTGCTCGGCTACATCGCGGCCATGCCGCTACTGGGCCGGGCGTCCGACCGGTTCGGCCGCAAGCTGCTGCTGCAGGCCGCCCTCGGCCTGTTCATCGTCGGGTCGGTGGTCACCGCGCTGGCCGGTCAATTCGGCGACTTCCACATGCTGATCGCCGGCCGAACCATCCAGGGCGTGGCCAGCGGCGCGCTGTTGCCGGTCACCCTCGCGCTCGGCGCCGACCTCTGGTCGCAGCGCAACCGCGCCGGCGTGCTGGGCGGCATCGGCGCCGCGCAGGAGCTGGGCAGCGTGCTGGGCCCGCTGTACGGCATCTTCATCGTCTGGTTGTTCCACGACTGGCGATACGTGTTCTGGATCAACGTGCCGCTGACGCTGATCGCGATGGTGATGATCCAGTTCAGCCTGCCCTCGCGGGACCGCACCGAGGCGCCGGAACGGATCGACCTGGTCGGTGGCCTGCTGCTGGCCGTCGCGCTGGGGCTCGCGGTGATCGGCCTGTACAACCCCAACCCCGACGGCAAGCAGGTGCTGCCGAGCTACGGGTTGCCGCTGGTGATCGGCGCGATCGTCGCCGCGGTGGCCTTCGTGGTGTGGGAGCGGTTCTCCCGCACCCGGCTGATCGACCCGGCCGGCGTGCGCTTCCGCCCCTTCCTCGCGGCGCTGGGCGCCTCGTTGGCCGCGGGCGCGGCGCTGATGGTGACGCTGGTGGACGTGGAGCTGTTCGGGCAGGGCGTGCTGCAGATGAACCAGAACCAGGCGGCCGGGCTGCTGCTGTGGTTCCTGATCGCCCTGCCGATCGGCGCGGTGCTGGGCGGCTGGATCGCCACCCGCATCGGCGACCGGATCATGATCTTCGTCGGGCTGCTCATCGCCGCCTACGGGTACTGGCTGATTCACTACTGGCGCGAAGACATCCTGGGGCACAAGGTCGACGTCTTCGGGTTGTTCAGCGTGCCGACGATCCACGCCAACCTGTTGGTGGCCGGCCTCGGCCTCGGCCTGGTGATCGGGCCGCTGTCGTCGGCGGCCCTGCGGGTGGTCCCGGCCGCGCAACACGGCATCGCCTCGGCGGCGGTGGTGGTGGCCCGCATGACGGGCATGCTCATCGGCGTGGCCGCGCTGACGGCGTGGGGCTTCTACCGGTTCAACCAGATCGTGGCCGGGCTGACCGCGGCGATCCCGCCGGACGCCACCCTGCTGGAACGCGTGCTCGCCCAGGGCACGATGTACATCAAGGCCTTCGCGGCGATGTACGGCGACATCTTCATGGTCACCGTCGGCATCTGTGTGGCCGGGGCGCTGCTGGGTCTATTGGTCAGCGGCCGCAAGGAACACGCCGAGGAACCCGAAGTCACCGAGGAACCGGCCGAGATCAACCCGGCGCCAACCCCCTGAGCGCTATCCGCCCTGCGGCACCAGGCTGAGCACCAGATCCGGGCCCGCCCGGTCGACCCCGTCGAACTGCCAGCGCAGCGCCCGCGCGATGGTGGGCACCCCCACGTCGTCGACGGCCGTGATCGGCCCGCCCACCAGCATGGGCGCCATGTAGGCCAGGATCCGGTTGACCGCCCCGGCGCGCAGGAAGGCTCCGGCGAGGGTGGGGCCGCCTTCGAGCAGGACGTCGGTGCGGTCCGACAGCGCCTTGATGACCTCCATCGGATCGTGGGTGCGAATCACCATGGTGCGCGAATCGTCGTTGAGAACCTTTGCCTCCGGCGGTATTTCGCGCATGCCCACCACCACTCGCAACGGTTGGCGGTTGGCCAGCGAGCCGTCGCCCAGCCGCGCGGTGAGCGCGGGGTCGTCGGCCAGCACGGTGCCGGTGCCGACCACGATCGCGTCGGCGATGGCGCGCCGGCGATGCAGGTCCAACCGGGAAGCCTCGCTGGAGATCCACTGGCTGGTGCCGTCGGCGGCGGCGCTGCGGCCGTCCACGCTGCTGGCGTACTTCCACGTCACGTGCGGCAGCCCGGTCCGCACCTTGTGCAGCCACTCGCGCAGCGGCCCGGCGGCCACCTGATCCGCCAGCACCCCCGACCGCACCTGCACACCGGCGGCCTGCAGCCGGCCCGCGCCGCCGCCCGCGATCCCGTTCGGGTCGCCGACGGCGTAGACGACCGTGCCCACCCGGGCCTCGATCAGCGCGTTGACGCACGGCGGCGTCTTGCCGTAGTGATTGCACGGCTCGAGGGTGACGAACGCGATGCCGCCCGCGGCCAGGCCGCCGGCCCGCCGCAACGCCAGCACCTCGGCGTGGTCGCCGCCGGCGGGCTCGGTGGCGCCGACGCCGACGACGTGGCCCTCGGGGTCGACGATCACGCAGCCGACCGGCGGATTCGGGTAGGTGGCGCCCTTGACCTGGTAGGAGTGTTCGATCGCCAGCCGCATGGCCGCGTCGAGGCTGTCGACCGACTGGGGCTGGTTCATGCGCGCAGGTGCGCTGACGCGGCCGCGGCCTGTCGCCGCAACGCCTCGACCGCGGCCTCCGGGTCGGCCGCCCCGTACACCGCCGACCCCGCGACGAAGCAGTCGACGCCGGCCTCGGCGGCCTGCTCGATGGTGTCCTCGTTGATGCCGCCGTCGATCTCGACCAGGATCGTCAACTCCCCCGCCTCGATCAGCTTGCGCGCGGCCCGGACCTTCGAGAGCACCTCCGGGATGAAGCTCTGTCCGCCGAAGCCGGGCTCGACCGACATGATCAGCAGGGTGTCGAAGTTCGGCAGGATTTCGAGGTAGGGCTCCAGCGGGGTGCCCGGCTTCACGCTGATCCCGGCCTTGGCGCCGGCGGCGCGGATGTCGCGGGCCACCCCAACGGGGTTGTCGGTGGCCTCGGCGTGGAAGGTGACGTTGTAGGCGCCCGCCTCGGCGTAGGGCGGCGCCCACCGGTCCGGTTCCTCGATCATCAGATGGCAATCCATCGGGATGCTGGTGGTTTTCAGCATGGCCTCGACCACGGGCAGCCCGATGGTCAGGTTCGGCACGAAGTGGTTGTCCATCACGTCGACGTGCAACCAGTCGGCGCCGCGCACGGCGGCGGCTTCGTCGGCGAGTCGGGCGAAATCGGCGGCCAGGATCGACGGGGCGATCAGCGCTTTACCGCTATTGCCAGGCATGTGCGCCACATTACTGAGCCGAACGGCCATCATCACTTCAGGCGCGGCGCAGCGCGGCGGGGGCCGTGTCTTTTTTTTGTCGCCGCGGCGCTACCCCGCTACGCGGCGCAGCGCCGCGGCGAACATCGCGTCGGTGCCGTGCCGGTGCGGCCACAGCTGCACCGAACCTCCCTCCCCCAGATCGGTGACGGGCTCGAACAGCGGCCGGGTGTCCAGCTCGGACACCGGATGACGGCGCAGCGCGTCGCCCACCACGCCGACGGTTTCCGCGAGGTGCGGCGAGCAGGTCGCGTACAGCACCACGCCGCCGGGCCGGGTCAGCGCGATCGCGGCGGCCAGCAGCTCGCGTTGCAGCTTGGCCAGCGCCGGCACGTCGGCCGGCCGGCGCCGCCACCGGGCCTCGGGCCGGCGGCGCAACGCGCCCAGCCCGGTGCAGGGCGCGTCCACGAGCACCCGGTCGAAGCCCGGCTCGAGACCGCTCTGGCGCCCGTCGACCCGCAGCACGTCGACGGGCAGCCCGCGGGCGTTCTGCTCGACCATCTCGGCGCGATGCGGGGACGGCTCCACCGCCGTGACACGGGCCCCGGACTCCGAGCCCAGCGCCGCCAGCAGCGCGGTCTTGCCGCCCGGCCCGGCGCACAGGTCCAGCCACCGCCCGGTGTCGCCGTCGACCGGCGCCAGCGTGAGCGCGCGGGCCACCAGCTGGCTGCCCTCGTCCTGGACCAGGGCGGCACCGTCGCGCACCGGCGCCAGCCGCCCCGGATCCCCGCCCGGCAGGTACACCGCGTACGGCGAGTACCGGCCGACGGTGCCGCCCACCGCGTCGGCCAGTTCGGCGGCGGTCAGCGTCCCGGGGCGCGCCGCCAGGTGCACCTGAGGCCGGGCGTCGTCGCTGGCCAGCACCGCGTCGAGTTCGGTGGCGGCCGCGCCGAGCGCGTCGGCGAAGGCCTGGGCGACCCAGCGCGGGTGCGCGTGCACGAACGCGGCGTGCCCGACCGGGTCCCGCGACGGGTCGGGGGCCAGCTCGTCGACCCAGGACTTCTCGTCCCGGGCGGCGATGGTGCGCAGCACGCCGTTGACGAATCCCGCTCGGGCCGAATCGAATTCGATGCCGGCCTGATCGACCGTGGTGGAAAGTGCGGCGTGCGCGTCGACCCGGGTGCGCAGCAGTTGATAGGCGCCGAGCCGGAGCAGGTCGAGCAGCACCGGGTCGATGGCCTCCGGCGGTCGCCCGGCGGCCGCGCCGATGACCGCGTCGAGCAGGCCCCGGGAGCGGCAGGTGCCGTAGGTGAGCTCCGTGGCGAAAGCCGCGTCGCGACCGGTGATTCCGCGTTGCCGCAGCAGCGCGGGCAGGGCCAGGTTGGCGTAGGCGTCGCGCTCGCTGACGGCCCGAAGCACCTCGAACGCGGCGGCGCGCGCCGGGTCCAGCGGCCGGCGCGACTTGCGCGGTTTGCCGCTCACGACGCCCGCGCGGCGGCGTCGAGGCGGGCGCCGCGCGCCCAGTCGACGGCGTTCATCAACTTCTTGCCGGGCGGCTGAATCTGGCCCAGCCGCACTGGTTCCGAGCCGGTGCCGATCCACACGTTCTTGCGGTCGGCGTGAATGACACCGGGCTCCAACGGCATTGGGGCCGCTTCGATCGCCACGGGCCCGACCTTGACCCGCAGGTCCCCGATGAGCGTCCAGGCGCCGGGGTTGGGCGTGACGGCGCGGATCCGGCGCTCCACCACCGGCGCCGGCAGCTCCCAGCGGACCCGCGCCGCTTCCACGCTGATCTTCGGCGCCATGCTGATCCCGTCGGCGGGTTGGGGCCGCGGCGTCAGCGTCCCGTCGGCGATGCCGTCCAGCGTGGCCGACAACAGCGCCGCCCCCGAAAGGGCAAGGCGCTCAAGCAGATCGCCGGCGGTGTCGGTGGGCCGGATCGTCTCGGTGACGACCCCGTACACCGGTCCCGAATCCAGGCTCGGCTCGATGCGGAACGTGGTCGCGCCGGTGATGGCGTCGCCCGCGGCGATCGCGGCCTGGACCGGGGCGGCGCCGCGCCAGGCCGGCAGCAGCGAGAAGTGCAGGTTGATCCACCCGTTCGGGGGAATCGCGAGCAGGTCGTCGCGCAGCAGCGCGCCGTAGGCCACCACCGGGCAGCAGTCCGGCGCCAGCTCCGAGAGCTCGGCGACGAATTCCGGCGAATTGGGCCGCGCCGGGCGCAGCACCGGGATGCCGCGGTCGAGCGCCTCGCGGGCCACCGGCGAGGGCTGCGGCTTGCCGTGCCGGCCGGCGGCGGCGTCGGGCCGGGTCAGCACCGCCACCACCTCGTGCCGGGGTGACTCGACGAGGCGGCGCAGCGAAGGCAGCGCGGGTTCGGGGGTGCCGGCGAAGACGAGGCGCACGCGCCCAAGTCTAGGAAGCGCGGCTACAAGTCGAGCTCGGCGTCCAGGTGGACGTCGGGCTCGCCGCCGGCGACCGTGAACGCCGTCAGCGCCCGCACCAGGCCGTGGCGCTCCGGCGGCGGCATCTTCTCCACGATGGCGGCGATCTCGGCGCGCCGGTAGGCGGTGACCCGGCGGACGACCTCGCGCCCGCGCTTGGTCAGCGCGGCGAGCAGCTCGCGTCGGGAAGTGGGGTGCGGGAGGCGGTCGATCAGCCCGGCGGCGACCAGCCGGTCGACCATCCGGCCGGTGGCCGAGGGTTGCACACCCAGCAGGCTGGCCAGCGTCGCCAGGTTCACCGGGCCCCGGTTGGACAGGATCACCAGGGTCCGGAACTGCGGAATGGTGATGGTCTCGTCCACCTGGCTGATCGAGCGCGCCGAGATGGCCACCAGCAGGCGGGATGCCGTGAGCAACGCGTCCGTGATCACGTCCAATGACTCGTCCGCTTCCGTCGCGTTGTCCGCCGCCATTGCGCCCCTTTCCGGGCCTCCCCGAGCATCCGCGGGCCAAAGAGTAGGAAGTGTAACAGCCTTCTAATATCGAGGTCAGGCATTATTTCCCACACATACTATCGCCGCAGCGGAGCGTTTGCCTACGCCCGTGGCTACCCGATGTGCAGCGGATCGATCTGCACCCGCGCCGGCTCGTGGTTCTGCCGAGCGCTGAGCACGCCGACGCCGCTGCGCAAGGCGGCGGCGAGCGCCAGACCCTGCGCGCGCGGGACCCGCACCAGCATGCGGGTGACGGGCGCGCCGGCGGGGGTACCGGCCGGGCGGCGCACGCCCGCCGGCAGGTCGACGGGGCCGAGCAGCTCCGCTCCCTCGGGCAGGCGGACCTGGTCGAGCAGCGCCGCGACGGCGCCGGCCGTCCCGTCGATGGCCGCCATGTGCACGCTGGGCGGCAGCCCCACCTCGGCACGCGCCGTCAAATCGGCCTCCGCGTGGCCCACCGGGTCCCAGCGGATCAGCGACTGCACTGTGGGAATGGACGATTCGGCGACCACCATCACCACGCCGCCGTCGCCGCGGGCCCGCACCAGCGCGACGGCGCTCATCCAGCGCCACAACGCGTCCTCGGCGGCGCGCAGGTCTTGGCGGCCCAGCAGCGCCCAGGTGTCCAAGAGCAGCGCCGCCCCGTAGCCGTCCGCGGCGTGGGGTTCGGCGCCGGGAGTAGCGACCACCAGGGCCGGGCGCGCGGCGACCTCCGCCACGATGGCGTCGCCCGCCGAGGTGACGACCGGCGTGCCGGCGAACGCGCGGCCGAGTTCCTCGGCGGTGCGGCGGGCCCCGACGACGACGGCGCGCACCGCGTCCGATCCGCACCGCGCGCACCGCAACGCCGGTTCGGCGCGGCCGCACCAGCGGCACACCGCCCCCGGGCCGCGCTCCTGCAGCGCCAGCGGGCCCGTGCATTGCCGGCATCGGGCGATGGCCCGGCAGCGACCGCAGGCCAGCGACGGGACGTACCCGCGCCGCGGCACCTGCACCAGCACCGGCGCGCCGGCCTCGAGCGACGAGCGGGCGGCGCGCAGCGCGATGGACGGGACGCGCGCGGTGCGCGCCGCCGGGTCGCGTTCGTCGGCGTAACCCGTGTCGTCCAGGGCGATCACCCGCGGGGTGCGGGCGCGGACCACCGGCCGCGCGGCGACGATGTCGTGCGCCCACCCGCTGCGCACCAGCGCGTGGGCCTCGGCGGTCCGCGCGTAGCCACCGATCAGCGCCGCGCAGCGGGCCTGATGCGCCCGCAGCATCGCCACCTCCCGGGCGTGCGGGTACGGCGCCCGCGGCTCGGCCAGGCTGTCGTCCGCGTCGGCCCACACCATGACCAGGCCCAGGTCGCTCATCGGCGCGAACACCGCGCTGCGGGTGCCGATCACCAGGCGCGCCGAGCCGCGCAGCGCGGCCAGCCAGCGCCGGTATCGGGCGGCCGGGCCCAGCCCCGCCGACAGCGCCACCACGCACTCCTTGTCGATCCGGGTCGTCGCGGCCGCCCACAGGGTGTCCAGGTCGCGCTGGTCGGGCACGATCGCCAGCACCGCCCGTCCGGTCCGGACGGTCTGGGCGGCGGCCTCGGCGAACCGGTCCGCCCAGGGCTCGCCGGGCAGGGCCTGCCAGACGGCCCGCGCGGCGCGGGATTCGGCGAGCGCCCCCAGGAACTGCCCGCCGCGGCCGTAGGCCTCCCACGCCGCGGGGTCGACGGGCGCGGGCACCGGCGGCGCGGGCAACGGGAGCGTCGCCGCGGGCTCGCGCTCCACCCGCGCGTGGCGGGCCGGCACGGCCAGGCGCAGCACGTCGGGCCGGGTCCCGGCGTAGCGCGCGGCCACCGCGTCGACCAGGCGCCGGATCTCCGTCGTCAGCACCGGTTCGGCCGACACCACCCGGTCCAGCCAGCCCAGCTTGCCGGTGTGATCGGTGTCGTTGCGGCGCTCCAGCAAGAACCCGTCGACCAGCCGGCCGTGGAACCGCACCCGCACCCGGACCCCCGGCTGCGCGTCGTCGGACTGCTCGGCCGACACCAGGTAGTCGAACTCGCGGTCCAGGTGCGGCACCGAAAGCATGGGCAGCACTCGGGCGATCGGCTCGACCTCGGGAGTTGCCTTGCCAGCCAACGGGATCGACAACTAGCCTTCGTCGGGCTCGGGCTCGTAGTCGGTCTCGTACTCGTAGTCCGTCTCGTAGTCCGTTTCGTAATCCGGTTCCTCGCGACCGAAGAAGAACCCGGCCGTGATCAAGACCTGGGCGGCGGCGTACAACCACCAGATCGGGACCGCGAGCGCGTCGTTGTACAAGATGAACCGGCCGATGGCGATCATCGTGTCCGACGCGGCAAAACACACCGCCCCCACCGCGGTCCAGATCGTCGGCAGCTCGGCCAACAGCGCCATGCAGACCATCGCGGTCAGCGCGACCATGTACAGCGTCACCGGAATGGTCAGCTTGTCGCGGCCCAGGTGCGGCCAGAACCACGCCAGCAACGACACCGAGACCAGGCACATGAAAGCGACGGCGGCGAGGCGCACCCGGGAGGCGTGGGCCAGCGGAATGAGGGCCCCCAGGAAACACAAGTGCGCCAACAGGAATGCCGCCAGCCCCAACCCGAACGACATGGTCCACCACGGGATCGCCAACAGCCAGTCGCCGACGGCCGACATCAGCAGCGCGGGCATCAGCCAGCGCCGCTCGCGGACGATGGGGTGCGCCACCGCGGCGACGGTGAGCAGCAACGCCATCGACGCCTTGAACGGCGGCTGCAGCACCCAGTGCCCGGTCAAAGCCGTTCCCGGCGGCGACCGCAACGCGACCACCGTCAGGTAAACGCCGTAGGCGAGGCCCGCCCAGCCGGCCACCACCCAGCCGCCGGACACCAGGCGGGGTGCGTACGGTACTTCCATGCCCAGCTTGGAAACCGCCGACGAGAACCCTGGTATCGACCCCATCCTGCTGAAGGTACTGGATGCGGTTCCGTTCCGGTTAACAACCGACGATGGTGTCGCGGCGGCGCGGCAGCGGTTCCGCGACCTGCCGCGGCGGCCGCTGCATCCCGAGTTGCGGGTCGAGGACCGCGCCATTCCGGGTCCGGGTGGCGCGATCGGCATCCGGATCTATTGGCCCTCAGCCGATCCGGGCGGGGATGCGCCGGTGGTGCTGTTCTTCCACGGCGGCGGCTGGGTCGTGGGCGACCTCGATACCTACGACGGCACGGCTCGCCAGCACGCGGTGGGCGCCGAAGCGATCGTGGTGTCCGTCGACTACCGGCTGGCGCCCGAGCACCGCTACCCCGCCGCCGTCGAAGACGCTTGGGCCGCAACGCTGTGGGTGGCCGAGCACGGCGGCGAGCTCGGCGCCGACACCGCGCGGATGGCGGTCGCCGGGGATTCCGCCGGCGGAAACATGTCCGCGGTTATCGCGCAACGAGCCCGGGACGAGGCCGGCCCGCCGATCGCGTTCCAGCTGTTGTGGTATCCCGCGACGATGTGGGATGCGTCGCTGCCGTCCTTCGCCGAAAACGCCGCCGCACCGATCCTCGACGCCAGGGGCGTCGCCGTGTTCTCGCGTTGGTACGCAGGCGAAGTCGACCTGTCCGACCCGCCCCCTGACATGGCGCCCGGACGGGCGAAGAACCTGGCCGGCCTGCCCCCGGCCTACATCGGCGTCGCCGGTCACGACCCGCTGCGCGACGACGGCATCCGCTACGGCGAGCTGCTGGCCGCCGCCGGGGTGCCGGTCGAGGTGCACAACGCGGAGACGATGGTGCACGGCTTCCTGGGCTACGCGGGCGTGGTGCCCGCGGCCACCGCCGCGCTGGACAAAGGGCTCACGGCGCTGCGGAATGCCCTGCATTAACGGCCCGGAAGCGTACGGTGAACGGATGATTGAGCCGATCACCACCCGACCGAGCATCGACCCGACGTTGAAGATGTTGCTCGACGCCTTCACGGTCACTTTCAATGCCGCCGACGGTGTGGAGGTCGCGCGCTCGCGGCTCCGTCAGCTCAAGGTGCCGCCCGAGCTGCTGCCGGACCTGCGGACCGAGGAGCGGACGATCGGTTACGGCGAGCTGACCGACATTCCGGTTCGGATCTACTGGCCGCCCGGCGACGGCGAGGCCCGGCCCGTCGTCGTCTTCTATCACGGCGGCGGATTCTCGCTCGGCGACTTGGAGACCCACGATCCCGTCGCCCGCGCCCACGCCGTCGGCGCCGAGGCCATCGTGGTGTCGGTCGACTACCGGCTCGCCCCCGAGCACCCCTTCCCCGCCGGCGTGGACGACTGCTGGGCCGCGCTGCAGTGGGTGGCCGAGAACGCCGCCGAGCTGGGCGGCGACCCGGATCGCATTGCCGTGGCCGGGGATTCGGCCGGCGGCAACCTTGCCGCGGTGATGGCGCACCTGGCGCGCGAGAACGCGGGGCCGGCGCTCAAGTTCCAGTTGCTGTGGTACCCGACGGTCACCGCCGACCTGTCGCTGCCGTCGCACACCGAGAATGCCTACGCGCCCATCCTGGACCGCGACGTCATCGAGGCCTTCCTGTCCTGGTACCTGCCCGACCTCGACATCAGCGACCCGACGGCGCTGCCGATCACGCTGGCGCCGGCCAACGCCGAGGACCTGTCCGGTCTGCCGCCGGCCTTCATCGGTACGGCCGAGCACGATCCCCTGCGCGACGACGGCGCCCGCTACGCCGAGCTGCTCAACGCCGCGGGCGTGCCCGTCGAACACAGCAACGAGCCCGACATGGTGCACGGGTACGCCAGTTTCTCCCTGGTCATCCCCGCGGCGGCCAAGGCCACCAACCGGGGGTTGACGGCGCTGCGCAAGGCGCTGCACCCCTAGCGCCGATGGCGGCGACCCGCTTCGCCCGGCTCCGCCGCCCTCGCGATCGCCGCTAGCGCTCGCGGGAATACTCGCTGGGCGCAACGCCGTACCAGCGCCTGAAGGCGTGCGAGAACGTCGAGACCTCGGTGTAGCCCAGCCGCGTCGACACCTCCTCGACGGTCAGCCCGACGTTGCGCAGCAGGTCCACGGCCACCGTGGAGCGCGCCTCGTTCAGCAGCGCCCGAAATGACGTGCCCTCGTCGGCGAGCCGGCGTCGCAGCGTCCGCGGGTGGATGTCGAGTTCGGCGGCGATGTCGGGAAGCGTCGGGAACACACCGGAATCGCGGAACAGCTTGCTGCGCACCAGCGCCGTGATGCCGCGGCGGCTCTCGCTGCTCTGCATCAGCACGTCGCACTGCGCCATGCACATCTCCAGCGTGTGGCGGTCCGCCTGCGGCAGCGGCTCGTCGAACATGGCGCGCGGGAAGTGCAACCGGGTGTGCGCCCGGCCGAACCGGACGTCGTGGACGGGCACCAGTTCGAGCAGCGGCCGCAGCGGCTCCTCGTCGACGGCCAGGTCGGCCGTCACCTCGTCCGCGTATTTCGTCGCCACGGGTAACGCGAAACTCATTGTGGTCGTGATGATTCCGGCGATATCACGCTCGATGAAGAACCCCCGCACGTCGGCGGGCAGGTGGCTGGCGTCGACTTCGATCACGCAGTCCGTCGCGGTTTCGAACAGCGTGAGGCGGATGTGCATCGTGGTCAGCGCGAAGTAGCGCATCGCGATGGAAAACAGTTCACGAAGGGTGCCGCACGACATCACCGCGAACCCGAACAACCCCAGGTGGGTGAGCGTGGACCGGCTGCCGACGTCCACGCCGACGCCGGCCTCGGACGGAAGCCGCGCCAGCAGCCGGCGCACCGCCGCGATCTCGTCGACCGCGCTGACCATGGCGTCCGGCTTGTCGAGATCGGCCGGATCGATCGCGGTGCCCGCCAACACGTCGGCCGTCGAAACCCCACGTTCGTTGGCCACCTCGCACAACACCCGGGTGGCGTGCACCGGGTGACTCAGCGTCGGAGGGTGTCCCATGGCGTGTCCTAAAATCCCAACTCCCTGTCCGATAATCTCATTACCGGCCGCCCGCGTCATCCATACAGTGGAGTCATGGCGACCCTGAGCGCTGAGCGCCCCGCCGCGGGACCGGCCACCCGGCTGAACTCCTGGACCATGACCCGCGAGGCCCTCACCATCGGATTCGACGTGAGCAACGGGTTCATGGGCCGGGTACGCGGCAGCGATATCGCCCGATTCCGTTGCGCCGGAAGGCGTTTCGTCTCGATCAGCCACCCCGATTACGTCGATCACGTGCTGCACGGCGCCCGCCTGAAATACGTCAAGTCGAACGAATACGAGCCGATCCGGGCCACGGCGGGCATCAACCTGCTCACCGACGAGGGCGATTCCTGGGCCGCCCATCGCGGCGTGCTGAACCCGACCTTCGCCCGGCGCCATCTCAACGGCATCGTCGACCTGATGATCGACCCGATCATGGGCGTCACCGACGCGCTGGAGGCCGGCGCGCGATTCGACATCCACGAGACGATGGTCGAGGCGACCCTGCGCGTGGTGGCCAACTCGCTGTTCAGCCAGGACTTCGGGCCGTTGGTGGCCAGCATGAACGACCTCGCGACGCGCGGGTTGCGCCACGCCGAGCGGCTGCAGCGACTCGGGCTGTGGGGCCTGATGCCGCCCGCGGTGTACGACGTGCTGCACCGGTTGGCCTTCTCGGGCGTGCGCATGCCACCGCCGTTGCGCGACATGCAGGACATCACGCTGACCCTCGACCGCGCGGTCAACGACGTGATCGATCACCGGCTGCGGCACCCGACCGACTCCCCCGACCTGCTCAACGTGCTGCTGGGCGCCGACGGCGGAAGTTGGCCGCGCCAGCGGGTGCGCGACGAGGCGCTGACGTTCATGCTCGCCGGGCACGAAACCACCGCGAACGCGATGTCGTGGTTCTGGTACCTGATGGCCCTGCACCCGGGAGCCCGGGACCGGATGCTGGGCGAGATCGACGAGGTGCTGGGCGCCCGGCGCCCCGAAGCCGATGACCTGGGCCGGCTGCCGTGGACCACCGCGTGCCTGCAGGAATCGCAGCGCTACTTCTCGGCGGTGTGGATCATCGCGCGCCGGGCCGTCGAGGACGACGTCATCGCGGGGCATCGCATCCGGCGCGGCACCACCGTCGTCATCCCCATCCACCACATCCACCACGACCCGCGCTGGTGGCCCGAACCCGAAACCTTCGACCCCGACCGGTTTTACTTACCGGCGGAGCGACCCCGCTCCGCGTATCTGCCGTTCGGCGGCGGCCGCCGCATCTGCATCGGGCAGAGCTTCGCCCTGATGGAGATGGTGCTGATGGCGGCAATCGTGAGCCAGCGCTTCACCTTTGACCTGGCGCCCGGCGCCGAGATAGACCTCGAGGCAACGCTGACCCTGCGGCCCAAGAGCGGGGTACCCGTCATCGGAAGCGAGCGCGGATGAACCCCGACTACGAAACCCTGATCGTCGGCGCCGGATTCTCCGGCATCGGCTCCGCGATCAAGCTGGACAAGGCGGGGCTGTCCAACTACCTCGTGATCGAGGCCGCCGACGGGGTCGGCGGCACCTGGCACTGGAACACCTATCCCGGTATCGCCGTGGACATTCCGTCGTTTTCCTATCAGTACTCGTTCGAGCAGAGCCCACGCTGGTCGCGCACCTACGCGCCCGGCGGCGAGCTCAAGGCGTACGCCGAGCACTGCGTCGACAAATACGGCCTCCGGTCGCGAATCCGGTTGAACACCAAGGTGCTTTCCGCCGAGTTCGACGACGAAAACCACCTGTGGCGGGTGCAGACCGACCCGGGCGGCGAACTCACGGCCCGGTTCCTGATCAGCGCCAGCGGCGTGCTGACCGTGCCGAAGCCGCCCGACATCGACGGGGTGGACTCCTTCGCCGGCATCACCATGCACACCGCGCGCTGGGACCACGACCAGGACCTCACCGGCAAGCGCGTCGCGATCATCGGCACCGGCGCCTCGGCCGTACAGGTCATCCCCGAGATCGCGCCGATCGTCTCCCACCTCACGGTGTTTCAGCGCACACCGATCTGGTGCTTCCCCAAGTTCGACGTTCCGCTGCCCAAAGCTGCCCGGTGGGCGATGCGGATTCCGGGCGGCAAGGTGCTGCAGCGGCTGCTCAGCCAGGCCTTCGTCGAGCTCGGCTTCACGATCGCGGCGCAGTACTTCACGGTGTTTCCGTTCGCCAAACGGATGGCGGAGGCGGGTCGCGGCTATCTGCGCCAACAGGTCGAGGACCCGGTGGTGCGCGAAAAGCTCACCCCGCGTTACGCCGTCGGCTGCAAGCGGCCCGGCTTCCACAACGACTACCTGGCCACGTTCAACCGCGACAACGTGCGGCTGGTCACCGAGCCGATCGACAAGGTCACCCCCGCGGCGGTGGCCACCACCGACGGCGAGGCGCACGAGATCGACGTGCTGATCCTGGCCACCGGCTTCAGGGTGATGGACACCGACAACGTCCCCACCTTCTCCGTCACCGGGAGCGCCGGGGTGTCCCTGAGCCGGTTCTGGGACGAGAACCGGCTGCAGGCCTACGAGGGCGTCAGTGTCCCCGGATTCCCCAACATGTTCAGCGTTTTCGGCCCGTACGGCTACGTCGGCTCGTCGTACTTCGCACTCATCGAGACGCAGACGCACCACATCGTGCGGTGCCTCAAGCGGGCGCGCCGCGACGGCGCGACCCGCGTCGAGGTGACCGCGGAGGCCAACGACCGCTACTTCGCCGAGATGATGCGCAAGCGGCACCGGCAGATCTTCTGGCAGGACAGCTGCAAGCTGGCCAACAGCTACTACTTCGACAAGAACGGCGACGTGCCGCTGCGCCCGGCGACCACGCTGGAGACCTACTGGCGCAGCCGGCGGTTCGACCTCGACGACTATCGCTTCACCGCTTAGTGGCGGCCCTGCAGGATCCCCTCGATGTTGCGCTCGGCCAGCGCGGTGATCGACATGAACGGGTTGCAGCCCAGGTAGCCGGGCAGCAGCGACGCGTCGTTGACGTACAGCTTGTCGTAGCCCTTCACCCGGCCGTAGCCGTCGGTGGCCCGGCCCCGGACCACCCCGCCCATCGGGTGAACGGTGTTGGGCGCGAACGCCGTTCCCTCGAAGAGGTCGTCTCGGTACTCGACGCCGTTGGCCTGGGTGACCTTGTCGAACACGAACTGGGCCTTCTCGCGCAGGTGGTCCGTGTGGCCCTCCGGCCAGTCGATGGTGATCGAGTCCTTCGTCCGGTCGTAGCTGATCTCCGCGCGGTCGCCGGTGCGCACCATGACGTAGTAGCCCAGCGCGAGGGTCTCCACGGGAAGCGGTAGCGAGAACATGCTGGCGTACACCGGGTTGTCCGGGTCGTCGCGGCCGTCGAGGTTGATCATCCCAAGCAGCGACTGCTGGGTGCCCGCCGGATCGTCTGGCGACAGCATGTGCGAGACCATGATGTCCCCGTTGTTGCCGTATCCGCGGCCGACCTCGTCGCTCAGGTGGGGCAGCGTGCCCTTCTCGCGGGCGCGCAGCAGCAGCTCGGTGGTGCCCAACACGCCGGCGCCCAGATGCAGCTCGTCGCAGCCGATTTCGGCGCGCGCGCGCTCCTTGCCGAAGCGGTCGATCTCGCGGGTGGACACCACGTATTCGCCCGAGCGCTCGCGCCGGATGCCGGTCACCTCGGTGAGCGGTCGCAGCGTGGCCTTGCCCGTCGCCAGCGCGGCGGCTATGTAGGTCGCATCGACGCTGCCAACCCTGCCGTAGTTGTTGCCGTACTGCTGCTCGAAGTCCAACGCCGAGCGCGGAACCAGTTCCGCCTCTTCCTGTTTCATGTAGTCGAACGAATAGGCGCTGCCGTTGTAGTCCACCTTGTAGCCGGCCGCCTCCGCGTACTGCCGGCCCACCCTGGCGTACTGGAACCACGGGGTCTGCTCGAACCAGTCCATGTCGCGGTAGCTGATGTTCAGCATGGACTTGGCGCGTTCGATGTACGTCCCCAGGAAGGCGTCGGGGTCGATGTCCGGGAAGGCGGTGCGGACCTGGTCCGGCGTCGGGATCGCGGCGATCGCGGCGTTGACCATCGAGCCCCCGCCGACGGCGGTGCCGCGGAACACCGTGTGCGCGCCGTGCACCACCTTGTCGCAGATTCCGGCCTGGACCGGTTGCGTGGACGGCGAGTGCTTGGCCACCTGGGCGATCGACACGCCGCGGTACGACGGCACCAGGCTGGGCGGGACCGACGTGAACCAGCCCGCCCGGTTGTCCGCCGGCACCATCCGCGAGAAGCGCTTGCCGTCCGCGTCGGGGGTGTTCCACCACCTGCCCTTCTCGAGGATCAGCGTCTGGACGCCGGCCTGCGCGAGCCGCAGCGCCGAAACCCCGCCGCCGTACCCACTACCGACCACAATGGCCTGGTAGTGGGGCCGCAGCGCGGCGGTTGCGCAGGCGTTCCGGCTGCCGGACTCCACCGCCGCCGCGCCGAGCGCGCCCGCCGCGACACCCGCGGCGGCACCCAGGAAACGTCTCCGCGAGAAAGCCATTACCTGAGACGCCTCTCCGATCTTGCGGGTTTATAACGAACTGTGATTTAACTAACTCGTGTCTAAGCATACCTTAGGTACGCTAAGTGCGCTACTGTACTCATCCATGACAGGTTTTCCGTTGCGAATTGGACTTCCTGCATGTTCTGGGACGGGCGTACCATTCCGCGCCGTCGGCTGGAAGCGACCCAAGCGATACCTCTGGCTGCTCGCTGCGGCCGTCCCGGCACTAATCTTCCCGTCCTGGCTGGCGGTGCGGGCGACCGGGCTCGGCGCGTTCTGGTGGACCGTTCCCATCTTGGCGTTCGTGATCATCCCCATCGTCGATCACCTGGTCGGGCCCGACTCGCAGACACCCGGCGAGAGCGTGCTCGCCTGGCTGGCGACCGACCGGTTTTACCGCTGGGCCACCTACCTCTACCTGCCCAACCAGTACCTGTCGCTGGTGTTCGCCTGCTGGCTGTGGAGTGGCGGCGGCTGGGTCACAATCGGTTTCGTCGACAAGGTGGGGGTGATGGCGGCCGTCGGCCTGATCGGCGGCCTGGCCATCAACGCCGCGCACGAATTGGGCCACACCCGCGAGCGGTCCGAACGGCTGCTCAGCAAGGTCGCGCTGGCACAGACCTGCTACGGGCATTTCTACGTCGAGCACAACCGCGGACACCACGTCCGGGTGGCGACCGCCGAGGACCCCGCCAGCGCCCGATTCGGCGAGGGCCTCTACGCCTTCCTGCCGCGGTCGGTGACCGGCGGCCTGCGCTCCGCGTGGCGGCTCGAGGCGACCCGGTTGGCCGGACTGGGCAAATCCCGCTGGAGCCTGCACAACGACATATTGAACGCGTGGCTAATCAGCGCGGCGCTATTCGCCGTACTTTCGGTATGGTTCGGTGCCGGCGTGCTGCCGTGGCTGATCGTCCAGGCGATCGTGGGCTTCGGCCTGCTCGAGACGGTCAACTACATGGAGCATTACGGCCTGCGGCGCCAGCAGCTGCCCAACGGCCGCTACGAGCGGGTCCGGCCGGCACACAGCTGGAACAGCAGCACGGTGATCACCAACGTCCTGCTCTTCCACCTGCAGCGGCACTCCGACCATCACGCGAATCCGCTGCGCCCCTACCAGGTGCTGCGCCACGTCGACGACGCGCCGCAGCTGCCCAGCGGCTACAGCGCAATGTTGTTGGTGGCGTTGGTCCCGCCGCTGTGGCGCCGCGTGATGGACCCGCGGGTGCTCGACTTCTACGGCGGCGACGTCTCTTTGGCCGCGCTAAAACCGCGCGACAGCGCGGGGCCGGCGACGCTACGCTCTGGCGCGTGGCCAAAGAGTTTTCGCGCATCGATGAGTCGCTGACCGAATTCATTTCGGATCAGGCCGTTTTCTTCGTGGCCACCGCCCCGTCGGAGGGCGGCCGAATCAACCTCTCCCCCAAGGGCTATCGCGACACCTTCGCGGTGCTGGACGAGCACACCGTCGCGTACCTCGATCTGTTCGGCAGCGGGGTGGAAACCATCGCGCACCTGCGCGACAACGGCCGCATCACCATCATGTTCTGCTCGTTCACCCGCAACTCGCGGATCCTGCGGCTGTTCGGCACCGGCCGCGTCGTGCGCCCCGACGACGCCGAATTCCCGGGCTTGTCAGCGCGTTTCGGCGACCAGCACGACGGCGTGCGGGCCGTCATCGTCGTCACGCTCGAACGGATCGCCGACGCCTGCGGATTCGCGGTGCCCTATTACGAGCTGGTCGGCGAACGGCCGGTGCTCGACGCCCATCACGCGCAGGCCTCCGACGAGAAGTTCGCGCACCTGGCCGCGCGCAACCGGCGCAGCATCGACGGGCTGCCCGCCCTGGACGCCGACCACCCGCCGCCCCGACCGTAACGCTTCGCCCGCTCCGACCGATGGTTAGCGAGCGGGGGTGACGGAAAGGGACCGGCGATGTCGTTTGTGTTCGTCACACCGGAGCTCATGACCGCGGCGGCAACGGACCTAGCCGACGTCGGCTCGACGATCACCGCCGCCAACGCCGCCGCGGCCGCGCCGACCACCCGGGTGCTGGCCGCCGCCGCCGACCAGGTGTCCGCGGCCGTCGCGGCGCTGTTTTCCGGTCATGCCGAGGAGTATCAGGCCGTCAGCGCCCAGGCGGCGGCGTTTCACCAGGGGTTCGTGCAGAACCTGGCCGCCGCCTCGGCCGCGTACGCCGGCGGCGAGGCGCAGAGCCTGCTGGGGCTCGGGGACAAGGGCGCTGCCAACGTCGGGCTCGGCAACAACGGCAACAGCAACCTGGGCGGCGGCAACGTCGGCGACGGCAACCTGGGCGCCGGCAACCTCGGCTTCGGCAACGTCGGCAACGGCAACTGGGGCAACTCGAACCTGGGCATGGGGAACCTGGGCAACAACAACCTCGGTGTGGGCAACAACGGCAACAACAACATCGGCGTCGGTCTCAATGGCAACAACCTGGTCGGCATCGGCGGCCTGAACGCCAACGGCAGCCTCGGCAATCTGGGCTGGGGCAACACCGGCAACAACAACATCGGCTTCGGGCTGACCGGCAACAACCAAATCGGCATCGGCAGCACCTATTTCGACACCGCGACGGGTCGCTTCAGCCTCGGCGCGTTCAACTCCGGCAGCGGAAACATCGGCTTCGGCAACTCCGGCTCCGACAACGTCGGCCTGTTCAACAGCGGCTCCCACAACTGGGGCCTGTTCAACTCGGGCCACGGCAACACCGGCGTCGGGAACACGGGCAACACCAACACCGGACTGTGGAACGCCGGCTACTCCAACGCCGGCATCTTCAACTCCGGCCTGCAGAACGTCGGCGTCGGCAACCCCGGCGACAGCAACGTGGGCTCGTGGAACGCCGGTCAAAACAACATCGGCGATCTCAACGGGTCAAACGGCAGCATCGGCTACCTCAACGGCGGCTACAACAACATCGGCGTCGGCAACTCCGGCGCGTACAACATGGGCAGCTTCAACAGTGGCGACCAGAACGTCGGCGACTTCAACGCGGGCTGCGACAACACCGGATCGTTCAACGCGGGCAACACCAACACCGGGTTCTTCAACTCGGGCAACACCAACACCGGCCTGTTCAACGCCGGCAACCTGGACACGGGCTGGGGCCGCACCGAGGACCTGACCGGCGTGGTGAGCAACTCGGGCTTCGGCAACACCGGCACGGGCAATTCGGGCTTCTTCAACACCAGCGATTACAACTCGGGCTTCTACAACACGGCCAGCGGCGGCCTCAACTCGGGCTTCGGCAACAGCGGCACGGGCGGCAACGACATGGGCTTCTTCAACTCCGGCAGCGGTCAATTCGCCGTGGGCTTCCAAAATTCGGGCAGCGGCAGCTTCTACACCGGCATCGGCAACACCGGCACGGGCGACTACAACACCGGCATCGGCAATTCCGGCGTCAACGGCAACCACACCGGCTTCTGGAACACCGACTCGGGCGTCGGCGGCAACACGGGGTTCTTCAACTCGGGCCTGGGCAACAACACCGGCTTCTTCAACACCGGCGGGGGCTACCCCTTCGACCTGGGAAACTCGGGCTTTGCCAACACGGGCACCGGCGAGGCCGGCTTCTTCCAGCTTTAGATCGCGCGCTTGAGCTCGTCGACCATGTTGAGCTGCTCCCACGGCAGCTCGATGTCGGTGCGGCCGAAGTGCCCGTAGGCGGCGGTCGGCGCGTAGATGGGGCGCAGCAGGTCCAGGTCGCGGATGATGGCGCCGGGGCGCAGGTCGAACACCTCGGGGACGATCTTCTCGATCTTGACCGGGTCGACGGTCGCGGTGCCGAACGTCTCGATGAACAGCCCGACCGGGGCGGCCTTGCCGATGGCGTAGGCCACCTGCACCTCGACCCGCTCGGCCAGCCCGGCGGCGACGATGTTCTTGGCCACCCAGCGCATCGCGTACGCCGCCGAGCGGTCCACCTTGGACGGATCCTTGCCGGAGAAGGCGCCGCCGCCGTGGCGGGCCCAGCCGCCGTAGGTGTCGACGATGATCTTGCGGCCGGTCAGGCCCGCGTCGCCCATCGGCCCGCCGACGACGAACTTGCCGGTCGGGTTGACCAGCACCCGGGTCGCCGACGAGTCCAGGGTGTCGTGGGCCAGCTCGTCCAGCACGGTCTGCAGCACGTGCGTGCGGATGTCGGGGTCCAGCGTGTTCTCCAGGTCGATGCCGTCGGCGTGCTGGGTGGAGACGACCACGGTGTCCAGCCGCACCGGGACGTCGTCCTCGTAGGCGATGGTGACCTGGGTCTTGCCGTCGGGGCGCAGGTATCCCAGGGTGCCGTTCTTGCGGACCTCGGTCAGCTTGCGCGACAGGCGGTGCGCCAGCGCGATGGGCAGCGGCATCAGTTCCGGGGTGTCGTTGATCGCGTAGCCGAACATCAGGCCCTGGTCGCCGGCGCCCTGTGAGTCCAGCGGGTCCGCGGCGCCCTCGACGCGCGTCTCGTGCGCGGTGTCGACGCCCTGGGCGATGTCGGGCGACTGACGGCCGATGCCGATGTTCACCCCGCACGACGCCCCGTCGAAGCCCTTGTCCGACGAGTCGTAGCCGATGTCGAGGATGCGGGCGCGCACGGTGTTGGTGATGTCGGCGAACGCCTCCTTGGCCGACGTCGTCACCTCGCCCACCACGTGCACCTGCCCGGTGGTCACGAGCGTCTCGACCGCCACCCGTGAGCGGGGGTCGCCGGCGAGCAGCGCGTCGAGGACCGAGTCGCTGATCGCGTCACAGATCTTGTCGGGATGCCCTTCGGTCACCGACTCACTGGTAAACAGACGACCCTTTTCGCTCACAGTCCCGATCCCTTCCAATAATTAGTTAGTCGAATTATATCTTCTGGCGTCATCCGGCACCCGTGCGGGCGCCGTAGCGAAGTAAACCCTGCTACCCGCTGTGGCCGTGCAGGAACGCGACGATTGCATCCACGATACGACTGGCCATCAGCGTCTTCGAGCCGTGCGGCAGCGCCGACTCGGTGCCGTCGGACGCCAAGAGCCAGCCGTCGTTGCTGTCCACCTCGAACGCCTTGTTGTCGCCGACCGCGTTGACGACCAAGAGGTCACAACCCTTGCGCCGCAGCTTTTCTCGCGCGTGGAACAACACGTCGCCGTTGGCGTCGCCGGTCTCGGCGGCAAATCCCACGATGGCCCGCATGTTGGGCAGCTGCCCGTGCGCGCGGGCCCGGACCGCGCCGGCGAGCACGTCGTCGTTGCGGACCAGCTCGATCGTCGGCTCCTCGGCGACGTCGGGGCCTTTTTTGATCTTGGCGGTGGAAACCTGCGCGGGCCGGAAGTCGGCGACGGCCGCGGCCATGACCAGCACGTCAGCCCCGGGGGCGTGCTTGGACACCGCCTCGCCGAGCTGCTCGGCCGAGCTGACGTGCACCACGTTGACGCCGGCGGGGTCGATCAGCCCGGCGGTGTGCCCGGCGATCAGCGTGACCTCGGCGCCGCGCTGCGCGGCGACCCGCGCCACCGCGTAGCCCTGCTTGCCGGAGCTGCGGTTGCCGATGAAGCGCACCGGGTCGATCGGTTCGCGGGTGCCGCCGGCGGTGACCAGCACCCGGCGGCCGGCGAGGTCGTAGGGCAGCGCGTCGTGGCGCTCGAGCAGCAGCTGGGCCAGCGTGGTGATCTCCTCGGCCTCCGGCAGCCGTCCCGCGCCGCTGTCGGCGCCCGTGAGCCGTCCGTAGGCGGGTTCGAGCACCACGGCCCCGCGGCGCCGCAGCGTGGCCACGTTGTCGACGGTGGCCGGGTGCAACCACATCTCGGTGTGCATCGCCGGCGCGAACAGCACCGGGCACCGCGCGGTCAGCAGGGTCGCGGTGAGCAGGTCGTCGGCCCGGCCGGAGACGGCCCTGGCCAGCAGGTCGGCGGTGGCCGGCGCCACGACGACCAGGTCGGCCTCCTTGCCGAGCTGGACGTGCGGCACCTCGGGCACGTCGTCGAAGACGCCGGTGCGCACCGCCTGGCCCGACAGCGCCTCGAAGGTGGCGGCGCCGACGAAGCGCAGCGCGGATTCGGTGGGGATGACGCGGACCTGGTGGCCGGCCTCGGCGAGCTGACGGACGACGGTGCATGCCTTGTAGGCGGCGATGCCCCCGGAAACGCCTATGACGATCCGCTTGCTGTCCACAGCGCGCCCGGCCCGCCCGTTACTCGCCCTCGGTGTGCTCGAGCAGGTCGGCGTGGATCTCACGCAACGCGATGGACAACGGCTTTTCCTGCAGCCCCGGCTCGACGAGCGGGCCCACGTACTCGAGGATGCCCTCCCCGAGCTGGTTGTAGTAGTCGTTGATCTGACGGGCCCGCTTGGCCGCGTAGATGACCAGGGCGTACTTGCTGGACACGCGGTCCAGCAGCTCGTCGATGGGCGGGTTGGTGATGCCCAGCGGGGTGTCGTAGGCGCCCTGGCCGCCTGCCGACGGGTCGAACTGGTCCACGGCGGTCAGCGACGCGTCGGACTGGGGAATGCTCACGTAGGTCAGTCTCCTGGCGGATAGAGCCGTGCGGGACGGCTAAAGAACTTCGATGCTTGAATCTGGTCTGGTCAGGCGGTTCATGCCGGGCCCGGCGCAGTTCCCACCAGCAAGGATACCAATTCGGCGCACGCAGACTCCAATCGACTGTTGACCACGATCTCGTCGAAGTCGTTTTGGGCCGCCATTTCGGTGCGGGCGGTGTCCAGACGGCGCCGGATGGCCTCCGGCGTCTCGGTGCCCCGGCCCACCAGCCTGGTTTCCAGGTCCTCCCAGCTGGGCGGGGCCAGGAACACCGTCAGCGCCTCGGGCATCGCCTTCTTGACCGCCCTGGCGCCGGCCAGGTCGACCTCGATCAGCACGGGAAGCCCGGACGCGGTGGCGGCCCGCACCGGCTCGGCCAGCGTGCCCGACCGGTGCAGCCCGCCGTGGATCTCGGCCCACTCCAGCAGGGCGCCCTCGTCGATCAGCTGCTGGAAGCGGGCGGGCGTGACGAAGTGGTAGTCGACGCCGTCGACCTCGCCGGGCCGCGGGGCCCGGGTGGTGGCCGAAACGCTGAACTGCAGGTTGGGGATCCGCTCCCGCAGGCACCGGACCACCGTCGACTTGCCGACCGCGGAGGGGCCGGACAGCACGACCACACGCCCCCTGCCCGATGGCTCGGGACGTGCCCCCCGTGCGACGTCCGGCCCCCCGCCGGCGCTCACCGGCGCTCCGGGGTTTAGGAGCCGAACTTTTCCAGCAGGGCCTTGCGCTGCCGGTCCCCGAGGCCGCGCAGGCGGCGGGTGGGGGCGATTTCCAGCTCGGTCATGATCTCCTGCGCCTTGACCTTGCCAACCTTCGGCAAGGCCTCGAGCAGCGCAGACACCTTCATCTTGCCGAGGACTTCATCGCTTTCGGCGTCCTTGAGCACCTGGGTGAGGTTGGTGCCACCGCGCTTGAGGCGATCCTTGAGCTCTGCTCGCGCTCGACGTGCGGCGGCCGCCTTCTCCAACGCGGCCGCGCGCTGCTCGTCGGTCAACTGGGGAAGGGCCACGATTCCTCCGTATCTGATCAATGGGTAATCGATCTCGTTTTGTCTCTGCCGGGTACTTCAGCCAGCCGAAATGACCGTACTCAGCCTTCCTGACGAAATCTAACCCGCCCCCCTCGTTAATTGCGCAAATGTGCAGCGTGGGCGGCCCGGACGCGCCCGGCCGGGCAGCGCCGAGACGGGCCGCACGCCGCCCCGATCCGGTGGCGACGACGCCACCGCGGGGCCCCAAATATGGCATTCTAGCTGCGGTTTTGCGGTTTCACGCCGGCCCGGGGCGGGACGGCCGCGACCGGGGCGGACCGGGGTGGCGGACGGCCGCGGGCCCGGGTGCGGGGGATCACGAGATTTTTCGTCGCGCGTCGCGCGTGTCGCGGCCTCGGTCGCGCCCGCGGTCCTGCGGCGGCTACGCAGCGATGTGCCAGCTAACACCCAGCGAAATATCAGTTACGATCGAAATCGTGCCGAACCTGCGCATCCGTCAGGCGGCTGAACTGCTGGGAGTCAGCGACGACACCGTCCGCCGCTGGATCAACCAGGGCACGTTGTCGGTCACCCTCGACGCGGCGGGACGCAAGGTCATCGCCAGCGAGGATCTGGCCGAATTTTCCCGGGCAAACGCGCCCGCCCCGCCGCCGGACCCGCTCAGCATCGGCAGCTCGGCGCGCAACCGGTTCGTCGGCCTGGTCACGAGGGTGGTCAGCGACACCGTGATGACCCAGGTCGAGATGCAGTGCGGCCCCCACACCGTGGTCTCGCTGATGAGCACCGCGGCGGCCGAGGAGCTCAAGTTGCGGCCTGGCAGCGTCGCGGTGGCCGTCGTCAAGGCCACCACCGTCATCGTGGAGACCGCCAGGCCCAGCTCGGCCGCGGCGTTGGACTAGCGGCCGCCTACAGCGCGGACAGGTACGCGACGGCGTCGCGCATCCGCTCGCCGGCCGCGCGCAGGTCGGCCACGCTGGGACCGGCCCGCAGCACCTCCCGCGCCACCGCGGGCAGCAGCTGACCCGGTAGGGCCCCGCCCAGCCCGGCGAGCGCCTCGGGCCGCCCGCCTTGCGCCCCGACGCCGGGAACCAGCACCGGTCCGCCCAGCTCGCTGACGTCGGGCGCCTCGAACACGGTCGCGCCGAGGACCACGCCGACGTAGCCGGGCTCGGTCGGGTTGGCCGTGCGGTTGACCACCGCAGCCTGGTCGATGATCAGCTGCGACACCGTGCGGCCGTCGAATTCGGCGCGCTGCACGGTGCCGCCCTCCGGGTTGGACGTCGCCGCGAGCACGAACACCCCGCGGTCGTGGGCCGCCGCGGCCTCCAGCAGCGGGCGCAACGAGCCGAACCCGAGGTAGGGCGAGGCGGTCACCGCGTCGGCGGCCAGCGGCGAGTCGCCGGCCCACGCCGCGGCGTAGGCCGCCATCGTCGTGCCGATGTCGCCCCGCTTGGCGTCGGCCAGCACCAGCACCCCGGCCGAACGCAGCGCGGCGATGGTGCGCTCCAGGACCGCGTATCCCGCGGAGCCGTAGGCCTCGAAGAACGCCACCTGGGGCTTGACCACCGCGAACCCGGCGAACGCCTCGATGCACACGTCGCAGAACGCGGCCAGGCCGTCGGCGGTGGTGGGCAGATCCCAGGCCCGCAGCAGCTCGGGGTGCGGGTCGATGCCCAGGCACAGCGGGCCGCGCCTGTCCTTCGCCTCGGCCAAGCGGGCGCCGAACCCGGTCACCGGGAACTGCCCGCGGGCCCGATCGCGCTGTGCAGCTCCTGCAGCGATCGCACGCCGATGTCGCCGCGGATTCCCGCCTCGATGCCCTGCACGGCGGCGGACGCGCCCTGCACCGTGGTGACGCAGGGGATGTTGACCGAGACCGCGGCCGAGCGGATTTCGTAGCCGTCGATGCGCGGGCCGGAGTTGCCGAACGGCGTGTTGATCACCATGTCGACCTCGCCGGCCTTGATCGCGTCGACGGCCGACATCGCGGGGCGGCCGGGCTGCGGCGGCTCGAAGTGCTTGCGGACCTCGTCGCAGGGAATCCCGTTGCGGCGCAACATCTCCGCCGTCCCCTCGGTGGCCAGCACCCGGAAGCCCAGGTCGGCCAGCCGCTTGACCGGGAACACCAGCGACCGCTTGTCCCGGTTGGCCACCGACACGAATATCGTCCCCTGCGCCGGCAGCGACCCGTAGGCGGCGGTCTGACTCTTGGCGAAGGCGCTGCCGAAGTCGCGGTCGATGCCCATCACCTCGCCGGTCGACTTCATCTCCGGTCCGAGCAGCGAATCGATGGCCGCCCCGTCGGTGCGGCGGAAGCGGTGGAACGGCAGCACGGCCTCCTTGACCGCGATCGGGGCCTGCGGCGGCGCGTGGGCGCCGTCGCCGGTCGCGGCCAGCAGGCCCTCACCGCGAAGCTGGGCGATGTTGGCGCCCAACATGATTCGGGCGCACGCCTTGGCGAGCGGGATCGCGGTCGCCTTGGACACGAACGGCACCGTGCGGCTCGCCCTCGGGTTGGCCTCCAGGACGTAGAGCACATCGTCCTTGAGGGCGTACTGGACGTTGAGCAGCCCGACCACGCCGATGCCGTGGGCGATGGCCTCGGTGGCGTGGCGCACCTTCTCGATGTCGCTGCGGCCCAGCGTGACCGGGGGCAGCGCGCACGCCGAGTCGCCGGAGTGGATGCCGGCCTCCTCGATGTGTTCCATGATGCCGCCGATGTAGACCTCGGAGCCGTCACAGAGGGCGTCGACGTCGATCTCCACCGCGTCCTCGAGGAAGCGGTCGACGAGCACCGGGTGCTCGGGCGAGAGCGCGGTGGCGCGGGTGATGTAGCCCTCCAGCGTCTCCTCGTCGTAGACGATCTCCATGCCGCGGCCGCCCAGCACGTACGACGGCCGCACCAGCACCGGGTAGCCGATGTCCTCGGCGATCCGGCGGGCCTGCGCGAAAGTGGTTGCCATGCCGTATTTCGGCGCCGGCAGCCCGGCGGCGGCCAGCACGTCGCCGAAGGCGCCGCGGTCCTCGGCCAGGTCGATGGCCTCCGGCGGCGTGCCCACGATCGGGACCCCGGCGTCGAACAGCCGTTGCGCCAGCCCCAGCGGCGTCTGACCGCCGAGCTGCACGATCACCCCGACCACGCCGGGCCCGCCGCTGCCCGACTGCGTTTCGGCGTGGAACACCTCGAGCACGTCCTCGAACGTCAGCGGCTCGAAATACAGCCGGTCGGCGGTGTCGTAGTCGGTGGACACCGTCTCCGGGTTGCAGTTGACCATCACGGTCTCGAAACCGGCCTGGCTCAACGTCGTTGCCGCATGCACGCAGCTGTAGTCAAATTCGATGCCCTGGCCGATGCGGTTGGGGCCGGAGCCCAGGATCAGCACCTTGGGCTTGTCGGTCTGCGGGGCCACCTCGGTCTCGGCGGCGGGGTCCAGCTCGTAGCTGCTGTAGTGGTACGGCGTCTTGGCCTCGAACTCGGCCGCGCAGGTGTCCACCGTCTTGTACACCGGGTGGATGCCGAGGCGCTCGCGCAGCGAGCGCACCCCGTTCTCCCCCGCCAATTCCGGCCGCAGCGCGGCGATCTGGCGGTCCGAGAGCCCGCTGTGTTTCGCCCTGCGCAGCAGTTCGGCGTCCAGCACCGCCGCGTCCACCAGCTCGGCGCGCAACGTTTCCAGCTCACCGATCTGCGCGACGAACCACGGGTCGACGCCGCTGGCCTCGGCGACCCGCTCGACCGAGGCGCCCAGGCGCAGCGCGAGCTCGATGTCGTAGAGCCGGCCCTCGGTCGGGGTCCGCAGCCGGGTCAGCACCTCGTCGACGTCGCCGCACGCGTCCGGCTTGGTCCAGAAGCCGGCGCGGTCGGTCTCCAGGGAGCGCATCACCTTGCCGAGTGCCTCGATGAAGTTGCGGCCCAACGACATCGCCTCGCCGACGGACTTCATGGTGGTGGTCAGGGTGGGGTCGGCGCCGGGGAACTTCTCGAACGCGAACCGCGGCGCCTTGACCACGACGTAGTCCAGCGTCGGCTCGAAGCAGGCGGGCGTCTCCTTGGTGATGTCGTTGAGGATCTCGTCCAGGGTGTAGCCGATGGCCAGCTTGGCGGCGATCTTGGCGATCGGGAAGCCGGTGGCCTTGGACGCGAGCGCGCTGGACCGCGACACCCGCGGGTTCATCTCGACGACGATCAGCCGGCCGTCGCGCGGGTTGACCGCGAACTGGATGTTGCAGCCGCCGGTGTCGACGCCGACCTCGCGCAGGATCGCGATGCCCAGGTCGCGCATCCGCTGGTACTCCCGGTCGGTGAGCGTCATGGCCGGCGCGACGGTGACCGAGTCGCCGGTGTGCACGCCCATCGGGTCGACGTTCTCGATGGAGCACACCACGACCACGTTGTCGTGGCCGTCGCGCATCAGCTCGAGCTCGAATTCCTTCCAGCCGTAGATCGATTCCTCGATGAGCACGTTGGCGCTGGGCGAGGCGGCCAGCCCGGCGCCGGCCATCCGGTCGACCTCCTCGGCGGAGTGCGCCATGCCCGAGCCCAGGCCGCCCATGGTGAAGCTGGGCCGCACCACCACCGGCAGGCCGACCTCCTCGACGGTCTCGCGGACCTCGTCCATGGTGAAACACACTCGGCTGCGGGCGGATTCGCCGCCGACCTTGGCGACGATGTCCTTGAACCGCTGCCGGTCCTCGCCGCGCTGGATGGCGTCGAAGTCGGCGCCGATCAGCTCGACGCCGTAGCGCTCCAGCGCCCCGTTCTCGTACAGCGCCACCGCGGTGTTCAGCGCCGTCTGCCCGCCGAGGGTGGCCAGCAGGGCGTCGATCTTGTTGCCGCGCTCGGCCTGCTGGGCGATCACCCGCTCGACGAACGCCGGCGTGATCGGCTCGACGTAGGTGTGGTCGGCGAACTCGGGGTCGGTCATGATGGTGGCCGGGTTGGAGTTGACCAGGCTGACCTGCAGGCCCTCGGCGCGCAGCACCCGGCAGGCCTGGGTACCCGAGTAGTCGAACTCGCAGGCCTGCCCGATCACGATCGGCCCCGAGCCGATCACCAGCACGTGGTTGAGGTCGGTGCGACGCGGCACTAGCGGCCCCTTCCGGTTTCGTGGGAAGCCATCAGATCGACGAATTGGTCGAACAGATACTCGGCGTCGTGCGGACCGGCGGCGGCCTCGGGGTGGTACTGCACCGAAAACGCCTTGCCGTCGGCGAGTTTGACGCCCTCCACCACCCCGTCGTTCGCGCAGGTGTGGCTGACGATCGCCGGGCCGAACGGCGTGTCGAAGGACTGGCCCGCCTCGCCTTCCAGCGCGAAGCCGTGGTTCTGCGCGGTCACCGCGACCCGCCCGGTGGCGTGGTCGATGACCGGGACGTTGATGCCGCGGTGGCCGAAGACCATCTTGTAGGTGGACAGGCCCAGCGCCCGGCCAAGGATCTGGTTGCCGAAACAGATGCCGAACAACGGGATTCCGGCGCCCAGCACCTCGCGGGTGAGCGCGACGACGTGGTCGGCGGTGGCGGGGTCGCCGGGGCCGTTGGACAGGAACACGCCGTCGGGCGCGATGTCGGCGATCTGCTCGAAGGTCGCCGACGCCGGCAGCACGTGGCTGCGGATGCCGCGCCTCGAGAAGTTGCGGGGGGTATTCGTCTTGATCCCCAGGTCGAGGGCGGCCACCGTGAACCGGTGCGGCCCTTCGGGTTCCACGATGTAGGCGCCGTCGGTGCTGACCTCGCCGGCCAGGTCGGCGCCCAGCATCGACTGCTGCCCGCGGACCCGATCCAGCAACTCGGCCGGCTCGGCCAGCGCGTCGCCGGAGAACACCCCCGCCTTCATCGAGCCGCGGCTGCGCAGGTGCCGCACCACCGCCCGGGTGTCGATGCCGGCGATCCCGACGATGCCCTGGCGGGCCAGCTCGTCTTCCAGCGTGCCGGTGGCGCGCCAGTTCGAGGCGCACGGCGACGGATCGCGCACCGCGTAGCCGGCGACCCAGATCTTGTCGCCGCGGCTCTCGGCGTCCTCGTCGTTCCAGCCGGTGTTGCCGATCTGCGGCGCGGTGGCCACGACGATCTGGCGGTGGTAGCTGGGATCGGTCAGCGTCTCCTGGTAGCCGGACATGCCGGTGGAGAACACGGCCTCCCCGAGCGTCTGGCCGACCTTGCCGAACGGCGTTCCGGTGAAGACGCGCCCGTCCTCGAGAACCAATTGGGCCTTACTCACGCAGCCTCCTCCAGCCAGGCGTCGTAGTCGTCGCGGTGGTTCGCGCGAAACCCGGTGTCGATCTCGACACCGGACGGCAGGCGCCACCGGATCGCCAGGATCCCGATCCGATGCGCGACCCTGCCCGCCATTCGGCGCTCGATGCGGATGCCTTCGATCAAGGATTGCGGAATCCAAATCGGTTGGGCCCGAATCCTTTCCACCAAGATCCCCTCGTGATAGCGGGTCAGCACCGCCTTGCTGCGGAAGCCCAGGTCGCCGGCGGCGACCCGCTCGCTCCAGTCGGGGGCGATCATCGAACCGCAATAGTGGCCGCGGGTGGTGATGGTCGCGGCCCCCACCTGGTCGGGCAGGTCGGGCAGCTCACCGATCAACTCCTGCTGGCGCCGCGCGCGGCGGCGCCAGGAGCGCATCATCAGCTGGATGAGCACCGTGATCACGGTCACCAGCACGGCCGCGAAGATCAGCGACCCCACCACCGTGCCCGAAGTCATGCCGGGCTCTTCCCGTCCCGCGCGGTGACCTTGCCGCGCAGCAGGGTCGCGGTCACGGTGGCGGGCAACGTCATCGACTCGTACGGCGTGTTGGCCGACCGGCTGGCCAGGTCCGACCCGGCGACCGTCCAGGTGGCGTCCGGGTCCACCACGGTGAGGTTGGCCGGCTCCCCCACCTCCAGCGGGCGGCCGTGGTCGGGCAGCCCGACGATGCGCGCCGGGTTCTCGCTCATCACCCGCGCGACGTCGCGCCACGTCAGCAGCCCCGGCGCCACCATCGTCTGCACCACCACCGACAGCGCGGTCTGCAGGCCCAGCATGCCGGGGCGCGCGGCCGAGAACTCGACGCACTTCTCGTGCTCGGCGTGGGGGGCGTGGTCGGTGGCCACACAGTCGATTACCCCGTCTGCCAGCGCCTGACGCAGGGCGACGGCGTCGGCGGCCTCGCGCAGCGGCGGGTTGACCCGGTTCACCCCGTCGTAGGAGGCGAGACGGCCGTCGTCGAGCAGCAGGTGGTGCGGGGTGACCTCGGCGGTTATCGAAATACCTTGTTCCTTCGCCCATTTCACGATCTCGACGGTGCCCGCGGTGGAGGCGTGGCAGATGTGCACCCGGGCGCCGGCGTCGCGGGCCAGCAGCGCGTCGCGGGCGACGATGGATTCCTCGGCGGCGCGGGGCCACCCCGCGAGGCCCAGCCGCGCGGCCGTCGGGCCCTCGTGGGCGACGGCGCCGACGGTCAGCCTCGGCTCCTCGGCGTGCTGGGCGATCAGTACCCCCAGGCCGGTGGCGTACTCCAGGGCGCGGCGCATGATCAGCGGGTCGTGCACGCAGATGCCGTCGTCGGAGAACATCCGCACCTGCGCGGCGCCGGCGGCCATCATGCCCATCTCGGTGAGCTCGGCCCCGGCCAGCCCGACCGTGACGGCGCCGACGGGGTGAACGTCGACGAGCCCGACCTGCTGGCCGCGATGCCAGACGTGGTCGGTGACCACCGGGCTGTCGGCGACGGGGTTGGTGTTGGCCATCGCGAACACCGCCGTGTAGCCGCCCAAAGCCGCCGCCGCCGAACCGGTTTCGATGTCCTCGGCGTATTCGCGGCCCGGCTCGCGCAGGTGGGTGTGCAGGTCGACGAACCCGGGCAGCAGTACCTGGCCCGTGGCGTCGATGACGTCGGCCGTATCGGGGATCTCGAGTTTCGGCCCGATCTCGGCGATCTGACCGTCATCGACGAGGACGTCGACCCGGTCGCCTTCACCGTAGAGCCGCACGCCGCGGATCAGCACGCTCATGCCGCGATGTCCTCCGCTCCGACCAGCACATGGAACAGCACTGCCATCCGCACGTGCACTCCGTTCGAAACCTGTTGCAGCACAGCCGATTGCGACGAGTCCGCCACCGAGGACGAGATCTCCATGCCGCGCACCATCGGCCCGGGGTGCAGCACCACCGCGTGGCCGGGCAGCATCGCCTGGCGCCGTTCGGAAAGGCCGTAGCGGACCGAGTATTCGCGCACCGACGGGAAGAACCCGCCGTTCATCCGCTCGGCCTGCACGCGCAGCATCAGCACCGCGTCGGCGGCGGGCAGCTCGGCGTCGAAGTCGTAGGAGACGGTGGCCGGCCAGCCGTCGACCCCGACCGGCAGCAGCGTCGGCGGCGCGACCAGCACGACCTCGGCGCCGAGGGTGGCCAGCAGCATGACGTTGGAGCGGGCCACCCGGCTGTGCAGGATGTCGCCGACGATCACGACGCGCCGGCCCTCGATGCTCCCGAGCCGCTGGCGGATGGTCAGCGCGTCCAGCAGCGCCTGCGTCGGGTGCTCGTGGGTGCCGTCGCCGGCGTTGATCACCGACGGGCCGTCGTCGTTGGTCCCGGTCCATTCGGCCAGCAGGTGCGCGGCGCCGGAGGCGGGATGGCGGATGATCAGCGCGTCGGCCCCGGCCGCGCGCAGCGTCAGCGCAGTGTCGCGCAGCGACTCCCCCTTGCCCACCGACGATCCGGCGGCGCTGACGTTGATCACGTCGGCGCTCATCCACTTGCCGGCCACCTCGAAGGAGACCCGGGTGCGGGTGGAGTTCTCGTAGAACATCGTGACGACGGTGCGGCCGCGCAGCGTCGGCAGCTTCTTGATCTCGCGGCCGACCAGCGCCTGCGCGAACCGGTCCGCGTCGTCGAGGATCGCGGTGGCGTCGTCGCGGCTCAGGTCGCCGGCGGCCAGCAGGTGGCGCGTCATCGCGAGATCACCACCCCGTCGCGGCCGTCGTGCTCGGCGAGCAGCACGTGCACGCTCTCGGCGCGCGAGGTGGGCACGTTCTTGCCGACGTAGTCGGCGCGCAGCGGCAGTTCGCGGTGGCCGCGGTCGACCAGCACCGCGAGTTGCACCGCCCGCGGCCGGCCCACGTCGCGCAGCGCGTCCAGGGCGGAGCGCACCGAGCGGCCCGAGTAGAGCACATCGTCGATGAGGATCACCAGCGCGTCGTCGACGCCGCCGGCCGGGATGGAGGTGGCCGCCAGCGGTCGCGGCGGCTTTTGCATCAGGTCGTCGCGGTAGAGGGTGATGTCGAGGGCGCCGTGCGCGACGTCGACGCCGCTGAACTCGGCGATGTTGGTGGCCAGGCGTTCGGCGAGGAGGACGCCGCGGGTCGGGATGCCCAGCAGCACCACTCGCGGCGCGTCGGGACCGTCTAACGCGGTCTTTTCGATGATCTGATGCGCGATTCGGGAGATGGTGCGACCGACGTCGGCCGCCGACATCAATTCGCGGCCGGCGTCATCCGCGGCACACATACGAGACTGACCTCCTTCTCCGCCTCTCTGGACGGATCGTTAAAGGATGTCGACTGCCAGGCAGCGTAGCACTTCCGCCGAGCGCGCCGGCGTGCGGCGTGCGGCGGCGCGCTCGGTATCAGGCGCCCGGGAGGCCTACGGCGGCGGTGGGGGCGGCGGCGGCGCTGGCAAGGTCCGTTGGGGGCGGATGGGCCCGCAGTTCAGGCCGATCTTGCAGTTCCAGTTGGCCGACGCTTGGGGTTGGGGCGAGTCGCAGCACTGGTCATCCGGTGATCCGGGCGTCGGGGCCACGGTCGTCGGAGGGTCCGCGATGGTCTTGGTGACAACGGCGTCGCCGACTTCGCCGACACCGCCGAGCGCCAGGGCCAGCACGGCAGCACCACCGCAAACCGCGACTATTGCCCTAGCTGGTTTATTTGGCATGAGCCTAAGTCTTGACTTACGCGCGCGGAATGTAGAGGGGCGCAAACGCGCCACTGGTACCTGCGCGCCCAGCGCTGCTAGCTACCCTGAATCGGTGAATCTCGACGTCAATCAGGCCTCCATCCGCGAGGTGTGCGACGCGGGCCTGCTCGCGGGCGCGCTGACGATGGTCTGGCAGCGCGGAGAACTGCTGCAGGTCAACGAGATCGGCTACCGCGACATCGACGCAGGCCTGCCGATGCAGCGGGACACGGTGTTCCGCATCGCGTCGATGACCAAGCCGGTCACCGTCGCGGCGGTGATGAGCCTGGTCGACGAGGGCAAGCTGACGCTGAAGGACCCGATCGTGCGCTGGGCGCCCGAGCTGGCGGACGTGCGGGTGCTCGACGACCCGCACGGCCCGCTGGAGCGGACGCACCCGCTGGGTCGCGCCATCCTGATCGAGGACCTGCTCACCCACACCAGCGGCCTGGCGTATGGCTTCTCGGTGTCCGGTCCGATCGCCAAGGCCTACGTGCGGCTGCCCTTCAACCAGGGCCCGGACGCCTGGCTGGCCGAGCTGGCCAAGCTGCCGCTGGTCCATCAGCCCGGTGACCGATTGACCTACAGCCATTCCATAGACCTCCTGGGCGTCATCGCTTCTCGCATCGAGGGCAAGCCGTTCAACGAGGTCCTCGACGAACGGGTCCTGGGTCCGGTGGGCATGCCCGACACCGCGTTCTTCGTCTCCCCGGAAGGGCGCCGCCGAGCCGCGACCATGTATCGGCTCGACGGGCAGGGCCGGCTGCACCATGACGCGATGGGGCCGCCGCACATCAAGCCACCGTCCTTCTGCAATGCCGGCGGCGGGTTGTGGTCGACGGCCGATGACTACCTTCGGTTCGTGCGGATGCTGCTGGGCGACGGGTCGATCGACGGCGTGCGGGTGCTCTCCCCCGAGTCCGCCCGGCTGATGCGGACCGACCGGCTGACCGACGAGCAGAAGCGGCACTACTTCCTGGGGGCGCCGTACTGGGTCGGCCGCGGCTTCGGACTGAACCTGTCGGTGGTGACCGATCCCGCGAAGTCAGCGCAGCTGTTCGGGCCGGGCGGTGTGGGAACGTTCAGCTGGCCCGGCGCGTACGGCACGTGGTGGCAGGCCGACCCGACCGCCGATCTGGTGCTGCTGTATCTGGTCCAGAACCTGCCCGACATGTCCGCGGACGTGGCCGCGGCCGTCGCGGGCAACACGTCGTTGTCGAAACTTCAATCGGCGCAACCGAAATTCGTCCGCCGCACCTATCAGGCGCTCGGGCTCTAACGCCATGGTCGACTACCCGCCCGTCCGCATCACCGGGCAACGGCTGGTGTTGCGCCCGCCGATGCTGGACGACGCGGGCGCGCTGTTCCAGCGGATCGCCCGCGATCCCGAGGTCACCAAGTATCTGCTGTGGGCGCCCCACCCCGACGTGGCGGCGACGCGGCGGGTCATCACCGAAAAGCTCAACGTCAGCGACGAAGAGCGGACCTGGGCGATCGCGCTGAAACACAGCGGCGAACTCATCGGGCTGACCAGCTGCCGGCGCCCCGTGCCGCACTCGGTCGAGATCGGTTACTGCATGGGACGGCGGTGGTGGGGCAAGGGCTACATGTCCGAGGTGCTCGACCTGTTGCTGACCGCGCTTCAGGCCGATCGCGGGGTGTATCGAGTCTGGGCATCGTGCAGCGTCGAAAACGAGCGCTCGGCACGGCTGTTGGAGCGCGCGGGTTTCGTCCTGGAGGGCCGGCTCGGCCGCTACGCCGTCTTCCCCACCATGGGCCCCGAGCCGCAGGACAGCCTGCTGTACGCCAAGATCCTGCGCTAGCTGTACTCGGCCAGGACGTTGGTAGCAGGCGTGTCGGCTTGATGTGAGGAGAACCCCCGGGTGGGGTGTGGCTTGTCTAAGGCCCATCACCGTCCGGAGGTTCTCGTGTCTCACCGTAATGCCCGTACGACGTTTCAGGGTCGACTGCTGATCGTGCAGCGGCATAAGGCCGGGTGGAAGCAGGCCCATATCGCCCAGGCGATGGGGATCTCTCGCAAGTGCGTGCACACCTGGATCAGCCGTTTTGCCGCTGAAGGAAATTCTGGGCTTTGGGATCGGTCTTCGCGTCCGCATTGTTGTCCGCGCCGCGCGGCGCCCCAGGTGGAGCAGCAGGTTGTGGCCGCTCGCCGCGTTCATCGCCGGGGCCAGGACTGGCTGGGACCTGAGCTGGGGATCCCGGCGCGCACGGTGGGACGCATCCTGCGCCGCCACGGCGAACCCTATCTGCGCGACTGTGATCCGATGACCGGAGTACTGATCAAAGCGTCGAAAACTACTGCAGTGCGCTATGAGCGAGACCGTCCCGGCGAGCTGGTCCACGTCGACGTGAAAAAGCTCGGTCGCATCCCCGATGGAGGAGGGTGGCGTGCCCATGGGCGCCGCGAGGAGGTCCGCGACCGCGGGATCGGCTATGACTACGTGCACTCGATGGTCGATGACCATAGCCGGCTGGCGTACTCAGAAATTCTGGCCGACGAGAAGGGACTCACATGTGCTGGGTTCATCGAACGAGCCGCTGACTACTTTGCAACGCAAGGCATTTCCCATATTGAAGGCGTCATAACCGACAACCACTTCAGCTACCGGCGCTCCGCCGCCGTGGCCCACGTCATTGCCCGCATCGGCGCCAAACACATCTTCATCAAGCCGCACTGCCCCTGGCAAAACGGCAAGGTCGAAAGGTTCAACCGCACCCTGCAAACCGAATGGGCCTACCGACAGGTCTTTGACTCCAACACCGAGCGGGCCCGCGCCCTTGCACCCTGGCTCGAGCTCTACAACACTCGACGACCCCACAGCGCGCTTGCGGGACTCCCACCGATCAGCCGACTGCGACCAACCTCATGACCGAGTACAGCTAGCGCGACGCGACTCGCCGGCGATGTTTCCCGGAACGGTGAGTGGGAATTCGATCTGGTACACGGGTGCGTCGGGGCACACACGCGAGTAGCCACAGGGAGAAGGTGCCCTACCGATGACCACTGCCTTCCTGCCCTCCCACGGCCGGGGACGCCACGAATTGCCCGGCCGCCGCCACGAACTTCTGCGAGCCCGGTTCGGAATCGTGCTCTGCGCCGCCGCGCTTGCGCTGCTATCGGGTGCCGCGGGCGCCCTCGGCGCCGTCGAACTTCGCCCGGCCGCAACCGTCAGCGGTCCGACGAGCCCGCCGGTCCTTACCCAGCCCGCCGCGAACATCGAGCAGGCCGCGGCCAGAGCGATACCCAGTGTGGTCAAACTCGAGACTGCGGCCGCCACCCAGTCCGACGAGGGCTCGGGAGTGGTGCTGAGCGCCGACGGGCTGATCCTCACCAACAATCACGTCGTATCGATGGCGGGCCCGGCGGCGCACACCGTGGCGACGCTTGCCGACGGACGCGCCGCCCCGTTCACCATCGTGGGCGTCGACCCGGTCGCCGACATCGCGGTCGTTCGCGTGCAAGGGATTTCGGGCCTGCACCCGATGACCATGGGCACGTCGGGCGGCCTGCGTGTGGGCCAAAACGTGGTGGCCATCGGCGCGCCCCTCGGGTTGGACAGCACGGTGACCACCGGGGTGATCAGCGCGTTGCACCGCCCGGTGTCGGGCATCACCGGCCCCGCCGGCAGCAGCGCCGCGTTCGACGCCATCCAGACGGACGCCACGATGAGTCCCGGCAGCTCCGGCGGCGCGTTGGTCAACGCGGCCGGTGAAATGATCGGGCTCAATTCGGCCATCGCGACGATGGGAGCCGTTTACCCGGGCGGCCCGGCCGGCTGGGTCGGCGTGGGCTTCGCCATCCCCGTCGACCAGGTCAAGCGCGTCGCCAACCAGTTGATCGCCAGCGCCAACGCGACGAACGCGTCGCTGGGCCACCGGTGAACCGCGGCTAAGTGTCCCGGTCCAGTGCCCGCCGCGCGTAGGCGCGCACGTCGGCGTCGCCGTCCTTGAGCGCGATGCCCAGCGCGTCGCGGGCGGGGGGCTCGGCGGCCCAGCGGGTAAGGCTCAGCACCGCCGCCTTGCGCACGTCGAGGTGCGCGTCGGACAGCGCCTCGGACAGCAGCGGCACCGCGACGGCCGCCGCCGCGCCGGCCAGCGCCCGCGCCGCGCCCTCGCGCACCTGCCAGGCCGGCGCCCGCAACGCCTTGTCGACGGCGCCCAGATCTGTCTCACCGCAGCCCAATTCGCCCAGGGCGGCGAGCGCGGCCGCGCGCACCAGCGGGTCGGGATCGGCCACCAGCTCGCTCACCGCCTGCGCGCCGTCGCGCAGCGTCGCCAGGCCCCCGGCCGCCGCGATGCGGACCTCCCGGCTCTCGTCCCCGGTGGCCGTGACGACGCCGGCCACGTCGTCGACCGACACCAGCGCCCGCACCGCCTCGATGCGCACCCGGTGGTCGGGATCGTCCAGCGCGCGGCGGTATTGGCCCGCATCACCGGTCCGGCGCGCGGCGAGGAGATAGACCGCGGCCGCGCGTACCACCGAATCCCCGGACAGCAGATGCGGTTCGGCGCCGGCCGGGTCGGGCAGCACCTCCACCAGTTCCCGGATCCCCTCGGCGGCGCTGCGACGCACCGCGGCGTCGGCGTCGTCGAGGGCCGCGAACAGGGCGGGCGCGTATCCGTCGGGGATGTGCTCGGTCAGGGTGGCCACCGCGGTGCGGCGCACCCCGGGATCGGTGTCGGCCAGATACGGCGCCAGCTCGGCGACGGTGGGCTCCTCCAGCGCGAGAACCTCGGCGATGCGGGGCGACGGGGGTTCGAACGCCGTTGCGGGCGAAACGATCCGGGACGCCACGGTGGCCGGGGCCCGGCCGCCGATCAGCGGTGGCTGCTCCACCTCGCGCACGGTCTGGTCCACCGGCGGCAGGCCGTCCAGCTCGGGGACGGGCACGACGTACGGCGCGACGGGCCGCTTGAGGAACGCGATCTCGCCGTCGGGGCCCTTGCGCAGGTTCAGGTGATAGCCCCATTGGTTGTCGTCGCGGCCGGGCAGGTCGGCGCGGTCGTGGTAGAGGCCCCAGCGGGATTCGGTCCGGGTCAGCGAGGAGCGGGCGGCCATCTCGGCGCAGTCCCGGATGAACGACACTTCGACGGCGCGCATCAGCTCGTGCGGGTTGCGGGCGCCCATCCCGGCGATCTCGTCGCGCATCCGGTCGAAGGTGCGCACCGCGATGGACAGCTTGGCCGCCGTCTTCGGCGGCGCCACATAGTCGTTGACGAACCGGCGCAGCTTGTACTCGACCTGCGGTTGCGGCGGGCCGTCCGGGTGCCGCAGCGGCCGGTAGATCAGCTCGTGGGCGGCGCGCAACTGGTCGTCCGGGAGCGCCTGCGGGGCAACGACATCGGCCAGCGAAGCGGCGGCGTCGGTGCCGGCGAGGTCGCCGAAGACGAACGCCCCGATCATGTAGTTGTGCGGGACGCAGGCCAGGTCGCCCGCGGCGTACAGGCCCGGCACCGTGGTGCGGGCGTGCTCGTCGACCCACACCCCGGAGGCGGAATGGCCGCTGCACAGGCCGATCTCGGAGATGTGCATCTCGACGTCGTGGGTGCGGTAGTCGTGGCCGCGGTTGGCGTGGAACGTGCCGCGGGTCGGGCGTTCGGTGGTGTGCAGGATGTTCTCCAGCGCCGTCAGCGTCTCGTCGGACAGGTGCGACACCTTGAGGTAAATCGGGCCGCGGGCCGAGTCGATCTCGCTTTTCACCTCGGCCATCATCTGCCCGGACCAGTAGTCGGAGTCCACGAACCGCTCGCCGTGCGCGTTGACCTGGTAGCCGCCGAACGGGTTTGCCACGTAGGCACACGCCGGTCCGTTGTAGTCCTTGATCAGCGGATTGACCTGGAAACACTCGATTCCCGACAGCTCCGCGCCAGCGTGGTAGGCCATCGCGTACCCGTCGCCGGCGTTGGTCGGGTTCTCGTAGGTGCCGTAGAGGTATCCCGACGCGGGCAGGCCGAGGCGCCCGCACGCACCGGTGGCCAGGATGACCGCCTTGGCGCCGACGGCGACGAACTCGCCGGTGCGCGTGTGCAATGCGGCCGCGCCCACCGCCCGCCCACCGGACGTCAGCACCCGCACCGGCATCAGCCGGTTCTCGATGCGGATCCTCTCCCGCATGGACTTTTGCCGCAGCACCCGGTACAGCGCCTTCTTGACGTCCTTGCCCTCCGGCATGGGCAGCACGTAGGAGCCCGATCGGTGCACCCGGCGCACCGCGTACTCGCCGTGCTCGTCCTTCTCGAACTTCACGCCGTAGCGCTCCAACCGCTGCACCATCGCGAAGCCGCGGGAGGCGGTCTGATAAACAGTGCGCTGGTTGACGATTCCGTCGTTGGCGCGAGTGATCTCCGCGACGTAGTCCTCGGGTTCGGCCTTCCCGGGGATGACGGCGTTGTTGACGCCGTCCATGCCCATCGCCAGCGCCCCGGAGTGCCGGACGTGGGCCTTCTCTAGCAGCAGCACCTGTGCGCCGTGCTCGGCGGCGGACAGGGCCGCCATGGTGCCGGCGGTGCCACCGCCGATGACCAGCACGTCGCAGTCGAGGCGGAGCGGGGCCAGGTCGGGAATCCGCATCACGCTGCCACCGAATGATCCAGCGCAGCAATGATTTCGGCGCGCAGTTCCGGACGCGGTCGGTCGATGCGCGGATCCGGCACGTCGAGCACCGCGCGCACCGGTTCGCCAGCTTTGCCCAGCACGACGATGCGGTCCCCCAGCGTCAGCGCCTCGTCGACGTCGTGGGTGACGAACACGATCGTCGTCGGATGGGTGCGCCAGGTGTCGATGAGCAGCCGCTGCATGGCGGCGCGGGTCTGGGTGTCCAGCGCCCCGAACGGCTCGTCCATCATCACCGCGCGCGGCGCCCCGGCCAGGCCGCGGGCCAGCTGGACGCGCTGGCGCATCCCGCCGGACAAGCTCTTGGGCAGGTAGTTGCCGAAGCCGGTGAGGCCGAGTTCGTCGATCCAACGCTCGGCCGCCGCGCGGCGCGTCGCGCGGGGCTCCCCTCGCAGCCGCAGCGCCAGCTCGATGTTGGACCGCACGGTGCGCCACGGCAGCAGCGCGTTGTCCTGGAAGACCATGCCGCGGTCGCCCGAGGTGGTGGTCACGGGCACGCCGTCGGCCAGCACCCGGCCGTCGTCGGGCGCCAGCAGCCCGGCCAGCGCCCGCAGCACCGTCGACTTGCCGCAGCCCGACGGCCCGGTGAGCACCAGGATCGCCCCCGGCCGCACCGCCAGGCTCAACCCGTTGATGACCGGGGAACCAGTGTAGGACAACGTGACTCGATCCAGCTCGAGGCGAATTCCGGCGGTCACTTGGCACCCTCCTGCGCGCGCGGCAGCCACCGCGTCACCCGGCGGCCCACGAGTTCGACGGCGGCCGCGGTCACGAAGCCGAGCACGCCGATGGTGATGATGCCGACGAAGACCTGCGGGTAGTTCAGCACCGTGTAGTCCTGCCAGGTGCGGTAGCCGATCCCGAGCCGGCCGGAGATCATCTCGGCGGAGATCACGCAGATCCACGCCACCCCCATGCCGACCGAGAGCCCGCCGAACACGCCCGGCAGGATGCCCGGCAGCACCACCTGGCTCAGCACCTCCCACCGGCGCCCGCCGAGGGTGCGCACCGAGTCCTCCCACAGGGTCGGCAGCGCCCGCACCGCGTGCCGGGTGCTGACCATGATCGGGAAGTAGGCCGCGAGGAAGGTAATGAACACGATCCCCGCCTCGTCGGTCGGGAACAGCAGGATCGCCACCGGCACCAGCGCGATGGCCGGAATGGGCCGCGCCAGCTCCGTCAGCGGGCCGAAGACGTCGGCGAAAAGCCTTGAGCGGCCGAGTAGCACCCCGGTCGCCACCCCGACCACGGCGGCCAGCCCGAACCCGGTGAGGATCCGCAGCAGCGACTGGGCCAGGTCGAGCCAGTACTCGTAGGCGCCCAGCCGACGCTGCAGCGCGGTCACGATCTGGGTCACCGTCGGCAGGGTGTCGAACCGCAGCAACAACCGCACCTTGCCGGCAGTGAGCAGCTGCCACAGCCCGACGGCGGCGGCCACCGACGCCACCCGCACCAGCCACGACCGCCACGGCCACGCAACTCGTCGCGGCGCGCCGAAGACGGGCGGCGGTATGGCGTGATCAATCGCCGTCGCGGTCATACCGAACCTCCCAGTGCTTGTTGGTAATTCACGGCGACGCTGCCGGGATGGGCGGCGGTGTAGCGACGGGCCCCGGCGACGGTGCCGAAGGGCAGGTAGGTCTGGCCGTCCCGAACCCACATCGCCTTGTCGGCGAACCACCGCGTGCCCAGCTCCGCGTCGGGAACGTAGGCCGCGCGGACCCTGGCGCCGCGGGCGGCGGCATCCCTGATCGCCTGCAGCAGGCCGGTGGGATTGGCGACGGTCTGGGTCGTCTCGGAGCCGTCCAGCCACAGCTCGCTCGCCAGCGCGGGGTCGCCGGTGAGCAGCGACGGGTTGGCGGTGCGGCCCCGCGCCGCGTCGTAGTCGAGCCCACGGGCGGCGAACACCGCGCGCAGCGGCTCGTCGACGACGAACTTTCCGACGTCGAGGTCGGCGAAGTCACCGATCGACTTCAGGTACGGCACATCGCTTTTCAGCGCGCCGCCCAGCGACGGTTTCAGCGTGGTGTCGAACGAGGTGCCGCCGGGGCCGTTGTAGAGGTACACCACCTCCTGCGGCAACCCGCTGCCCTGCGCGACGATGCGCGCGGCCTCCAGCGGCTTGGAGTTGAGGAAGTCGGTTGCGTCCAGTTGCGCCTGCAGGAACGCCGCCAGCACCTCCGGGTGGGCCGATGCGTACGAGCGGCGCACCACCACGCCGTGCAGGGTGGGCAGGTTCAGCTCGGCGCCGTCGTAGAGCAGCTTGGCCTTGCCCTGGTAGACCAGCAGGCCCGGCCACGCGACGAACTGCGACAGCGCCTGCACCTGGCCGGATTCCAGCGCGGACGCGCCGATCTGCGGCTGCTGGTTGAGCACCTCCACACCGCCGACGCCGGCCTTTGCCAGGGCGCGCACCAGCGTGCCGTGGCCCGCCGATCCCACGCTCGCGGACACCTTGGCTCCCGCGAGGTCGGCCAGCGTGGTAGCCGGCGAATCCGGCGCCACCACAACCATGTTCAGCGCCCCCCGCGGGTTATAGCCGGTGACGGACACCATCTCGGTGCGCGCCAGCGGGTTGCTCTGCGTCTTCGAGCCGTTGATCAACATCGGGTAGTCGCCCATCGAGCCGATGTCGATCTTCTCGGCCAGCATCTGCGCGGTGATCGGGGCGCCGGTGTCGTAGTCCTGCCAGCGCACCGCGTATCTGGTCCCGGTGCGGGTGGTGATGTCGGCGAGCCGGCGCTCCAGGTAGCCCTGCGCGCGCAGCAGCGTGCCCGCGGTGACGGTGTTGATGGTCTTGGACTGGTATCCGACCACGACGTTAACCACACCGGAGGACTGCGAGAGGGACTCCAGCGAGCAGCCGGAGACGACGGCGACGATGACGGCTGCCATCGAGATCAGCCGTGTGGCTTGGCGTTTCATCAGCGCAGGAGATAGGGCATGTTGACGGTGACGGCGCCGGTGGGGCAGCGGGCCGCGCAGGGGCCGCAGTACCAGCACTCGTCGACATGCATGAAGGCCTTGCCGGTGTCCGGGTTAATGGCCAGCGCGTCCAGCGGGCAGACCTCGACACACAGAGTGCAGCCGTCGATGCACAGCGACTCGTCGATCGTGACCGGCACGTCCGCGCGGTGGTTGACAAGAGTCATGGCTTGCTCCTAATCAGGCTGCCGTGCATGGTGATTCGATCGCCGCGCATCCGGATGTACTCCAGGTCGACGGGTCTGCCGTCGTCGAGGCTGGTGAGCCGCTCCAGCATGAGCAGCGCCGCCCCGTCGGGCACCTGCAGCGTGGCCGCCGAGTGCGCGTCGGCGGGGATTGCCTCCAACGCCAGCGTCGCCGAACCGAGCCGCTGCCCGCTGACCTGCTCGATGAGCGCGAAGATGTCGTTGGTCTCCAGCGGGTGCTCCAGGATCCGGGTTCCGATGTCCGGAGCCAGGTAGGTCAGGTCGAGGCTGAGCGGCAGGTCGCCGAGGTAACGCAGCCGCTCCACGAACACCGCCTGCGCGCCCGGCTGCAGCCCCAGCCGCCGCGCCACCGACGGCGGGGCGGTGACCGGCATGGCGGCGCGGACCTCGTTGCGCACCTCGCCGAGGTGTTTGAACGTTTCCTTGAGCCCCAGCAGCGCGTCCAGCCCGTGCGAATACTTGCGCTGGGCGACGTGCGTGCCGACCTTGGGGCCGCGCTCGATCAGTCCCTCGTTCTTCAGGACCGTCAGCGCCTCGCGAACGGTGTTGCGCGACACCGCGAATTCGGCCGCCAGCTCGTGCTCGGCCGGCAGCGCGCCGGGGTAGGCGTCGGCGTGGATCTGCTGGCGCAACACGTCGGCGACCCGGCGGGCCCGGTCGGCCCGCGGACCGTGAATCGGTACTGGTTGCGCCACGTCGTCACGCTAACGCGGCCCGGCGCGCCGTCCGGGACGCCCAGACGCGGCCCCCGGAACCGGCTCGCGGCATTGCGCCGGGCCGGATTCGGCGGCGACCAGCCAAAAACCGCACCCACCGCCCTATTGCGCCACCCGCGCAACGGGGACGTCTTTGCGATCCCGCTGAGCAAAAATTACGGTCGGGAGGCGCCAACCATTTCTCGGCTGCTTTCCGGCGGTGGCCCCTCTTCGATTTCGTGGGTGGGCACCAGGGGCGCCGCCGCCAGCGGGAACAAGCCGCACAGTGCCCACGCCACCGGATATTCGGCCGCCGCGATCAACGCGCCGAACAGCGGCGGGCCGGCCGCGGCCATCAGCCGCTGGGTGGTGTTCTGCAGGCCCAGCGCGCGTCCGCTCCAGAACGGCCCGGCGAACTCCGTGATCGCGGTGGCCTCCAACCCGTTGTCGAGGACGGCGAGCACCGAGACGGCGAGCATCAGCAACACGTCGTATCCCGAACCCGTGGCGTCGGTGAGGGCGAGCACGAACAGGGCCACGGCGCCGGCGATGGCGATGGTGCGGACCGGGCGCATTCGCGAGCCGACGCGATCGGACCACCGGCCCACCGCGATTCGGCCCGCGGCGCCCAGCACCTGGGAGAGGGTGACCAGGCCGCCGGCGGCCGCCACCGACCAACCATGGCGATCCATCAGCCACACCAGCATGAACGTCACGGTCACCGTCTGCGGGATCATCAGCAGGCCGGCCACCGCGTGGATCCGCCACAACACGAACGAGCCGCGATACGGGCTGGCCAGTTCCTCCGCGGCCGCCGCCTTGCGGGATTTCCTTGGCGGATCGGCGATTCCGATCACGCTGGCCACGGCCGCCACCGTGCACATCACCGCGAGGAACATCAGTCCCCGGTGCGGGCCGCTTTCGGCCAGTTCGGGAATGACCAATGCCCCCAAGGCGATTCCCAACGGCTGCGCGGTTTGGCGGATGCCCATCGCCAGGCCGCGTTGCCGCGGCGGGAACCAGGCCGACACCAGCCGGCCGCCGGCGGTGTTGCAGCTCGCCGCGGCCATCCCGCCGATGAACAAGAAGACACCGATCATCAGCACCGAATGGGCCGACGCGGCCGCGTAGGCCGCGGCCGCGGTGAGCACCGATCCCGCCGTCAGCACGGTGCGCTCGCCGACCCGGTCCAGCACGTAGCCCCAGAAGACCAGCGTGACCACCATGCCCCAACTGGGCATCGACGACAGCAGGACGGCCACGGTCAGCGACATGCCGCGGCGCACCTCGAACGAGGGAATCAGGAACGCCACACCGTTGATGAAAAGAAACGAACTGGCCGTCACCCCCAACGAGACGGCCATGATCGACCACCGCGCACCCATTCAACAATGTTGCCACAGCGTTTGGCGGGCACCGGAAATCGCGGCGGCCGAAACTTATTGATCTTTAAGGTAATTCATAACCGTTATCTAATCTCGACGCGGAATTCATAGGGTATGCATAGTCATCTCGATCCGTGGGAGGATCAACTACGTGACTGATGACGCGGCCAAACACGCTTTGACCAAGGTGCCTGCGGTCACCCTGGGCTTCTGGGTGATCAAGATCCTGGCGACGACCCTGGGCGAGACGGGCGGCGACACCGTCACGATGACGCTGAACTGGGGCTACGCCGCAGGCGTCACGCTGTTCGGCGTCGCGCTCGTCGCGCTGGTCGCGGCGCAGATCTTCGCCAAGCAATTCCACGCGAGCCTGTACTGGGCCACCATCGTGGCGTCGACGACGTTCGGCACGACCCTGGCCGACTTCGCCGACCGGCAACTGGGGATCGGCTACACGGGCGGAACGCTGCTGCTGTTGGGTCTCCTGCTGACGACCCTGGGGCTGTGGCGCTGGACGCAGGGAACCGTGTCGGTGAGCACCGTCTCGACACCGAAGGTCGAAGCGTTCTACTGGGCCACCATCACGTTTTCGCAGACGCTCGGCACCGCGCTCGGCGACTGGCTCGCCGACACCCGCGGATTCGGCTACGAACGCGGCGCGCTGGTGTTCGGCGCGGCCCTGCTCGTGGTCGTGGCCCTCTACTACTGGACCGGGATCTCCCGCGTCGCCCTGTTCTGGGTGGCCTTCATCCTCACCAGGCCGCTAGGCGCGACCGTCGGCGACTTCATCGACAAGCCGGTCGCCGACGGCGGCCTCGCGCTGAGCCGCCCCCTGGCGTCGGCGGTGATCGCCGCGATCGTCGTCGCGTTGGTCGTCGTGTTGCCGCAGCGTCCGGGACGCCACCCGGGTCACCCGGAAGAGCGCGCGGCGGCGGAAACCCCCTGATTCCCAAGCCTTCCCAGCAGATTCCCAGCGACCCGCGCCTACGCTGGAAGTGTCATGGGAAAGTTGACGAAATTGACCAGCAAAATCCTTATCGGCGTTGCCATTTGCGTGGGGGCCAGCGTCGCCGGATCGGCCACGGCCGGCGCCGACCCCAGCGTCTTCAGCACTTTGAGCTGCAGCTGCCAACGGGCGGCACCCACCGGCAGCCCGGCCCGGCAGGACGCGATAGCCCGGGGAATCCGGCAGGGCCTGTCCGACTTGCCGGCCGTGTCCGGCTAGAACCGCTCAGCCGCCGGTCACCGGCTGCGCGACGCTGTCGCCGTTGCGCGCCGACGCGTCGGCCGGCAGCTCGAAGACGGGGTACGCCGAACCGACCGCGGCCGTCGCCGCGTTGCGCTGGGCCTCCATTCGCGCCAGCGCGGCGTCGGTGAACACCGACAGCCCCAGGTCGGGGTTGTAGCCGTGGATCTCCTTGACGTCGAGCTGGGCCAGGAAATAGACGATCTCCTTGGACACCACCTGGCCCGGGACCAGCACGGGGAAGCCGGGCGGGTAGGGCACCACGAACGTGGTGGACACCAGCGTCCGGCCCTCCGCGAGCCGCCGGCCCGCCATGCCGATCAGCACGTGCTCGCGGTCGGCCTCCTCGTATCCCGCGTAGAAGGCCGACCGCATGTCGCCGAACATGCAGGCGTCGACCGGGCGGAACGCCATGTCGAATTCGCTGAAATCCGGCAGGTGCGGCAGGTCCTCGGTGATCTCCTCGACCCGGCGCTGCTGCAGGGCGCGGTCGTCCTTGCCGCCGATGCTCTGCCTCCGATCGAAGTCGGTCGCGATGCGGCGCAGCACGTCGAGCAGGTAGTGCACGCTCGACCAGGTGACCCCGATGGTGAAGATCAGCAGCACGCTGTTGATGGAGGTCTTGTTGATCTGAATGCCGAACCGCTCCATCAGGATCTTCTCGCGGAAGTCGTAGCCGTTCATGCCGGTCTTGCCGATGAACAGGGTGACCCGCGTCGCGTCCAGCACGAACTGGTCCGACCGCCACGCCTCGTTCCACTCGGCCAGGGCGCCCTGGCGAACCTCGCGGTACGAGCTGACGCACGACGCGCGGAACTCGTCGGGCACCAGGTCGGACTCGTCGAGGATGCGGAACCACTTGCCGATCAGCCGGTCCTTGCGGACGCGGTGCCGGAAAACCAGCGCCATGTTGTAGACGTTGCGGACCAACTCGAAGCCCTCGATGTCGACCTGGCGGCGCGCCAGGTCCAGCGACGCCAACAGCTGCTGGTTCGGCGACGTCGAGGTGTGGGTCAAAAAGGCCTCGACGAACGAGTCGCGGGTGAGCGCCTTGAAGTCCTGGTCGCGGACGTGGACCATGGACGCCTGCCGAAACGCCGACAGCGACTTGTGCGTGGAGTGCGTCGCATAAACCCGGACCCGCGCGCGGGCGGGGTCGGGAAGCAGCCGGCGATCGACCCACTCCGAGCGGTCCACCCCCTCCATCGATGCGGCCCAATCCCGGTATTCCGCAGCGTATTCCGGCGACGCCAGCATCTGCTCGAGGCGTTCCGCCGACACCATCGCGGTGCGCTGCCGCGCCCACGGCACCGCCGTCGCGAACGCGTACCACGCCTCGTCCCACAAGAAGCAGATGTCCGGCTTGATCGCCAGCACCTCCTCCATCACGCGGCGCGGGTTGTAGACGACGCCGTCGAAGGTGCAGTTGGTGAGCAACAGCATTCGGACCCGGTGCAGCTGGCCGGCCGCCTCGAGGTCCAGCAGCGCCTTCTTGATGGTGTGCAGCGACACGGCCCCGTAGATCGCGTACTCGGGCAGCGGGTAGGCGTCCAGGTACAGCGGGTAGGCCCCGGCGAGCACCAGGCCGTAGTGATGCGACTTGTGGCAGTTGCGGTCGATCAGCACGATGTCGCCCGGGCGCGTCAGGGCCTGCACGACAATCTTGTTGGCGGTGGACGTCCCGTTGGTGACGAAGTAGGTGTGGTTGGCGTTCCACGTCACCGCGGCCTTGTCCATCGCCTTCTTGATGTTGCCGTGCGGGTCCAGCAGCGAGTCCAGGCCGCCGGAGGTGCTCGAGGTCTCGGCCATGAAGATGTTGCGGCCGTAGAACTCGCCCATGTCCTGCAGGGACTTCGAGTTGAAGATGCTGGCGCCCCGCGCGACGGGCAGCGCGTGGAACTGGCCGACCGGCGCCCCCGCGTAGGCGCACAGGGCGTCGAAAAACGGTGTGGCGAAACGGTTTCGCAGGCCCGCGAGCACGGTGCTGTTCAGGTCGGTGACGTCGTTGAGCCGGTAGAACGTCCGGTCGTAGACGTCGGGTTCGTCCTCTGTCTCCGCGGCGATCGACTCGTCGGTGAGCAGGTACAGGTCGATGTGCGGCCGCAGCTCCCGCATCCATTCGGCGCATTCGACCCAGTCCTGGGTCTCCGTCGTCACCACCTCGTCGCAGGCCGCCCCCAGCAGCGTGTTCATCAGCGGCACCCGGTCGTGGGAGCGCAGCGGCAGGTCGTGGCGGATGATCGCGGCCTGGATCTCGCCGTTCAGCGCGACCGCGGTGATGGCGTCCTCGATGCTGCCCACCACGAGCAGCTCGTACTGCACGTCGTCGGACGTGTTGCGCAGCGCCCGCAGGCACTCGGCCAGGCTGTCGCGGGCCGTCGACAGGGCGTCGTCGGCGAGCAGCACGGTGTAGAACTGCTGCTGCTTGGCCTGGGCCACCAGCTCCTGCTCGGCCAGCGACGCGGTGGTGTCGAAGAGCCCGGCGCGGTCGCCGTATTCGCTCAGCAGGCGGACCGCCAGCGACACCTCCTCGCTGAGGCGCACCGTCGAAAGGCCCTCGAGGTGCGCGCGAAACGTCGCGAGGTTGGCCGCGCCGGGGTACAACCAATACCGCTCGTAGGCGGCGATGCGGTCCATCAGGCGCTTCACCCGAGCGATGTCGTGGGTCTTGTCCAGCCCGGCGAGGTCGACGTCGCGCAGGTGACGGCACGCGTCGTCGAGCAGGTTCCACGTGTCGACGCGCGTGTACGACGGGTTGGCGACCGCCGCGAGCGCGGACACACGAAGTCGTCGTGGCCGGGCAGTTTCTGGGCTCATCTGGTCATTGTGGCCCGGCATCGGCGCGTGCGGAACGATTATCGGCGGTCCGATTTGCCGTACGCGAGGGCCACGAGGAGCCCGGCCGCCGCCATCAAGAGAAACAGCACGGCCAGGGGGTCGACCAGCTCGAGAATCATGCGACCACGGCGACGTCGGGCACCACACTGATCAGCGTCACCACCAGGTCGGCGCCGTCGGGAATCGAGTAGACCCGCCGTTCCCCGGGACGCGCACCGGCAATCGCGCGGCCCATGGGAGACAGCGTCGAGTACACCTTGATGCCGGGGTCTTTGGCACCGTACCGGCCCAGCCGAAAGGTTTCGGTCTCGCCGCTGTCCTCGTAGCGGATGGTGACGATCGTGCCCGGCTGCGCGGTGTTGCGCGCGGTGTCCTCGACCACGATCGCGCGAGCCAGCAGATCCTCGAGCTCGCGGATTCGCGCCCGGCGCGCCGAGTAGCGCGCGATCCGGTTGGCGTCGTGATCCATGAAGTCGTCCGGCACCTCGATGCTGCGCCGAGAGCGCAGGGCCGTAAGCTCGCCCAGCAGGCGGCCGTATTCTTGTCCGGTCAGCCAAATACCTTGCGTGTCATGCATATTCGTTGCTCTCTTTCATTTTTGTGAAGTGTTGTCGTCAGGGACGGGCCGCGGCGGGGCAACCGCCCCTGACGACTCGCAGGGGCTATCCGGCGGCGCGGTCGCCGACCATGCGGTCGAAGTCGCGCTGCCAGCCGGCATGGCGCTTGCGGTCGATGACGATGCGCGCCACCCCGAACAACGCCGCCGCCCCGATGACGACGCCGAACCAGATGGCCGTTCCGGTCGCCACGGCTTCGTCCAATGCCGAAAACACCGGCTTGTCGACCGGCAGGCCTTGCTCATCCACCCAAATGTCCACGCGGTCACCGGGTTTGGCGGTCCGCTCGACGACAACCAGGCCGGTGTGCTCGGTTCCCGCGGCGACCCACCGCGCCGGCGCGGCGACGGTCGCGCTGGCGAGATTGCGGCCGGCCTGGCCCTCCCCCGTGATTGTCGCGGTGACGTTCTGGTGGGTCTGCGCCTGCGCGGCATAGAGGCGGCTGCGGGAGTCGTGGACCGCGGTCCCGATGGCGGCCGCGACGGGCAGTGCGACGATCGACACCACGAACGCGAACACCAGAAGCAACGCTTCGACGCGGTCGACGTTGCGCACCAACGGATTCAGGCCGAACAGCCGGACGAACAGGCTCCGCGGCACGGGCACCGTGAAGGTGTCCATTGCGGGGTCGGGGCACTGAGTTGTCATTTGATCGGTCACCTCGGGAATTGGTTGCAACTCCAGGGTGGCGCCGATTTCGGCCGCTGGCTTGCCCCCGTCGGACAACTCGGCGGCCGCGCTTTGTCGCGTTCCGACAGTGCGCGGGGCGTCAGTCGGTGTCGGTGGCCGCCAGCTCGATCGTCATCGCCAGCCGCTTCTTGGCATCGTCCAGCCGCAGGTTGGTGATTTCGGCCATCTTGCGCAGCCGGTAGCGCACGGTGTTCTCGTGCACCCCCAGCCGCTCACCCGCGCCCACCGGGTCGCCCTGGGCCTCCAGCCAGGCCCGCAGCGTGGCGACGTAGTCCGTCGAGTTCGCCCGGTCGTGGCGGCGCAGGTCGGCGACCGGCCCACGGTCCGGCAGACGACCGGCGTGCGCCGCGGTGCGCAGCCGCTGCAGGAGGATCTCGTCCCACGCCTCGTCGTACGCGGGCGGCGCCCCACCCGCGGACGACTCGTGCAGCGCCAGACACTCGTCGGCTTCCCGCCGCGCGGCCACGAGGTCCGCCACGTCGGCCGGCCCGCTGATGCCGGCCGCAACCCCCACCCCTTCGGGCATGGCCGCCGTGAGATCGCTCACCCAGCGCCGCGCCGCGTCCGCCGGCTCGCCGGGAAGGACGGTGTAGACGGTGTTTCCGGCCAGCGCGCTGCGACCGGGCCGGGACCAGCCGAACCCGGCGGTGGCGCGCTCGAACGCCAGCAGCAGGGCGGCGTCGCGGTCGCCGTCGATGGACGCCTGCAGCGCGATCACCCGCAGCGGCCCGCGCGGCAGGCCCAGCCGGCTGGCCAGCGTCGCTGCTTCGAAGGTGCCCTCCAACAACCGGATCACCAGCTCGGATTCGACCTGCCGCTCCAGGTCCGCGCTGGCTCGGGAGCGGAGCAGGTGCAGGGCCACCGTGTGGGCGCCGTCGGCCAGCGCGGCGCGCTCGGCGCCGTCCAGCGGGGCCGGGCAGGCCACCCACACCGAGCCCAGCAACTCCCGTCCAGACCGCACCGCGACCACCATGCGGCCGCCCAGGCCGTGTTCGGAGTCCGCGCCGACGTATAACGGGTCGTCGGAGGCGGCCAGGTGTGCGAACACGCCCCGCGCCTCGAGCAGCGCGCGCAGCCGCTCGGGCGTCTGGCGGTCCAGGATGGTCTCGATGCGCGCCGGGTCGGCGTGCTGCTGCGGACGCGAATACGCCAGCACCCGCAGCAGCCGGTCCTCGATCGTCACGGCACCGCCGATGGACTCGGCCAGGCTGTCGGCCAGCGCGAACATATCCGTTGGGCCGCGGCCGGATTCGGTCTCGCGGCCCTCCAGCACCAGCCCGTAGACCACCGCGGCGACCGCGCTCCACGCGACCGACGGGTCGAGCACCATCACCGCCCCGGGCTCGCCACCGTCGTCGGAGGGCGTCGGCTCCCCGTCGCCTCGCGTCAGGAGCACGACCGCGCGGGCCGACGCCGCCCACCCGAGCGCTTCGGCAAGGGAGCGCGCTCCGATCGCCAGCAGGACGTCGCCGACCGGGGGATGCTCGGCCGCCGACTCGTGAATCACCACGCTGCGCAATTCGGTGGACCTGGGCACCGAAGACCACCGCAGCCGGACCCCGTAACCCCCCAGCACGTTCACCAAGCGGTCCAAAGTGATCACGAGCCGCTCCCCGGGTCAGCCGTCCAGTTCGTCGTCGCTGTCGTCCGCGTCCAGGATGCGCCGATTCGCCCGGCTGTCCATCCAGCGCAGCACCGGAAGCTCCCGGCTGCGCGCCGGCAGTTCGGTGACGTCGGTCAGCGAGCGCACCACGGCCTGCGTCAGGCCCATGATGGCGGCCATCACCGGCAGCAGCGGCTGCAGCGGCCGGGCCGCCGACCGGACGGTGCTGATGCGGCGGGCCACGATCAGGCGTTCGATCGAGTGATACAGCCAGGCGCCCACGCCCAGCGCGTAGATCGCCAGCGCCGAGGCGACGACGGTCCACCCGTAGGCGGCGCATACCACGGCGCCCAGCACCACCGTCGCGGCCAGGAAGGCGGCGACGGCGACCCGCAGCTCCAACCGGGTCATGGTTCCTTCCGGACCGCCTTGGCCGCCGCGCGGATCTGCGGGGTCACCAGCATGACCTGGCCGAGCACCCCGTTGACGAAGCCCGGCGACTCGTCGGTGGACAGCTCCTTGGCCAGCTGCACGGCCTCGTCGACGGCGACGGGCTCGGGGACGTCGTCGGCGTAGAGCAGCTCCCACACCGCGACCCGCAGGATGGCCCGGTCCACCGCGGGCAGCCGGTCCAGCGTCCAGCCCTGCAGGTGCGAGCTGATCAGGTCGTCGATGTGGGCGAGGTGCTCGCCGACCCCCCGGGCCGCGGCGGCCGCGTAGGGGTACAGCGCCGACACGTCGGGGTTCGCCTCGGCCAGCGCGGTTCGGACGTCGACGACCTCCACCGGGGTCAGCCCCCGGGCCTCGGCCTCGAACAGCAGGTCGACGGCGCGCTTGCGCGCCTGATGGCGTCCCCTAACAGCCATGGGGCCGGCTCACGCGTTGACGCGGCCCAGGTAGCTGCCGTCGCGGGTGTCCACCTTGAGCTTGTCCCCGGTGTTGATGAACAGGGGCACCTGGATCTCCGCGCCGGTTTCGACGGTGGCGGGCTTGGTGCCCGCGCTGGACCGGTCGCCCTGCAGGCCGGGCTCGGTGTGGGTGACCTCCAGCTCGACGGACACCGGCAGCTCGAGGTACAGCGGCGCCCCGTTGTGGAACGCCACCTGCACGGGCAGGCTCTCGAGGAGGAACCGGGCGGCGTCGCCGACCAGGGACTCCGGCAGGTGGTGCTGCTCGTAGTCCTGGCTGTCCATGAACACGAAGTCCGAGCCGTCGCGGTACAGGTACGTGGTGTCGCGCCGGTCGACGGTGGCGGTTTCCACCTTGACGCCGGCGTTGTACGTCTTGTCGACCACCTTGCCGGACAGCACGTTCTTCAGCTTCGTGCGCACGAAGGCCGGCCCCTTGCCGGGTTTGACGTGCTGGAACTCGACGATCTGCCATAGCTGGCCGTCGATCTCCAGCACCAGTCCGTTCTTGAAGTCGGCAGTCGATGCCACGGCGGTGTGTCTCCTCAGGGATGGCAGTTCACGCGAACTTCGCTGTCGGTTCGCCCCATGCAGATTACCCGCGCCGCGGCGCCGGCCCGTACCGCGCGCCCGTGATCGCGCACACCCCTGCCCCTAGAGGGCGACCAGGATATTCAGCGCAATGTCGATCGTCGGCAGCACGAAAACGAAGAAGAATGCGGTCGAAAAGGCGATGGCTTGGCGAATCAGCGGAAGCAGAAATCCCGCTAATTGATTGAGCATCTGCTCGAATGTGGTGAGGGCGCCGGCGAAGAAATTCTGGACATCGCCCCAAAGGGCGGAGATCGCGCCGGTGATCGATTCCGCGCCCGCGGCCGCGGGCGGCAGCAGCGCGGCGTTGGCGGCCTCGGCCGCCGCATAGGAGCCCGCGCCTTTCGCCAACTGCTGCACGAACTGCTCCTGGGCCGCCGCGGCCTGCCCGGCCTGCGCCTGGTAGTGCTCGGCGTGGCGAGAGAAGAAGTTCGCGATGGTCACCGACACCTCGTCGCCGGCCGCGGGCAGCACCGCGAGGGTCGGCGCCGCCGCCGCAACGTGGGCGGCACCGAGGTTCGAGCCGATGCCTGCCAAATCAGTTGCGGCAGAAGCGATTATCTCCGGCGTCGCGATCAGATATGTCATGTCGGCTCTCGCATCCGGTCAGCCTAGCCCGCGGGTAGGCGCGCGGAAACTTAACAAAGAACCAACTTTGGGCGTCGCGTTACTCGGCGCCCAGCCCCCCGGCGCCAGCTAAGCCAGGACGGCCAGCTCCTTGGGGAAACGGGTCAGCAGCTCCGGGGTCTCCCCCGCGGTGTGCGACGTCCCGTCGGCAACCACCAGCGTGTCCTCGATACGGACACCGCCGCGGCCGGGCAGGTAAACGCCGGGCTCGACGGTGACCACCGACCCCGCCAGCAGCGTGCCGGCGGACGTGGCCCCGATTCCCGGCGCCTCGTGGATCTGCAGACCCACGCCGTGCCCCAGGCCGTGGCCGAACTGCTCGCCGTACCCGGCGTCGGCGATCAGCCGGCGCGCCGCGCCGTCCACCTCGCGCAGGTTGGCGCCCGGCTTCAGGGCCTCGCGGCCGGCCCGCTGCGCGTCGGCGACCAGCTGGTAGATCTCCAGCTGCCAATCGGCGGCCTTGCCCAGCACGAAGGTGCGGGTCATGTCGGAGTGGTAGCCGGCGACCAGCGCGCCGAAATCGATCTTGACGAAGTCGCCCTCGGCCAGCACCGCGTCGGTCGGGCGGTGGTGCGGGATCGCCGAATTCGGCCCGGCGGCCACGATCGTCTCGAACGAGATCGCGTCCGCGCCGTGGTCGAGCATCAGCGACTCCAGCTCGCGGCTCACCTCGCGCTCGGTCCGGCCGGGCCGCAGGCCGCCGCGCGTCACCAGGTCGGCCAGTGCGGCGTCGGCCGCCTCGCAGGCCAGGCGCAGCAGCGCGACCTCCCCGGCGTCCTTGACCTCGCGCAACGCCTCGACGGTCCCGGCGGCCCGCACCAACTCGGTGGACGCCTTGTGCTCCTCGATCTCGCCGGTCAGCGCGTCGAAGCCGTCGACGGTGACCACGTTGCTCTCGAAGCCCAGCTTGCCGACGGCGGCGTCGGCGGCCCGGCCCGCCAGGTAACGCCCGACCGCGCGCTCGATCGCGACCTCGAGGTCGGGCGCCTGCGCGGCGGCCTGGGTGCGGTACCGGCCGTCGGTGGCCAGCACGGGGTCGCGGTCGTCGGCAAACACCAGCAACGCGCCGTTCGATCCGGAGAAACCGGACAGATACCGCACGTTGACCAGGTCCGTGACCAGCATCGCGTCCAGCCCGCTGGCCCCGATCTGCGCTTTCAGGTTGTCTCGGCGCTGGGAATGTGTCACGACCCTTGACGGTACTCGCTAGGCTTTCCCTTCATGAGGAACTGGATCCTGCGCGGATTGGTGTTCGCCGCCGCGATGGTCGTCGTCCGTTTGATACAAGGTGCGTTGATCAACGCGTGGCAAACACAGGCCGGGTTGATCAGCATCGTGCTGCTGCTCCTGTTCGTGATCGGCGTCGCCGTCTGGGGAGTGCTCGACGGTCGGGCGGACGCCAAGGCGCAGCCTGACCCGGACCGCCGCCAGGACCTGGCGATGACGTGGCTGCTGGCCGGCCTGCTGGCCGGCATCCTCAGCGGCGCCGTCGCCTGGCTCATCGCGCTGGCCTACACGGGGCTCTACACCGGGGGCCTGATCAACGAGGTGACGACGTTCGCGGCGTTCACCGCGCTGCTCGTGTTCCTGCCCGGGATCATCGGTGTGGCGGTGGGCCGCTGGCGGATCGACCGGCAGACGGAGAAGGCGCCCGATCAGCACCACGGCCTCGGCGGTAAGAAGCAGGAGCGGGACGGCGACACCGACGTGTTCTCCGCCGTTCGCGGCGACGAGACGCCGACCGGCGAGATACCCGCGCAGACGGTCCCCGGCGCCCGGGCCGAGGAACGCACCGGGTCGGTCGCGACCGCCGAGCGCGACGCGCCCACGGAAACCATCCCCACGAGCGCGGACGACGCCAAGACCGAGGTGATCCGCACCGACGACGCGAGGCACACCAAGCCGGGCTCGGAGCCGGAAAAGGGTTAACCCACCTCGGCCAGGTAGCGCAGGGCGAGCAGGTAGCCCTGGATGCCCAGCCCGACGATCACCCCGGTCGCGACCGGGCTGATGTAGGAGTGGCGCCGAAACTCTTCGCGGGCATGCACATTGGAGATGTGCACCTCGATCAGCGGCGCGCTCAGCTCGGCGCACGCGTCGCGCAGCGCCACCGACGTGTGGGTCAGGCCGCCGGCGTTGAGGATCACCGGCTCGCCGGCATCGGCCGCCAGGTGGATCCAGTCCAGCAGCTGCGCTTCGTTATCGCTTTGCCGCACAACGACTTTGAGCCCGAGGGCGGCGGCTTCGCGCTCGATCAGCTCCGCCAGCTGCTCGTGCGTGGTGTCGCCGTACACGTCGGGCTCGCGGCGGCCCAGCCGGCCCAGGTTCGGGCCATTGATAACCTGCACGTTCACGTTCACCGTCATGACGCCCCCAACCCGGAGTAGGCCGCCGCCAGCAGCGACGGGTCCGGTCCCGTGAGCCGGCCCGGCTTCCCGAGCCCGTCGAGGACCACGAACCGAAGCACGCCGGCGCGGGTTTTCTTGTCGCCGGCCATGTATTCCAGCAACTGCGGCAACGCGTCGGCGTCGTAGGTGACCGGCAGGCCGAGCGAGGTCAGGATGCTGCGGTGGCGCTCCGCGGTGTCGTCGTCCAGCCGGCCGGCGAGGCGGGCCAGCTCCGCGGCGAACACCAGGCCCACCGACACCGCGGCACCGTGGCGCCACCGGTAGCGCTCCCGGCGCTCGATCGCGTGCGCCAAAGTGTGTCCGTAGTTGAGGATTTCGCGCAGCTCCGACTCCTTCTCGTCGGCGGCGACCACCTCCGCCTTGACGGCGATCGCGCGGCGGATGAGCTCCGGCAGCACGTCGCCCGCGGGGTCCAGCGCGGCCTGCGGGTCGGCCTCGATGAGGTCCAGGATCACCGGGTCGGCGATGAACCCCGCCTTCACCACCTCGGCCATCCCGGCGACGAGTTCGTTGTGCGGCAACGTCTTCAGCGTCTCCAGGTCCACCAAAACGGCCAGCGGCTGATGAAACGCGCCGACCAGGTTCTTGCCGGCGTCGGTGTTGATGCCGGTCTTGCCACCGACGGCCGCGTCGACCATGCCGAGCAAGGTGGTGGGGACGTGGACGATGTCGACGCCGCGCAGCCAGGTCGCCGCCGCGAAACCGGCGACGTCGGTGGCCGCGCCGCCGCCGAGGCTGACCAGGGCGTCCTTGCGGCCGATTCCGATGCGGCCCAACACCTCCCAGATGAATCCCACGACGGGCAGGTCCTTGCCCGCCTCGGCGTCCGGGATCTCGATGCGGTGCGCGTCAATCCCCTTGTCGGCCAAGCGGCTTCGGATCTCCTCGGCGGTCTCGCCCAGCACCGGCTGGTGCAGGACGACGACCCGGTGCCGGCCGGACAGCAGGCGCTCCAGCTCGCCGTGCAGCCCGGACCCGATCACCACCGGATACGGTTCGTCGACGGCCACGTGCACGGTGACCGGGGCGGCGGTCATGTGGCGGCCCCGCTCGTCGTCTCCAACCGGCTTAGGATGTTGCGCACCACCGCGCCGGGATTGCGGCGGTTGGTGTCGACCCGGATGGTCGCGACGCGCCGGTACAGCGGGACCCGCTTGGCCATCAGGTCGCGGTATTTCTCGGCGCGGTCCGGCCCGGCCAGCAGCGGGCGCACGGCGGCGCCGCCGGTGCGCCGCACCCCTTCGCGGGCGCCGATCTCCAGGTAGATGACCGTGTGCCCGGCCAGCGCCTCGCACACGCCCGGGCTGGTGACCGCGCCGCCGCCGAGCGACAGAACGCCGTCATGGTCGGCCAGCGCCGCGCGCACCACCTGTTCCTCGATGCGGCGGAACTCCTGTTCCCCGTCGGTGGCGAAGATCTCGGCGATAGTGCGCTGGGTCTGCTGCTCGATGGCCGCGTCGGTGTCGAGCAGGCCGACCCCGAGCGCCTTGGCCAGCCGGCGCCCGATGGTGGACTTGCCGGAGCCCGGCAGCCCCACGAGCACCGCCTTGGGGGCCATCACGCGGTACCGCGCGCGGCGGGCGATTCCCGATCGGCGACCGCGCGCTGGTAGGACTCGACGTTGCGGCGGGTCTCGGTCAGCGAGTCGCCGCCGAACTTCTCCAGCGCCGCGCGGGCCAGCACCAGCGCGACCATGGTCTCGACCACGACGCCGGCGGCCGGCACCGCGCACACGTCCGAGCGCTGATGGATCGCGACGGCCTCGTCGCCGGTCGCCATGTCGACGGTGGCCAGCGCCCGCGGGACGGTGGAGATGGGCTTCATCGCGGCGCGCACCCGCAGCGGCTGGCCGTTGGTCATGCCGCCCTCCAGCCCGCCGGCGCGGTTGGTCGAGCGCACGACGCCGTCGGGCCCGGGGTACATCTCGTCGTGGGCGCGGCTGCCCCGGCGGCGGGCGGTCTCGAAGCCGTCGCCGATCTCGACGCCCTTGATCGCCTGGATGCCCATCACGGCGGCGGCGAGCTGGCTGTCCAGCCGGTTGTCGCCGCTGGTGAACGAGCCCAGCCCGACCGGCAGGCCCAGCGCCACCACCTCGACGACGCCGCCGAGGGTGTCGCCGTCCTTCTTGGCCGCCTCGATCTCGGCGATCATCGCTTCCTCGGCGGCCTTGTCGAACGCGCGGACCGGGCTGTCGTCGATCGCGGCCAGGTCCTCCGGGCAGGGCGGCGGACCGTCGTAGGGCTTGGACGGGCCGATCGCGATGACGTGCGAGAGCACCTCGACGCCGAGCGCTTGACGCAGGAACGAGCGGGCCACGGTCCCGGCCGCTACGCGGGCGGCGGTCTCGCGGGCGCTGGCCCGCTCCAGCACGGGCCGGGCGTCGTCGAAGCCGTACTTGAGCATGCCCGCGTAGTCGGCGTGGCCGGGCCGCGGCCGGGTCAGCGGTTCGTTGCGGGCGCTGTTCGTCAGTTCGGCCGGGTCCACGGGGTCGGTGGCCATCACGGTTTCCCACTTCGGCCACTCGGTGTTGCCGATCTCGATCGCGATCGGCCCGCCCAGGGTGACGCCGTGCCGGATCCCGGACAGGATGGTCACCGCGTCGCGCTCGAACTTCATCCGCGCGCCGCGGCCGTAGCCCAGGCGGCGGCGGGCCAGCTGATCGGCGATTTCGGTGGACGTGACGTCGACGCCGGCGACCATGCCGTCGACCACGGCCACCAGCGCGCGACCATGGGATTCTCCGGCGGTGATCCAGCGCAACACCCGGCCATTCTCCCATGTGGGCCGCCGCGAACTTAAATCCGAGAGGTCACGCCGAGATCGACGCTATCGTCAGGCCTCCTCGAACTTTTCCGCGCTGCTGTCGATCTGGATGGATGTGTCGGTGGACCGGTCCACCCTCTCGGCATGGGCGAAGTATTTGTCGGCAGCGAGGCCGTTTCTGCCGGCGCACTGAACGAGTACCAGTTGCGCCGGTGGTATCGAACGATCTTCCGCGACGTCTATGTATCGAAGTTCAACGAGGCGTCGCTGAATGACCGCACCCTTGGCGCCTGGTTGTGGTCGCGACGACAAGCGGTGATCGCTGGCATCGCGGCGTCCGCGCTACACGGTGCACGCTGGGTTGACGCCGATACGCCTATCGAACTGATCTCGAAAAGCGCGCGGCCTCAACGCGGGCTGATCGTCCGAAACGAGACCCTTGGGGCCGACGAAGTGACAACAAGTAAGCGCCTGCCAGTGACGTCCGTCGCCCGCACCGCATTCGACCTCGGCCGCCACCTGCCACGTCAGCAGGCGCTGGCGCGGCTCGATGCGCTCATGCGAGCCACCCCCTTCTCTCTCGAAGACGTTTCGGTCTTGCACAAGCGATACCGCGGCGCTCGCGGTCTCCGACAGCTAACGGAGCTGCTGCCGCTGGTGGACGGTGGCGCGGCATCGCCCAAGGAAAGCTGGTTGCGGTTGCTTCTCATCGACGGCGGACTGCCCAAACCAACGACGCAAATACCGGTCAACGACGGTTGGCGACCAGTCGGCGTGCTCGATATGGGCTGGGATGACTACATGGTCGCCGCGGAATACGACGGCGATCAACACCGCACCGACCGCAGGCAATACGTGTGGGACCAGCGGCGCCTGGCCAAACTTGCCGACCTAGGTTGGATCGTTATCCGCGTGATTGCCGAGGACCGGCGCGACGAAATCCTCAACCGCGTCTTTCAAGGGCTTACCCGGCGCGGCTACCGCCCAGATCGACGCTAGCGCGGGACCTACTCGCACTTTTGCGCGCTGGCGTCGATTTCGAAATGAGGTCACACGAAAGCCAGGCCCACCGCGCCCGCGGTGGCCAGGCACATCGACGGGCCGTGCGGCACGGTCCGCGCGCCGCGCCACCACGCGACCACGCCGGCCAGCGCCGTGAGCAGCGGTGCCGCCAGCGCCGCGAGGAACCACACGTCGGGCCCGAAACAGCCGGCCAGTCCGCCCAGCCCGACCGCCAGCTTGACGTCACCGGCCCCCATCGCCGCCGGGGCGACGAGGTGGACCGCCAGGTACGCTCCGCTCAGCGCCGCGGCGCCGGCCAGCGCGGGCAGCCCGCGGCCGGTCAGGGCGGCGGCCAGCAGGATGACAACCACCCCCGGCAGCGTCAGCAGGTTGGGCAGCCGGCGCCGCCGGATGTCGCAGACGCTCAACGCCGCCATCCACAGCAACACGATCCCGGCCGCCATGCGCGGCAGGCTAGCGCAGCGCCGCCTCCATCGCCGCTCGCGGCGCGGGCAGCCCGGTGAACTGTTCCACCTGGGAAAACGCCTGGTGCAGCAGCATCTGGAGGCCGTCGATCACCCGGCCGCCCGCCGCGGCCACCGCGGCGGCCAGCGGCGTGGGCCACGGGTCGTAGACGGCGTCCAGCAGCACCGGGATCGGGGCGAACGCGTCGGCGTACCGTGCGGCCACGTCCGCGGGGATGGTGCTGACCAGCACCTCCGCGCCGGCCACCTCGCCGGACAGCCGGGCGCTGTCCAGGCCGCAGAACCGGGTCTCGACGCCGACGCGGGCGCCGAGTTCCACCAGCCGGGCCGCCTTGTCCGCATCCCGCGCCACCACCGTCACCCCGGCGACGCCGAGCGCGGCCAGGCCCACGACGGCCGCCGGCGCGGTGCCCCCCGATCCACAGACCAGCGCCCATCCCGAGGCCGATCCGACGGCGCCGGACACCCCGTCGACGTCGGTGTTGTCGGCCCGCCACCCCGCCGGCGTGCGGACCAGGGTGTTGGCCGAGCCGACCAGGGCCGCGCGCTCGGTGCGCTCATCGGCGAAGCGCAGCGCGGCGAATTTGCCCGGCGCGGTCACCGACGCCCCGACCCATTCGGGCCCGAAACCGCCGACCACGCCGGGCAGTTCCTCGGCGCCGCACTCGATGCGGTCGTAGGTCCAGTCGTCCAGCCCCAGCGCCCGGTACGCGGCCAGGTGCAGTTGCGGGGAGCGCGAATGCGCGATCGGCGAACCGAGGACGGCCGCCTTTCTAGCGGGGCGTGCTGTCGAGGACACCGTTGTGCTTAGCCAGTTCGATGTTGGCCAAATGCTGCTTGTAATCCTGGGTGAACAGCGTCGTGCCCTGGGCATCGATGGTGACGAAGTACAGCCAGTCACCCGGCTCCGGATGCTCGGCCGCGCGTAGCGCGTCCACCCCGGGCGAACAGATCGCCGTGGCCGGCAGCCCCTGGGACACGTAGGTGTTCCACGGCGTCTTCTGGGCGCGGTCGGCGTCGCTGGTGGCGACCTCGCGGCGGTCCAGCGGATAGTTCACGGTCGAGTCGAATTCCAGCGTGTGGTGGGCGTGCAGGCGGTTGTAGATCACCTGCGCCACCTTCGGGAAGTCCTGTGTGTTGGACTCCTGCTGCACCAGCGACGCGACCACCAGGATGTCGTAGGGCGACAGCCCCCTGGCCTGCGCGGAATCCTGCAGGCCCGACTTCATGTACTCGGCGGCGCCCGCGCTGATCAGGCTCGTCAGGATGCTTTCGGCCGACGACGCGGGGTCGACGTTGAAGGTCCCCGGCGCGATCAGGCCCTCGATGCGGCGATGGTCCTTGCCCAGCTCGGTGACCGGCTCGACGGCCCACGGCGGCACCGCCAGCGTCGTGGGCGCGCTGTTGGACGCCGCGGCGCGCAGGTCGCCCACCGAGACGCAGCGCTTGTCGCCGTCGAGGTCCACGCAGGTGGCGCGGGAGATCAGCGAGAAGATGCCGGGGTTGACCACGTTGGTCTTCATGTCGGTGGTGTCGTCGAGCTGCCGGCCCTCGGGGATGACCAGTCGCCCCACCCGGTTGCTGGGGTCGGCCAGCCGCGCCACGGCGTTGGCCGCCGGGATCTCGGTGCGCATCCGGTAGTAGCCGGGCTGGATCGAGTTGATCGCGGCGTTGCCGTGCGCGGCGTTGACGAACGCGCGGACGGTGGCGACCACGCCCTGGCTGTGCAGCGTCTCGCCGACCATGGTGGTCGAGTCGCCGTCCTGCACGTGAATCACGATGTCGCGCTTGCCGTTTCCGCTGTAGTCGTCGCCGGATCCGAACACCGTGTTCCACAGCCGGGTGCCGACGAAGACGACGGTCACCATGACCACGACGGACAGCACCAGCGTGACCCGGCCAACGAAACGCTTGCGCCGCTTGCGCTGTGCTGCCCGGTTGCGGGCAACCCGGCTCGACCTCCGCCGCGGCGGCCCGACCGCCTCCGGCTCGGTGCGCTGGCCGCGGGCGCTGTCAACCATCGCTGACCCCCCCGCTGGCCGCGCGGCGCTGGTCGAGCCAGCTCTGCAGGATCGCCACCGCCGCGGCCTGGTCGATCACCGCGCGCTGCTGCCGGGCCCGCACCCCCGCGGCGCGCAGCGACCGCTGGGCGCTGACGGTGGTCAGCCGCTCGTCGGCCAGGCGCACCGGCGTCGGGGCGATCCGCCGGGCCAGCGCCTCGGCCAGCTCGATCGCGTCCACCGCCGACGGCCCGGTGCGGTCGGCCAGGGTGCGCGGCAACCCGACGATCACCTCGACGGCCTCCAGCTCCGCGGCCAGCTCGGCCAGCCGGCGCACGTGCTTGCCGGAACGGTCGCGGCGCACCGTCTCCACCGGGGTGGCCAGGATGCCGTCCGGGTCACTCGCGGCCACCCCGATGCGCACGCTGCCCACGTCGATGCCGAGCCTGCGTCCGCGCCCGGGGTCCTGGTCGGGATCGCCGGGCCGGTCGGGGAGGCGGTGCTGTGTCAAGACCACTCAACCGACCCGCGCGATCTCGGAACGCACCGCGTCGAGGGCCGCGTCGATGCCGGTCGGGTCCTTCCCCGAACCCTGCGCCAGGTCGGCCTTGCCGCCGCCGCGGCCGTCGACGGCCCCGGCGAGCGGTTTGATCAGCTCGTTGGCGCGAATGCCGAGCTCCTGGGCGGCGGCGTTGGCGGCGACCGCATACGGCACGCTGTTGCCCTCACCCTCGGAGATGAGCGCCACCACCGCCGGATCGCTGCCCAGCTTGCCCCGGATGTCGCCGACCAGCGAGCGCAGGTCGGCCGCCGTCATCCCGCTCGACATCCGTTGCGCCACCACACGCACGTTACCGATGCGCTCGGCGCCGGCGGCGGCGTTGGTCGCGGCGGCCCGCGCGCCGGCGAGCCGGGCGCGTTCGAGTTCCTTCTCGGCGGCCTTGAGGCGCTCCACCAGGTTGGCGACCCGCGCCGGCACCTCCTCGGACGGCACCTTCAGCGACGACGCCAGCCCGGCCATCAGCGCGCGCTCCTTGGCCAGGTGGCGGAACGACTCCAGCCCGACGTAGGCCTCCACCCGGCGGACCCCCGAGCCGATCGACGACTCGCCCAGGAGGGTCACCGGACCGATCTGCGCCGAGTTGTGCACGTGCGTCCCGCCGCACAGCTCCAGGGAGAACGGCCCGCCGATCTCGACCACCCGCACTTCGTCCGGATACGCCTCGCCGAAGAGCGCCATCGCCCCCATCGCCTTGGCCTTCTCCAGCTTCTCGGTGAAGGTGTGCACCTCGAAGTCGGCCTGCACGGCCTGGTTGGTCACCTCTTCGATCTGGGTGCGCTGGTCCTCGCTCAGCGGGCCTTGCCAGTTGAAGTCGAAACGCAGATACCCCGGCCGGTTCAGCGATCCCGCCTGAACGGCGTTGGGCCCCAGCACCTGTCGCAGCGCGGCGTGCACCATGTGGGTGCCCGAGTGGCCCTGCGTGGCGCCGCGGCGCCAATCCGGGTCCACGGCCGCGACGACGGTGTCGCCCTCCACGAACTCCCCCGACTCGACGTTGACCCGGTGCACCCAAAGAGTTTTGGCGATCTTCTGCACGTCGGTGACGGCCGCGCGAGCGCTCTCGTTCGCGCCGGTTCCGCTGATGCTGCCCTCGTCGGCGATCTGCCCGCCCGACTCGGCGTAGAGCGGGGTGCGGTCCAGCACCAACTCGACGCGCTCGGCCCCGTCGGCTCCGTGCGCGACGACCGGCACCCGCCTGCCGTCCACGAAGATACCCAAAATCCTTGCCTCGGAGGCCAACTCGTCGAAGCCGGTGAACTCGGTGGGCCCGGCGTCGACGAGCTCGCGGTAGGCGCTCAGGTCGGCATGCGCGTGCTTGCGCGCGGCGGCGTCGGCCTTGGCGCGCTGGCGCTGCTGCAGCATCAGCTCGTGAAAGCCCGCCTGGTCGACCTTCAAACCGGCCTCGTTCGCCATCTCGAGGGTGAGCTCGATCGGGAACCCGTAGGTGTCGTGCAGGGTGAACGCGTCGGATCCCGAGACCTGTTTGGCGCCCGATGATTTCGTCGCGCTGACCACCTCGTCGAACAATCTCGAACCCGACGACAGCGTCCGGTTGAAGGCCGTCTCCTCGGCCACGGCGATGCGCCGGATCCGGTCGAAGTCGGTGACGAGTTCGGGATACGACGGGCCCATCGAGTCGCGCACGGTGGCCATCAGGTCGCCGACGATCGGGTCCTCGATGCCCAGCAGCTTCGCCGACCGGATCACCCGGCGCAGCAGCCGGCGCAGCACGTAGCCGCGCCCGTCGTTGCCGGGGCTGACGCCGTCGCCGATCAGGATCGCCGCGGTGCGGCTGTGGTCGGCGATGACGCGGTAACGCACGTCGTCGTCGTGGTTGCCCACGTCATAGGGGCGCGGGGCGCGCGCCGCCACCACGTCGATGATCGGCCGCAGCAGGTCGGTTTCGTAGACGTTGTGCACGCCCTGCAGGACCAGCGCGATCCGCTCGACGCCCATGCCGGTGTCGATGTTCTTGCGCGGCAACGGCCCGAGGATGGCGTAGTCCTCCTTGGTGCTGCCCTCGCCGCGCTCGTTGGCCATGAACACCAGGTTCCAAACCTCGAGGTAGCGGTCCTCGTTGGCGACGGGTCCACCCTCGGGGCCGAACTCGGGCCCGCGGTCGTAGTAGATCTCCGACGACGGCCCGCACGGCCCGGGAATGCCCATCGACCAGTAGTTGTCGGCCATGCCGCGGCGCTGGATCCGCTCGGCCGGCAGGCCGGCGATCTCCTGCCACAGCTCGACGGCCTCGTCGTCGTCGTGAAACACGGTGGCCCAGAGCCTTTCGGGGTCCAGGCCGTACCCGCCGTCGGCGATGGGATCGGTCAGCAGCGACCAGGCCAGCTCGATCGCCCCGCGCTTGAAGTAGTCGCCGAAGGAGAAGTTGCCGGCCATCTGGAAGAAGGTGTTGTGCCGGGTGGTGATGCCCACCTCGTCGATATCGGGCGTGCGGATGCACTTTTGGATGCTGGTGGCCGTCGCGTACGGCGGCGTGCGCGCGCCCAGGAAGAACGGCACGAACTGGACCATCCCGGCGTTGACGAACAGCAGGTTGGGGTCGTCGAGGATGACCGATGCGCTCGGCACCTCGGTGTGGCCCGCCTTCACGAAGTGATCGAGGAATCGCTTCCTGATCTCGTGTGTCTGCACTTTTGGTCCGCTTCTTCCTTGTTGCGTTGGTTTGCTTCGATCGGGGTTCCCAGCCTAGACAGCTAGCCCTCCAGGAAGCTCAACCGCACCGACCGCCGCGGATTGTCCCGGTTGAGGTCGACCAGCACGATGCTTTGCCACGTGCCCAGCTGCGGGTCGCCGCTGGCGACCGGCACCGTCACCGACGGCGCGACGATCGCCGGCAGCACGTGGTCGGCGCCGTGGCCGGGCGACCCGTGCGCGTGCCGGTACCTCTCGTCGCGCGGCAGCAGGCGTTCCAGCGTGTCGACCAGGTCGTCGTCGGAGCCGGCGCCGGTCTCGATGATCGCGACCCCGGCCGTCGCGTGCGGGACGAACACGTTGCACAGGCCGTCCCCATAGCTGAAGCAGAACCGGCGCACCGCATCGGTCAGATCGACGATGCGGCGCTGGGCGGTGTCTACCTGCAGCACATCGGTATGCACCCGGTCCAGCCTACGGCGAGGCCGGCGTGACCGGCCAATCGTTTGTGAGGGCGGCCACACCCCCGGGGGGCATTGCCACCGTTAACCACCAGGAGGAAGGTAACTCCTGGACCGGTGGCGCCACCGGGGCGCTGCCCCGACAAAGAGGGGGTGGATCGTGTACGCACGCTCTACCACTATTCAGGCGCAAACCTCTTCCATCGACGGGGGTATCGCGCACGTTCGCGACGAGGTGATGCCCGCGCTGCAGGCGATGGCGGGCTGTGTCGGGGTGTCCCTCTTGGTCGACCGGCAGTCGGGCCGGTGCATTGCCACGAGTGCGTGGGAGACCGAGGACGCGATGCGCGCCAGCGCGGATCAGGTGACGCCGATCCGCGATCGGGCCGCGGAGATGTTCGGCGGCTCGGCAGAAACCAACGAGTGGGAGATCGCGGCGCTCCACCGCGACCACCACGCGCCCGACGGCGCGGGCGTCCGCGCGACCTGGGTCAAGGTGCCGCAGGATCAAATGGACAGCGGCATCGAGTACTTCAAGTCGTCCGTCCTGCCGCAGCTCGAGGACCTCGACGGGTTCTGCAGCGCCAGCCTGCTGGTCGACCGCGCATCCGGGCGGGGGGTGTCGTCGGTGACGTTCGACAGCCTCGACGCGATGGATCGCAACCGGGACCAGGCGACGGCCCTCAAGATCGCGTCGATCCGGGAGGCGGGCGTCGAGGAACTCGACGAGCGCGAGTTCGAGCTGGCGCTGGCGCACCTGCGCGTTCCCGAGATGGCCTGACCTGGGCCAGGTGGCTCCGCCGGGCCCATTGCCACGCCCAGTCCGCAGGAGGAAGGTAGTCGGTGGGACCGGTGGCGCCACCGGGGCGCTGCCCCGACATGAGGAGGGGTCGGTCGTGTACGCACGCTCAACCACCATCCAGGCGCAACCCTTGTCGGTCGACATCGGCATTGCCCACGTTCGCGATGTCGTCATGCCCGCCCTGCAGGAAATGGACGGGTATGTCGGGATGTCGCTGTTGGTTGACCGGCAGGACGGCACCTGCATCGCCACCAGCTCCTGGAACAGCCTGGAGAAGATGCGCGCCAGCGCCGAGCGGGTGGCACCCGTCCGCGACCGCGCCGCCATGATGTTCTCCGGCCAGGCGCGGGTCGAAGAATGGGACATCTCGCTGATGCGCCGCGATCACCGGTCGCATCAGGGGGCGTGCGTGCGGGCCACCTGGCTCAAAGTGGTGCCGGACCATCTCGAGCGGTCCCTCAACTTCTACCGAATGTATGTGCTGCCGGAGTTGGAGACGCTCGACGGCTTCTGCAGCGCCAGCCTGATGGTCGACCACCCGGCGTGCCGGCGGGCGGTGGCGTGCTCGAGCTTCGACAGCATGGAAGCGATGGCGCGCAACCGGGACCGGGCCAGTGAGCTGCGCAGCAGGCGCGCCCGGGACCTGGGGGCCGAGGTGCTCGACGTCGCCGAATTCGAGCTGGCGATCGCCCACCTGCGGGTGCCCGAGCTGGTCTAGGGCAAAGCGTCCCCGGGGAATCCGCGGCACTCGTGCACCTGGTAGGTGAACACCCCCGCCGCCACCCCGGGGTCGTCGGCCATGATCGCGGTGGTCTCCTCGACCGTGGCCGCGAACACCCCGATGCCGCACACGTCGGAGGAGTCCGTGACCGGCAGCACCACCGCCAGCACGCCGTCGTCGCGCAGGCCGAAGTTGCGCCGGCCGTGCTCCCAGATGATCGGCGGCGACGACTCGTCGCCGAACCTGGGGCCGCGCTTGAGGATGACGACGCTGTAGGTCTTGGCGGTGGGCAGCAGCCGGCCCATCTCCTCGTCGGTAAACGTTTTCATGGTCGTCCCCTCTTGCGGATGATCGCGCGCAGCCGGTCCAGTCGGCCGGCCATCTCGCGCTCGCCGCCGCGGCCGGTGGGCCGATAGTAGTCCACGCCCACCAGCTCGTCGGGCGGATATTGTTGGGCGACAACGCCATCCGGGGCGTCGTGCGAGTACTTGTAGCCCTGCGCGTTGCCCAGCGCCGCGGCGCCGGAGTAGTGCCCGTCGCGCAGGTGCGGCGGCACCAGCCCGGCCCGGCCGCCCCTGATGTCGTCCATCGCCGCCGCCAGCGCGGTGGTGACCGCGTTGGACTTCGGCGCGGTGGCCAGGTGGACGGTGGCGTGCGCCAGCGTCAGCTGGGCCTCCGGCATGCCGATCAGGGCCACGGTCTGGGCGGCGGCGACCGCGGTCTGCAGCGCGGTCGGGTCGGCCATCCCGATGTCCTCGCTGGCCAGGATCATCAGCCGGCGCGCGACGAACCGCGGGTCCTCGCCCGCGACCAGCATGCGGGCCAGGTAGTGCAGCGCGGCGTCGACGTCGGAGCCGCGCACCGACTTGATGAAGGCGCTGACGACGTCGTAGTGCTGGTCGCCGTCGCGGTCGTAGCGCACGGCGGCCTTGTCCAGCGACTGCTCGATGGTCTCGACGGTGACCAGGTCACTCGCCTCAGCAGCGACCTCCAGCGCGGTCAGGGCGCGGCGGGCGTCGCCGGCGGCCAGTTGCACCAGGAGGTCGACGGCCCCGGGCTCGACCTCGACCCGGCCGCCCAGGCCCCGCGGGTCGTCGATCGCGCGCCGGACCAGGGCGCGGATGTCGTCGGACGTCAGCGGCCGCAGCGCCAGGATCAGCGAGCGGGACAGCAGCGGCGCCACCACGGAGAACGACGGGTTCTCCGTCGTCGCCGCCACCAGCAGCACCACCCGGTTCTCGACGGCGGACAGCAGCGCGTCCTGCTGGGTCTTGGAGAACCGGTGCACCTCGTCGATGAACAGCACCGTCTGCTCGCCGGAAAGCAGCGCGTGCCGCGCCTTGTCGATCACCGCGCGGACGTCCTTGACGCCGGCCGACAGCGCGGACAACGCCTCGAACCGGCGGCCGGTCGATCCCGAGATCAGCGCGGCCAGCGTGGTCTTGCCGCTGCCCGGGGGGCCGTACAGGATCACCGACGCGACGCCGGAGCCCTCCACCAGGCGGCGCAGCGGCGATCCGGGCGCCAGCAGGTGGCCCTGGCCGACGACTTCGTCCAGCGACGCCGGCCGCATCCGCACGGCCAGCGGCGCACCCGCCGACACGCCGAAGCCCTGGTCGGTTGTCTGCGGGGCGCCGGGAAGGTCGAAGAGACCGTCGGACACGGTTTTAGGCATACCACGTCGGGGCGACGGCATGCGCCGGCGGAAAAGGCCTGAAAACAATCCAAGCGTCCTGGCGACTTATTTGCTAAGTTCCGGTTTGCCAGATTCCGTGCGCGTGGCCACAAGTTGAATCCAACAGCTAGGACGGACATGAGCCAGCCCCCCGAGTACCCCGGCACCCCCCAGAACCCTCCCGGCTACCCGCCACCGCCCGGTTACGGCGCACCCCCGCCACCACCGCCGCAGGGCCCGCCGCCCGGCTACGGCGCACCGCCGCCCGGTCCCCCGCCCGGGTACGGCGCACCCCCGCCACCGCCTCCCGGTTACGGCGCGCCGCCGGCCGGTTACGCGCCGCAGCCCGGCTACGGCGGGGCCCCCGGCGGTCCGCCGGCCTTCAGCATCGGTGAGGCGTTCAGCTGGGCCTGGGGCAAGTTCACCCAAAACGTCGCGCCCCTGGTCGTCTCCGCCCTGATCTACGCGGTGCTGATCGGCGTCGCCTACAGCGCGATCCTGTTCGGCGGCGGCATGGGCTCGACCACGACGACCACCAACGTCGACGGCTACACGACCGCCACGACGAGCATCGGCGCCGGCGGGATGATCGTCATGATCGTCGGCTACGTATTGATCTATGCGGTAAGCATTTTCGCCCAGGCCGCGTTCACGTCCGGATGCCTCGAGATCGCCGACGGCCGGTCGGTGAGCATCGGTTCGTTCTTCAAGCCGCGCAACCTCGGCAACGTGATCCTCGCCGGGATCATCATCGGGATTTTGACCTCGATCGGCTCGGTCTTGTGCTTCATCCCGGGCCTGATCGTGGCCTTCTTCGCGCAGTTCACCATCCCGTTCATCGTCGACCGGTCGCAGGGCGCCATCGACGGGCTGAAGTCCAGCGTCAGCACGGTCCAGGGGAACCTCGTCAACGCCCTGCTGGCGTGGCTGGTGCAGGCGGCGGCCGTCGTCGTCGGCTTCATCGCTTGTGGCCTGGGCATCCTGGTCGGCGGCCCGGTCGCCGCGCTCATCGGGATCTACGCCTACCGCAAGCTGTCCGGCGGCCAGGTCGTCCCGCTGGAGCAGCCGGGCGGTGGTTACCAGGCCGGGCCGCCCCCGGGCGCGCCGCCGCCGGGTCCCCAATACGGGTAGGCCGGGGCGCCAAGGCGGTTCGCCGCGCTGCGACCTTGTGGCGCTTGTGATGCAATCAGCGGGTGAGCATCAAAGTTGCGCTGGAGCACCGCACCAGCTACACCTTTGACCGACTGGTCCGGGTCTTCCCGCACGTGGTGCGGCTGCGCCCGGCCCCCCACTCCCGCACGGCGATCGAGGCGTATTCGCTGCGGGTCGACCCGGGCGAGCATTTCGTCAACTGGCAGCAGGATGCGGTCGGCAATTTCCTTGCCCGGCTGGTGTTTCCGAACCCCATGAGCCGGCTGACCATCACCGTCGGGCTCATCGCCGACCTCAAGGTGATCAACCCGTTCGACTTCTTCATCGAGGACTGGGCCGAGACGTGGCCCTCGGGTGGGTGGACCTACCCCAAGGAGCTGGCCGACGACCTCAAGCCGTACCTGCGGCCCGTCGACGAGGACGGTGAGGGGTCGGGCCCCGGCGAGCTGGTGCAGGCCTGGGTTGCCAACTTCCGGGTGCCGGACGGCACCCGCACCATCGACTTTCTGGTCGCGCTCAACCGCGCCATCAACGCCGACGTCGCGTACAGCCTGCGGATGGAACCCGGCGTGCAGACACCGGATTTCACGCTGCGCAACGGCGTGGGCTCGTGCCGCGACTCGGCGTGGCTGTTGGTGTCGATCCTGCGCCAGCTCGGGCTGGCCGCCCGGTTCGTGTCGGGCTACCTGGTGCAGCTGGCCTCCGACGTCGAGGCGCTCGACGGGCCGTCCGGGCCCGCCGCCGACTTCACCGACCTGCACGCGTGGACCGAGGTGTACATCCCCGGCGCGGGCTGGATCGGGCTGGACCCGACGTCGGGGCTGTTCGCCGGCGAGGGTCACATCCCGTTGGCCGCCACCCCGCACCCGGCGAGCGCGGCGCCCATCAGCGGCGGCACCGAGCCCTGCGAATCGATCCTGGAGTTCTCCAACACCGTCACCCGCGTCCACGAAGATCCGCGCGTCACGCTGCCCTACACTGACCAGGCCTGGCGGACCATCTGCGACGTGGGGCGGGGTGTCGACGAGCGGCTGGCGGCCGCCGACGTCCGGCTGACCGTGGGCGGGGAGCCGACCTTCGTTTCGGTCGACAACCAGGTCGACGAGGAGTGGACGACGGCCGCCGACGGCCCGCACAAGCGGCAGCGGGCCTCCGACCTGGTCGCCCGGCTGAAGTCGGTGTGGGCGCCGCAGGGGCTGATCCAGCGCGGGCAGGGCCGGTGGTATCCGGGAGAACCGTTGCCGCGCTGGCAGATTGCGCTCTACTGGCGCACCGACGGGCGGCCGCTGTGGAACGACGACGCGCTGCTGGCCGATCCCTGGGGCGCCGCGCCGGGCCAGGTCGGCAAGGAGGCGGCCTACGACGTGCTGGCCGAGGTCGCCGCCGGGTTCGGCCTGCCGGCCTCGCAGCTGCGGCCGGCCTACGAGGACCCGCTGGCGCGGCTGGCCGCCAAGGTGCGCAAGCCGCACGGGGATCCCGTCGAACCCGGTGACGACCTCGACGCGGACACCGACACCGCCGAGAACCGTGCCGCGCTGCTGGCGCGCCTCGACGAATCCACCACGGCCCCGGCCGCTTTCGTGCTGCCGCTGCACCGGCGTGAAGACCAGCTCGGCTGGGCCAGCGCGAACTGGCGGCTGCGCCGCGGGCGCATCGTGCTGCTCGAGGGCGACTCCCCGGCGGGCCTGCGGCTGCCGTTGGACTCCATCAACTGGCGGCCGCCCCGCGCCACGTTCGACGCCGATCCCCTGGCCGTCGCGCACGAACTGCCGGCGGAGCCCGAACAGGGCGACGCCGCAGTGGTCGATCCCGGCGGCGCGCCGCCGACCGCGATGGTCGCCGAGGTGCGCCGCGGGCAGCTGTACGTCTTCGTGCCGCCCACCGAGGCGCTCGAGCACTTCGTCGACCTCATCGCCCGGGTCGAGGCCGCGGCGGCCAAGGCCGACTGCCCGGTGGTGATCGAGGGCTACGGCCCGCCGCCGGACCCGCGGCTGACGTCGGTGACCATCACCCCCGACCCCGGGGTCATCGAGGTCAACGTGCCGCCCACCGCCAGCTTCGCCGAACAGACCCGGCTGCTGGAGTCGCTGTACGAACAGGCGCGGCTGGCCCGGCTGTCCACCGAGTCCTTCGACGTCGACGGCACGCACGGCGGCACCGGCGGCGGCAACCACATCACACTTGGCGGCGTCACGCCCGCGGACTCGCCGCTGCTGCGCCGCCCCGACCTGCTGGTTTCGCTGCTGACCTACTGGCAGCGGCACCCGGCGCTGTCCTACCTGTTCGCCGGGCGATTCGTCGGCACCACGTCGCAGGCGCCGCGCGTCGACGAGGGCCGCTCCGAGGCGCTCTACGAACTCGAGATCGCGTTCGCCGAGATCGCGCGCCTCTCCGCCGGCGGCACCCCCAAGCCCTGGGTGACCGACCGCGCGCTGCGCCACCTACTCACCGACATCACCGGCAACACGCATCGCGCCGAGTTCTGCATCGACAAGCTCTACAGCCCCGACAGCCCCCGCGGCCGGCTCGGCCTGCTGGAGCTGCGCGGCTTCGAGATGCCGCCGCACCTGCGCATGGCGATGGTGCAGTCGCTGCTGGTGCGCTCGCTGGTGGCGTGGTTCTGGGACGAACCGCTGCGCGCCCCGCTGATCCGGCACGGCGCCAACCTGCACGGGCGATACTTGTTGCCGCACTTCCTGATTCACGACATCGCCGACGTGGCCGCCGACCTGCGCGCGCACGGCGTGCCCTTCGAGACCAGCTGGCTGGACCCGTTCACCGAGTTCCGCTTCCCGCGCATCGGGACCGCCGTCTTCGACGGCGTTGAGATCGAGCTGCGCGGGGCGATCGAACCGTGGAACACCCTCGGCGAGGAGGCCACCGCGACGGGCACGGCCCGCTACGTCGACTCGTCGGTCGAGCGCATCCAGGTCCGCATCATCGGCGCCGACCGGCACCGCTACGTGGTGACGGCCAACGGCTACCCGGTGCCGCTGCTGGCCACCGACAACCCCGACATCCACGTGGGCGGCGTGCGGTTCAAGGCCTGGCAGCCGCCCAGCGCGCTGCACCCGACCATCAGCACCGACGTGCCGCTGCAGTTCGAGCTGGTCGACCTCACCACCGGGACGTCGCGCGGCGGCTGCACCTATCACGTCGCCCATCCCGGCGGCCGCGCCTACGACGAGCCCCCGGTCAACGCCGTCGAGGCCGAGTCGCGCCGCGCCCGCCGCTTCGAGGCGACCGGCTTCACCCCGGGCAAGCTGGACCTGGCCGCGATCAAGGAGCGGCAAGCCAGGATTCTCACCGACATCGGCGCGCCGGGCATCCTCGACCTGCGGCGCGTGCGTACCGTGCAGCAGTAAATGTCGTCCCTCGAAGTCCCCTCCGCCCACTACGACGCCGACCGGCTGCTGGCCGGATACCGGACCGCGCGGGCCCAGGAAGCGCTGTTCGACCTGCGGCACGGCCCCCGGGTCGGTTACGACGAGTTCGTCGACCGGGACGGCAACGTGCGGCCGGCGTGGTCCGAGCTCGCCGACGCGGTCGCCGAACGCGGCCGGGCCGGGCTGAACCGGCTGCGCTCGGTGGTGAACGGCCTGATCGACAACGACGGCATCACCTACACCGAGGTCGATCCCGACCACGGCGGGGTGGAGCCCCGGCCCTGGCTCCTGGACACCCTGCCGATCGTGCTGTCCGCGGCCGACTGGGACGTGCTGGAGGCCGGGCTGGTGCAGCGTTCGCGGCTGCTCGACGCCGTGCTCGCGGACCTCTACGGGCCCCGCGCGCTGCTCACCGAGGGCATCCTGCCGCCGCAACTGGTGTTCGGTCACCCCGGTTACGTGCGGCCCGCCAACGGCATCGAGGTGCCCGGACACCACCAGCTGTTCATGCACGCCTGCGACGTCAGCCGGGTGCCGGACGGCAGCTTCGCGGTCAACGCCGACTGGACGCAGGCGCCGTCCGGCGCGGGCTACGCGCTGGCCGACAGACGCGTTGTGGCGCACTCGATTCCGGACCTCTACGAACGGATCGCGCCGCGGCCGACGACCCCGTTCGCGCAGGCGCTGCGGCTCGCGCTCATCGACGCCGCCCCCGACGTCGCCCAGGACCCGGTGGTCGTGGTGCTGTCCCCCGGCATCTACTCGGAGACCGCGTTCGACCAGGCGTACCTGGCCACCCTGCTGGGCTTCCCGCTGGTGGAGTCCGCGGACCTGGTGGTGCGCGACGGCAAGCTGTGGATGCGCTCGCTGGGCACGCTCAAACGCGTCGACGTGGTGCTGCGCCGGGTCGACGCGGAGTACACCGACCCGCTGGACCTGCGGGCCGATTCGCACCTCGGCGTCGTCGGGCTGGTGGAGGCGCAGCACCGCGGGACGGTGACCGTGGTCAACACGCTGGGCAGCGGAATCCTGGAAAGCCCTGGGCTGCTTCGGTTTTTGCCGCAGCTGGCCGAGCGGCTGCTCGACGAGGCCCCGCTGCTCGCGACGGCGCCGGTCTACTGGGGCGGCGTCGCCGGCGAACGCTCACACCTGCTGGCCAACCTGTCGTCGCTGCTGATCAAGTCCACGGTCGGCGGGAAAACCCTTGTCGGACCGACGCTTTCGTCGGCGCAGCTGGCCGAGCTGGCCGCTTGCATCGAGCACATGCCGTGGCACTGGGTCGGCCAGGAGCTGCCGCAGTTCTCGTCGGCGCCCACCGATCACACCGGTGTGCTGTCGTCGGCCGGCGTCGGCATGCGGCTCTTCACGGTCGCCCAGCGCGGCGGCTACGCGCCGATGATCGGCGGCTCCGGTTACGTGCTGGCGCCCGGACCCGCCGCGTACACGTTGAAAACCGTTGCGGCGAAAGATGTCTGGGTGCGCCCGACGGAGCGGGCGCGGGCCGAGACGGTCACGCTCCCGTCGGCGCCGGAACCGGCGAAGACCGCGGCGGGCACCTGGGGGGTCAGCTCGCCGCGCGTGCTGTCCGACCTGTTCTGGATGGGGCGCTACGGCGAGCGGGCCGAGGAGATGGCCCGGCTACTCATCGTGGCCCGCGACCGCTTCCACGTCTACCGGCACCAGCAGCACACCGAGGAAAGCGAGTGCGTGCCGGTCCTGATGGCCGCGCTGGGCCGGATCACCGGCAGCGACACCAGCGCGGGCTACGGCGACACCGACGACCACGCGGAAATGATCGCCGTCGCCCCCTCGATGCTGTGGTCGCTGACCCTGGACCCGAATCAGCCCGGCTCGCTGGTGGGATCGGTGGACGGGCTGGCGCTGGCCGCCAGGTCGGTGCGCGACCAGTTGTCCAACGACACGTGGACGGTGCTGGCCGGGGTGGAGCGCGCGCTGGCGTTGCGATCCGATCCGCCGGACTCCCTGGCCGAGGCCGACGCCCTGCTCGCGTCGGCCCAGACCCACACGCTGGCCGGGATGCTGACGCTGGCCGGGGTGGCCGCCGAGTCGATGGTGCGCGACGTGGGCTGGACGATGATGGACATCGGCAAGCGCATCGAACGCGGCCTGTGGCTGACCGCCCTGCTGCGGGCCACGCTGACCGTCGTCCGCGGCGCGGCCGCCGAGCAGACCATCATCGAGGCGGCGCTGGTCGCGTGCGAGTCGTCGGTCATCTACCGGCGCCGCAACGTCGGCAAGGTCAGCGTCGCCGCGGTGGCCGAGCTGATGCTGTTCGACGCCAGCAACCCGCGCTCGCTGCTCTACCAGCTGGAGCGGCTGCGGATCGACCTCAAGGACCTGCCCAGCTCGTCGGGGTCGTCGCGCCCCGAGCGGTTGGTCGACGAGATCAGCACGCTGCTGCGCCGGTCGCACCCCGAGGAGCTCGAGGAGATCGCCGACGGCCGCCGCGCGCAGCTCGACGAACTGCTCGACGCGATCCACGCCGAGCTGCGCAACCTGGCCGAGGTCATCACCGAGACGCAGCTGCGGTTGCCGGGCGGGTTCCAGCCGCTGTGGGGCCCCGACGAACGCCGCGTGATGCCGGCCTAACCGTCCAGTTTCATTGGACCCCAACCGTTTCACGCGTGTCGACGGCCCGGATGGCGTTCCGTAGTACCAATCCCATGGCGATCAGGAAGACCGCATACGCGACGAACGCGAGCCAGAACACGAAGATCCCACGCCAGGCGAACGGTCCGCTGTGGAATAAGAAGGCAAGCACATCGGGCAGGAAAGAGAAGGCGATCCAAAAGTTCAGGTAGCCCACCCACCGGGGCAGGATGGCCCGGTGATCGCTCAGGATCGCGGTGCCGATCGCGATGTTCTGGATGATGAACGGCCCGATTGGCGTGATGAAGAGTAGCCAGGCCACATCGTTCAGCGTGATGGTCAGCTCCGGAGTGCGGTCGGGCCGAAACGGGATCACCGTCATCAACAACAGCGGCATCACAAGGAACACGCCGGTTGCCGCACCGCTGACCAGTTGCAGGAAAGTCAGTATCGGCGTCCGACCCTCCATCCGCGCCAGGAACACGCCGATCAGCGCAATGAGGGGGAGCACCAGGCAGATACCGAGTCCGGCGATGACCAGGCCCGCCGCGACGCGGGTGGTATGGCCGTAGAAGTCGACGACCTCTTGGGTTGTGCTGTTCGGACCGAGCGGCATGGGCAGGACGCCCGCTATGAGGAACCCGATGGAGACGATCAGCACCGTCGCAGGCCCGGACCAAGCGCACGCCAGCTGGATGCGCTTCGACATGGCTACTCCTCGGCGTAGGCGAACGAGCAAGAATTTAATAGCGATAAAATTCTGACACAGACCGGGTCGGACCTCAATAGTCCCACTCCCCCGACTGTCTGCATGAATGCGAGCAGCAACCGCACGGGCGAGCTATTGAACCTCGGATAAAATCGCCGAACGCGGGATCAACCCGCGACGGCCGCGGGCCCCCGCAACTCCGAGCTCACCTCGTCGATCACGTCGTGGACGAACTGCATCTTGTCCAGGACGGCGACCGGCAACACGAACGGGTACAGGTCGTCGTGGCCCATCGAGCGGTTCACCATGTTCAGCGACCACGACAGCGGCAGCCACAGCTCGATGATGTTGGGAAAGGCGCTGGGCCCCAGGTTCGGCCGGTCGAAGGTGGCCGACGCCGGCGCCAGGCCGCACCACGCCGATGTGTCCAGCGTGTCCCGGATGTGCAGGTAGTGGGCGAAGGTCTCGGCCCAGTCCTCGGCGGCGTGCATGGTCGCGTACGACGAGACAAAGCTCTCCTGCCAGCCCTCCGGCGCGCCGTCGCGGTAGTGCCGGTCGAGCGCCTCGGAGTAGTCGGCGTCGGGATCGCCGAAAAGCTCGTTGAATCGCGCCAGGTTGTCTTGCGACGGGGTGATCAGCCGGTAGAAGTAGTAGTGCCCGACCTCGTGGCGGAAGTGCCCGAGCAGGGTCCGGTACGGCTCGTCCATCTCGACCCGCAGCTGCTCGCGGTGCACGTCGTCGCCCTCGGCGAGATCCAGTGTGATGACGCCGTTTTCGTGGCCGGTGAAGACCTTCTCGTGCGCGCTGGACAGCAGGCGGAAGCCCAGCCCGTAGTCGGGGTCGCGGTCACGTCCGACGATCGGCAGCTTCAGCTCGTGCAGCTCGGCGATCAGCCGTCGCTTGGCCGCCTCGGCGCGCGCGAACGCGACCAGGCCGTCGGTGTCGTTGTCGTTGGGCCGCTCCACCGTCAGCGCGCACGACGTGCAGAGCCCGCCGCGGTCGCTCTTGGGGACCAACCAATTGCATTCCGCCAGATGTAGATTCGCACACAGCTGGTAGTCGTCAGCATCGACTGCGCCGGCGTGCTCGCTGTCGTCGCCCCTGGCGATCACCAGCAGGGCCATCTGATCGAGGGAGAATCCGAGTGCGCTGCCGCACGACAGGCATTCGGAGTTCTCGAACGCCAGGCGCTGGCCGCAGTTGGGGCAGTGGAAGTCACGCATGCAGCACGTCACCCCCAAAGGGCACGACGTCGACCGCGACGTCGATCACGCTGTGCTCGGAGTTGGTGTAGATGATGCCGCGCAGCGGTGGCACGTCGGCGTAGTCGCGCCCGCGGCCGACGATGATGTAGCGCTCGTCGACCAGCTGGTCGTTCGTCGGGTCGAGCCCCAGCCACTCGAACCGGCCGGGCTCCTGCGGGGTCCACACTCCCGCCCAGGCGTGCGTGGCGTCGATGCCGATCATCCGATCCTTCCCCGGTGGTGGGTCGGTGGCCAGATAGCCGGACACGTAGCTGGCCGCCAACCCGTTGGCGCGCAGGCAGGCGATCGCGAGCCTCGCAAAGTCCTGACATACCCCTTCCCGGGCCGCCAGAACCTCGTTGACCCCGGTGGAAATCGTCGTCGACCCGGATCGGTAGGTGAAGTCGGTGAAGATCCGCGACGCCAGGTCACGCATCACCTCGACCAGGGGGCGCCCCGGCTCGAAGCTGGGGGCGGCGTAGTCGCGGACCGCGTCGGTGATCTCGGGCGGGTCCAGGTCCAGGGTGAACTCGGTCGCCAGCGCTCCCCTGCGCCCGGCCGGCCGGGCCGCCTCCCACGGCTGCACCGCCGGCCCGCTGGTGTAGCGCTCCGGCGGCGGCGGATACACGTCGACGATGGAGTCGCCGGTGATCGTCAGCGACTGGTGCGGCTCGGTGACGTGGAAATAGGAGCTGACATTGCCGTAGCTGTCGCTGCTGGTGGAGCTGTCCGCGGGGGCCGGGTCGATGGTCAGCCGGTGCGCGATGCAGCGCTGCCGCGCGGAGTCCCTCGGCGTGAGGAAGGCCCGGCCATAAGAGCTGGTCACGACGTCGGAGTAGCGGTACTGGGTGCGGTGGGTGACCCGGTGCCGGCGGGCCTGATTTCCCTCCAAGGCTTCTGACACACGCTGATCCCATCACACCCCGTTTGCCGATCGCGAGCCAAGCGCGCCATATCGGGAGCACAATCGAAAGCGTGGCCACGTGGAACGACGTCGCCCGCATCGTTGGTGAGCTGGCACTTACCTCCGAGCCGTCACCGCACGAGTGGCGGGTCGGCAAGAAGTTGCTGGCGTGGGAACGGCCGCTGCGCCCGTCGGACCGCGAGGCACTGGCGGACAACGGGGTCGATCCGCCGGAGGGCGACATCCTCGGCGTCCGGGTTTCCGACGAGGGCGTCAAGTTCGCGTTGATCGCCGACGAGCCGGGCGTCTACTTCACCACCCCGCACTTCGACGGCTACCCGGCGGTGCTGCTGCGGCTGGAGCAGATCGCGCCGCGCGACCTGGCAGAGGTGATCACCGAGGCGTGGCTGACGCAGGCGCCCAAGAAACTGGTGCAGGAGTTCCTGGCCGACTCGCTATGACCTCAGGTCGATGACCCGCTGCAGGTCGTCGACGCAGGCCTGCACGGCGTCGGCGAGCACCACCTGGTCTCTCTCGCGGGCCCCCGCGTGCAACTGCGACGCGTGGTGGCGCGCCGCCGCGGTGTACGCGCAGGCCCCGGCGGGGTCGGAGTCGGCCAGCGCAGTGGCGGCCGCCAGCACCACGAGCGCGCTGTGCACGTCCTGCGGCGCCGCGACCCCGCCAACTCCCGGGGCGACGGCGCGCGCGAGCTCCAGCACCGAGCCGGCGAGCAGGGCCACGTGCACGGCCTGGTGATCGGCGGCCCGCACGGCACCGCGCAGGCCCCAGCGCCGCGGCGCGACCGCCACGACCTGACGGGCGGTGGTGCGCGCCTCGATGAGCCCGCCGAGCTGGGCGTGCACCCGGTCGACGGCAGCCAGCGGCCAGTCGGGCGGGGCCTCCCGGCGCCCGGCGGCCAGGTCCGCGGCGCGCGTCAGGATGCCCTGCAGCACGCCCAACACGCCGACGCGGGCGCTGCGCAGCAGCGTCAAGGGGTCCGCCGGGAACAGCAGCACGGCGAAGACGATCGCCAGGAGGCCGCCGATCAGCGCGTCGTAGGTGCGCTCGAAGCCGACGTTGCTGCGGTACAGGGCCAGCACCAGGATCGCGGAGATGGCGGTCTGGTTGGCGAACATCATCCCCTGTCCGATGAAGCCGTGACCGATGAACACCGCGATGCACAGCGCGAGGAACGCGGCGACCCCGATGGCCAGCGCACCCGGTCCGAGCAGACCCTGCACCGCGATGCCCACGCCGATGCCCAGAACCACGCCGAAGATCATCTGCACGGCGCGCATGGCGCGCAGCACGTTGCTGATCGACAGCGATACCGCGGCGGCGATCGGCGCGAAGAACGGCTGCGGGTGGCTCAGCAGGTCGTGCGCGATGTACCAGGACAGCCCCGCGGCCACCGACGTCTGCACGAGGTAGAACCACACCCCGCGCAGCCGCTTGAGGCCCGCGCTTACGCCGGCTGCAACTCGAATAGCGGAATCACCCTGCTGGTCTTGGACTGGTACTCGGCGAAGCCGGGCGCCGCGGCCGCGACCTTGTCGAAGAGCGCGTCGCGCTCGTCGCGCGGCAGCTCGTGGGCGGTCACGTCGAACGCGTCGATACCTGAGGGGGCGCCGATCTCCACGTGCGCCGCCGGGTTGGCCCGCAGGTTGTGCACCCAGGCCGGGCTGACGGGCGCACCGGCGAACGAGCCGATGATGATCAGCTTGCCGTCGATGCGGAAGTACGCCAGCGGCGAGATGCGGGGCTGCCCGGACTTGGCTCCCGTCGTGCGCAGCAGCAGCAGGTTGGCGCCCTCGAACTGGCCACCGACCTTGCCCTCGTTGGAACGGAACTCGTCGATGATGCTCGTGTTGAACGCGTTGATGGTGGCGGTGTCAGGGATTTCGGTCATGCCCGGTCAACCTTCTCCGGCTTGGCGTCTATTCCGGATTCCTTGCGCTGCTGCGCCGTGATCGGCGCCGGCGCGTCGGTGAGCGGGTCGACGCCGCCGCCGGTCTTGGGGAACGCGATCACCTCGCGGATCGAGTCGACCCCGGACAGCAGCGCATTGATCCGGTCCCAGCCGAACGCGATGCCGCCGTGCGGCGGCGCGCCAAACATGAACGCCTCCAACAGGAATCCGAACTTCTCCTCCGCCTCGGCCTTGTCCAGGCCCATCACGGCGAACACCCGTTCCTGGATGTCGCGACGGTGGATACGGATCGAGCCGCCGCCGATCTCGTTGCCGTTGCAGACGATGTCGTAGGCGTCGGCCAGCACGCCGCCGGGATCTTTGTCGACGGCGTCGGAGAATTCGGGCTTGGGCGAGGTGAACGCGTGGTGCACCGCGGTCCACGCCCCGGTGCCGACCGCGACGTCGCCGGCGGCGGTCGCGTCCTCGGCGGGCTCGAACAGCGGCGGGTCGACCACCCACACGAACGCCCACGCGTCCAGGTCGATGAGGCCGAGCCGCTTGGCGATCTCGCCGCGGGCCGCGCCCAGCAGCGCCCGGGACGACTTCGCCGGGCCCGCCGAGAAGAAGATGCAGTCCCCCGGGTTGGCGCCGACGTGGCCGGCCAGGCCGGCGCGTTCGGCGTCGGACAGGTTCTTGGCCACCGGGCCGCCCAGCTCGCCGTCCTCGCCGACCAGGACGTAGGCCAGCCCGCGGTGTCCGCGCTGCTTGGCCCACTCCTGCCAGCCGTCCAGGGTGCGCCGAGGCTGGGAGGCCCCGCCGGGCATCACGACCGCGCCGACGTAGGGCGCCTGGAAGACGCGAAACGTGGTGTCTTTGAAGAACTCCGCGCACTCGACGAGCTCCAGCCCGAACCGCATGTCGGGCTTGTCGGAGCCGAACCGGCGCATGGCGTCGGCGTAGCTGATCCGCGGGATCGGCGTCGGGATCTGCACACCGATCAGCTGCCACAGCGCGGCCAGGATCTCCTCGGAGACGGCGATGATGTCCTCGGCGTCGACGAAGCTCATCTCCATGTCGAGCTGGGTGAACTCGGGCTGACGGTCGGCGCGGAAATCCTCGTCGCGGTAGCAGCGGGCGATCTGGTAGTAGCGCTCCATCCCGGCCACCATCAGCAGCTGCTTGAACAGCTGCGGGCTCTGCGGCAGCGCGTAGAACGAGCCCGGGTGCAGGCGCGCCGGCACCAGGAAATCGCGCGCGCCCTCCGGCGTCGACCGGGTGATCGTCGGGGTCTCGATCTCGACGAAGTCGTGCCGCGCCAGCACCCCGCGCGCGGCGGCGTTGACCTTGGAGCGCAGCCGCATTGCCGCGGCCGGGCCGTCGCGCCGCAGGTCGAGGTAGCGGTACTTCAGCCGCAGCTCCTCGCCGGCAGGCTCGTCGAGCTGGAACGGCAGCGGCGCGCTCTCGCCTAGCACCGTCAGCGAGCTGACGTTGACCTCGATGTCGCCCGTGGCGATCTCCGGGTTGGCGTTGCCCTCCGGCCGGATCTCCACGACCCCGGTCAAAGCGACGCAGAACTCGGCGCGCAACCGGTGCGCCTGGGCCAGCACGTCCGCTTCGCGGAACACCACCTGCGCGACGCCCGACGCGTCCCGCAGGTCGATGAAGATGACACCGCCGTGATCGCGGCGGCGCGCCACCCAACCGGCCAACGTCACCTGCTGGCCGGCGTCGCTGCTCCTCAGCGCACCGGCGGCATGGCTGCGCAGCACGAATTACTCCCCTTTTGCCCGATTTGAACGACTGCCCAGTCTAGAGTGCATGAGCGACGTCGCCGCGGACGGATCAGGAGTGCACATGACCACGTATGCGTTCGATCCGGAAATCGCCGCCGTCGTCCCGCTGCTGCCCGATCTCCCAGGCGACGACCCGTTGGCCATCCGGACGGCGCTGTCGGAGATGATCGCCCAGTTTCCGCCGCCGGACACCACCGGGGTGCGGATCGAGGACCGTCAGATCCCGGGCCGCGACGGCGATCCCGCGGTGCCGATCCGCATCTACCAACCCGACCGGCGCAGCGCGCCGGCCGCGATCTACCACGTGCACGGCGGCGGCTTCATCGCCGGCGATCTCGAGACCGAACACGCCTCCAATGTCGCGCTGGCCCGCGAACTCGGCGTGGTCGTGGTGTCGGTCGACTACCGGCTCGCGCCGGAAACCCCGTTCCCCGGCGGCCTGGAAGACGTCTACGCCGGGCTGGTCTGGACGGCGGCGCACGCGGACGAACTGGGCGTCGACCCGCAGCGCATCGCGATTCAGGGCACCAGCGCCGGCGGCGGGCTGGGCGCCGCGCTGGCGCTGCTGGCGCGCGACCGCGGCGGGCCGCACATCGCCTTCCAGTTCCTGTCCGTGCCCGAACTCGACGACCGCCTGGCCACCGCGAGCATGGTCGCGTTCACCGACACCCCTTTTTGGAGTCGCCCGCGGGCGATCGTCAGCTGGGACTGCTACCTGGGACCCGGCCGCGCGGGCGCCGATGACGTGTCGATCTATGCCGCGCCGGCCCGCGCCACCGATCTGGCGGGCCTGCCGCCCGCCTACGTCTCGGTCATGCACTTCGACCCGCTGCGCGACGAGGGCGTCGCCTACGCGCTGGCCATGCTCGCCGCCGGCGTGAGCGTCGAATTGCATTTGTTCCCCGGCACTTTCCACGGCTCGATGCTGATCCAGGACGCGGCGATCTCGAAGCGCGAGCAGGCCGAAACCGTCGCGGTGCTGCGCCAGGCGCTCGCGCTCTAGTAATTTCGGAGCTATCGCCACCAACATCGCACTCGTCGGTCCCGGCGCCGTCGGCACGACGGTCGCCGCGCTGCTGCACAAGGCCGGGCATTCCGTGCTGGTGTGCGGCCGCACCCCCCGTGACGCCATCGAGCTGCGGCCCGACGGCGCCGAACCGATCGTGGTGCCCGGCCCGGTCTGCACGGATCCCGGCGCGGTCGACGGGCCCGTCGACGTGGTGATCCTGGCGGTCAAGGCCACCCAGAACGACGAGGCGGCCGGCTGGCTGGGCCGGCTGTGCGACGAGCACACCGTCGTCGTCGTGCTGCAGAACGGTGTCGAGCAGGTCGAGCAGGTGCAGCCGCACTGCCCGTCGTCGGCGGTGGTGCCGGGGATCGTCTGGTACGGCGCCGAGACGCAGCCACAGGGGTGGGTGCGGCTGCGAACCGAGCCGCGGCTGGTGCTGCCGTCCGGGCCCTCGGCGGAAACGGTGGCCGAGCTGCTGCGCGGCGCCGGCTGCCAGGTCGAGTGCGACCCCGACTTCGTCACCGCCGCCTGGCGCAAGCTGCTCGTCAACGCGCTGGCCGGGTTCATGGTGCTGACCGGTCGGCGGTCCGGGATGTTCCATCGCGACGACGTCGCCGCGCTGTCGCGCCGCTACGTGGCCGAATGCCTGGCCGTCGCCCGCGCCGAGGGCGCCCGGTTGCCCGACGACGTGGTCGACGAGCTCGTCGACATGTTCCGCAAGGCGCCGGAGGACATGGGCACCTCGATGCTGTTCGACCGGGAAAACCACCGGCGGTTCGAGTGGGACATCCGCAACGGCGTGATCGTCCGCAAGGCCCGCGACCACGACCTGACGACACCGATCAGCGACATCCTGGTGCCGCTGCTGGCGGCGGCGAGCGACGGGCCGGGTTAGGTTAGGGCCATGTTCCCGTGCGAGCGTGTCGACCTGGGCTTCGTAGATAACGCGCCGTTTCGTTTCCGCAACAGCGTCGACCTCGCGATCACGCCCGAGCAGCTGTTCGAGGTGCTCGGCGACGCCGAGTCCTGGCCGCGCTGGGCGCCGGTCATCACGAAGGTGACCTGGACCAGTCCCGAGCCGCGCGGCGTCGGCACCACCCGCATCGTCGAGATGCGCGGCGGCATCGTCGGCGACGAAGAGTTCCTCGCGTGGGAACCGTTCACCCGCATGGCATTCCGCTTCAACGAGTGCTCGACGAAGGCGGTCGCGGCGTTCGCCGAGGACTACCGGGTCGAGGTCATCCCCGGCGGCTGCCGGCTGACGTGGACCATGGCGCAGAAACCGGCCGGCCCCGCGCGGCTGGTGATGCCGCTGTTCGGGCCGCTGCTCAACCTGGGGCTCCGCCGGTTCCTGCGCAACCTGCGCGGCTACACCGACGCCCGGTTCCCCGTCACCCGGCAACCTTAGGAGCGTGCGATGACCTTCAACGAGGGCATGCAGATCGACACCAGCACCGCGTCGTCGTCCGGCGGCGGGATGGGGATGGCCATCGGGGGCGGTGGCCTGGGGCTGCTGATCCTGCTCGGGGCGTTGTTCTTCGGCATCGACCCGGGCCGCATCATGAACCAGCAGCAGACCAACACCGGCGGCTATTCAGCGCCCGGTTTCGACCTGAGCCAGTGCAAGACCGGGGCCGACGCCAACAAGTACGTGCAGTGCCGCGTGGTGGCCACCGGCAATTCCGTGGACGCCGTCTGGCATCAGCTGATGCGCAACTACACCCGCCCGCACGTGCGCCTGTTCACCGGGTCCGTGGACACCGGGTGCGGCCCGGCCACCACCGAGGTGGGACCGTTCTACTGCCCGGTGGACCAGACGGCCTACTTCGACACCGACTTCTTCCGGGAACTGGTCGACCGATTCGGTTCCAGCGGTGGGCCGTTCGCGCAGGAGTACGTCGTCGCGCACGAATACGGCCACCACGTGCAACAGCTGCAGGGCGTCCTGGGCCGCGCCCAGCAGGGGGCGCAGGGCGCCGGGGGCAACGGGGTGCGCACGGAGCTGCAGGCCGACTGCTACGCCGGCATCTGGGCCCACTACGCGTCGACCGTCAAGCAGCAGAGCACCGGCGTCCCATACCTGGAACCCCTGAGCGACAAGGACATTGCCGACGCCCTTTCGGCCGCCGCGTCGGTGGGTGACGACCGCATCCAGAAGCAGGCGACCGGACGCGTCAACCCGGAGTCGTGGACGCACGGCTCGTCGGCTGAGCGCCAGAAGTGGTTCACCATCGGCTACCAGACCGGTGATCCCAACCAGTGCAACACGTTCGCCGCGACCGATCTGGGCTGAGCGCACATGGTGGTCCAGGCTCAGGAGCTCGCCGACGATGGGCAGGCGTCGGCGTGGGCGCCGTTGCGCAATCGCATCTTTCGCAGCCTGTTCATCGCGCAGTTCGTCTCCAACATCGGGACCTGGATGCAGAGCGTGGCGGCGCAATGGTTCCTGATCGAGGACCACAGCAGCGCCACCGTCGTGGCGCTGGTCCAGACCGCCAGCCTGGGACCGACCCTGCTGCTGGGGCTGTTCGCCGGGGTGCTCGCCGACCTGTTCGACCGGCGGCGCCTGCTGATCGTGTTGCAGTCGTACGCGGTGGTGGTCGCGCTGGCCCTGGCAGCGGTGACCTACCTCGGCAGGCTCACCCCGACCGCGCTGTTGCTGTTCACCGTCGCGATCGGCCTGGCCTCCGCGCTGACCGCGCCGGCCTGGCAGGCGATTCAGCCCGAAGTCGTTACGCGCGAGGAGATCCCGTCGGCCGCGAGTTTGTCCAGCGTCTCGGCGAGCATCGGCCGGGTGATCGGGCCGGCGATCGGCGGCATCGTGGTGGCAATCGCCGGTCCGGCAGCGGTATTCGCGATCAACGCCGTGTCGTTCACCGGGATCATCTTCGCCCTGACCGCGTGGCAGCGGCCCACGCAACTCGCGCCGCTCGAACGGGAACGCCTCGGCCAGGCCATGGTGAGCGGATGGCTGTATGTCGTCAACAGCCCGATTTTCCGTCGGATCTTGCTGCGCACAGCCCTTTTCGTGTTTCCCGCCTCGGCCGTGCTGGCCCTGTTGCCGGTGGCCGCCGCGCGCAGCTGGCATATGGGAGCCAGCGGCTACGGTGTGACGCTGGGGGCCATCGGCATTGGCTCGGCGCTCGCCCTCGCGGTACCCCCGACGTGGCGCGAGAAGGTGCCGCCCAACGTGTTGCTCGCGGCGTGCGCCGCCGACTACGGTCTTGCGGCGCTCGCGGTGGCCCGGCTGTCGTTCATCGCGGCGGCGCCGTTACTGGTGTTGTCGGGGACCGCCTGGCTGCTCACGCTGACGACGTTGAACGCGGCGGCGCAGCTGCATCTGCCGCGCTGGGTGCGGGCGCGCGGGTTGGCGATGTACCTCCTGGTCTTCACCGGATCGCAGGCGATCGGCGCCTACCTCTGGGGTCTCATTGCCACGCGGGACGGGCTCGACGTGGCGCTGACCTGGTCGGCGGTACTCCTGGGGGTCGCCGCTCTCAGCGTCGCGGTGTTTCCGTTGCGGGCGGCAACCGGCAAGCTGAGCCGCGCCATCTCGACTTGTTGGGTGTCGCCGAGCATCATGTTCGAACCGCGTCCCAACGACGGGCCCGTGCTGATCACCGTCCGCTACCGGGTCTCGACGGAGAACCTCAACGCATTCGTCGACGCGATGAGCGCGGTCCGGCGCTCACGCCTGCGAACGGGTGGCCACAGCTGGCGGCTCTACCGAAACCTGGAAGAACCCGACATGGTCCTGGAGCGGTTCACCGTGCCGTCGTGGACCGAATTCGAACGCCAGCACACCGAGCGCTGGCTGGAGTCCGACCACGACGGCGCGGCCAAGGCGGCCAGCTACACCGTCGACGACACCCGGCGACACGAGTACTACCTGGCCCTGCGCGTGGCGCATTGAGCCGGCGCCGGTCGGCTAGCCGGGCCGGCAGGTGACCGTGGTGGTGGCGTCCGCGTGGGCGACGACCTGGCCGTCCACGGCGATCTCGCAGTGGAACTGGGCCGGGCCGTTGCCCGAATCCGGCCAGTGCAGCATGCCGCTGGCGGTGATGGTCGCGAACTGGTTCGGGTTCGCCAGCGTGGCGGTGTAGGTGACCGGCGCGCCCCCGCTGAGGGGCGCCTGGACGCTCGTCATGAACTTCGACGGGTCCGCGCTGTAGGCCGCCTGGCTGGGCGGATCGGAACTCACATAGCCGACCGTGGCGGTCAGGTTGTTCGGGCTCGTGACGGTGTAGGTCACCTGGTGGCCGTCCGCGTGTGAGATCGCGGGCGTGAAAGCCAGTCCTGCGGCCGCTGCAAGAGTTGCCGGCGCGACCGCGCTGATCACTTTTCGCACGTTCCTCATATCGAAAACGCTACCGGATTTGTTACTTGCGTCGGGTATGAAGCAGGCATGACCGACGTTCCGGGGATCAGCCGGCGCAGGCTGTTGACCACGAGCGCGGTCTCGGCCGCCCTGGGGGCGGGCATCGGGGGTGGGGCGGCGCTGCTGTGGTCGCAGGTGCGCGGCCCGGCCGTCTGGTATCAGCCGGACCGCGGCGGTGCTCCGCCGGTGACCGGCCTGCACCTACAGTTCGGCGCGAACGCCGCGACCGAGGTGGTGGTGTCATGGCACACCACCGAGGCCGTCCGCAATCCCCGCGTCATGCTGGGCACCCCGTCCTCCGGGTTCGGGCGCAGCGTCGCCGCCGAGACCCGCACCTACCGGGATGCCAAGTCCAACAACGAAGTTCGCGTCAACCACGCGCGCCTGACGGGCCTGATCCCCGACACCGACTACGTGTACGCCGCGGTGCACGACGGCGCCGAGCCGGGCGGTGGGACGGTACGCACCGCGCCGTCCGGACGAAAACCGCTGCGCTTCACCAGCTTTGGCGACCAGTCCACCCCGACGCTGGCCCGGCTGCCCGACGGCAGGTACGCCACCGACAACATCGGGTCGCCCGCGGCCGCGGACACCACGCTGGCGGTCGAGCGGCTCGGCCCGCTGTTCAACCTCGTCAACGGCGACCTGTGCTACGCCAACCTCGCCCAGGACCGCATCCGGACCTGGTCGAACTGGTTCGAGAACAACACGCGCTCGGCGCGGTTCCGGCCGTGGATGCCGGCCGCGGGCAACCACGAGAACGAATTGGGCAACGGGCCAATCGGTTACGGCGCGTACCAGACCTACTTCGCGGTGCCCGACTCGGGCTCCAGCCCGGAAACCCGCGGCCTGTGGTATTCGTTCACCGCCGGCTCGGTGCGGGTGATCAGCCTGAACAACGACGACGTGGCCTACCAGGACGGCGGCAACTTCTACGTGCACGGCTACTCCGGCGGGGAGCAAAGGCGCTGGCTCGCGGGCGAACTCGCCGCCGCGCGGCGCGACCCGGATGTCGACTGGATCGTCGTCTGCATGCATCAGACGGCGATCTCGACCGCCGACCGGACCAACGGCGCCGACCTGGGCATCCGCCAGGAGTGGCTGCCGCTGTTCGACCAGTACCAGGTCGATCTGGTGCTGTGCGGCCACGAACACCACTACGAGCGGTCGCATCCGCTGCGCGGGTCGCTGGGCACCGACACCCGGACGCCGATACCCGTCGAGACCCGCAACGACGTCATCGACTCGACCAAGGGCGCGGTGCACCTCGTCATCGGCGGCGGCGGCACCTCCGCGCCGTCCAACGGGATGTTCTTTCCCGAGCCGCGGTGCCGCGTGGTGACCGGCGTCGGCGCGTTCGATCCCGGAATCGGCCGCAAGGCGCCGATCTACGTGTTGGAGGACGCGCCGTGGTCGGCGTTTCGCGACCGCGACAACCCTTACGGCTTAGCGGCTTTCGACGTCGATCCGGGTCAGCCCGGGGGCAACACCTCGATCAAGGCGACGCACTACGCGCTGAGCGGGCCGTTCGGCGCGGTCACCGTGGTGGACCAGTTCACGCTCACCAAGCCGCGACGCGACCGGACTGCCTGACTCAAAACAGCGTCGGCTGTGGCGGTTCCGGGGTGGCTATTGCCGATGGGATCGGGCGGGGGGCGCCGCCCAGCCGGTGCTTGGCGATCAGCGGCGCGGCCCGTTCGCGCAGCATGTCGCGGTAGCTCGGCGGCAGATAGGCGCCGCGGCGGTACAGCTCGCGGTACCGGCCGACCAGCTCCGGGTGCGAGCGGGCCAGCCAGGACAGGAACCAGCCGCGCGTCGACCCGCGCAGGTGCAGCCCGAAGACGGTGACCCCGGTGGCGCCGGCCGCGGCGATCTGGCCGAGCAGGCCGTCGAGGTGCTCGACGGAATCCGTGAGGTGCGGCAGCACGGGCGCGACCATCACGTGGCACCCCAGGCCGGTGTCCCGGATGGCGGTGATCAGGCCCAGGCGGGCCTGCGGTGTCGGCGTTCCCGGCTCGACGTCGCGGTGCAGCTCCGGGTCGGCGACGGCCAGCGAGACGGAGACCGATACCGGAACCTGTTGTGCCGCATCGGCTATCAGCGGCAGGTCGCGCCTGAGCAGGGTGCCCTTGGTGAGGATCGACAGCGGCGTGCCGGATCCGGCGAGCGCGCCGATGATGCCCGGCATCAGCGCGTAGCGCCCCTCGGCGCGCTGGTAGGGGTCGGTGTTGGTGCCCAGCGCGACCGTCTCCCGCTGCCACGACCGCCGGCGCAGCTCGCGGTTGAGGACCTCGGCGACGTTGGTCTTGACCACCACCTGGGTGTCGAAGTCGGTGCCGCAGTCGAAGTCCAGGTATTCGTGGGTGGGGCGCGCGAAGCAGTAGCGGCAGGCGTGCGAGCAGCCGCGGTAGCCGTTGACGGTGTAGCGAAACGGCAGCGCAGACGCGTTGGGCACCTTGTTGAGCGCCGACTTGCACAGCACCTCGTGGAAGGTGATCCCCTCGAATTGCGGCGCGCGGACGCTTCGGACCAGGCCGATCCTGGCCAGCCCCGGGAGCGCCCCGTCGTCGAGCGCGACGGCCTGATTAGCCCAGCGCATACCCCCTATTCGAACTGTTGTTCGATCCGATGTCAAGTGACAGGATGGCGCCATGGAACCGCGATACCGGGAGATCGCCGGCAGGCGAATGGCCTACATCGACGAGGGCGAGGGCGACGCGATCGTCTTTGCGCACGGCAACCCGACGTCGTCCTATCTGTGGCGCAATGTCATGCCGCACCTGGAGGGGCTGGGCCGGCTGGTGGCGTGCGACCTGATCGGGATGGGCGCGTCGGACAAACTCAGCCCGTCGGGTCCCGACCGCTACAACTATGCCGAGCAACGAGAGTTCCTGTTCGCGCTCTGGGACGCGCTCGACCTGGGCGACCGCGTCGTGCTGGTGCTGCACGACTGGGGCTCGGCGCTGGGCTTCGACTGGGCCAACCAGCATCGCGATCGCGTGCAGGGGATCGCCTTCATGGAGGCGATCGTCACCCCGATGACATGGGCGGATTGGCATCCCAGTGTGCGCGGCGTCTTCCAGGGGTTCCGGTCGCCGGAGGGTGAGCGAATGGTGTTGGAGGAAAACATCTTTGTCGAAGCGGTGCTGCCCGGCGCTATTCTGCGGAAACTCGCCGACGAGGAGATGGACCATTACCGGCAGCCGTTCGTCAACCCCGGCGAGGACCGTCGGCCCACGCTGTCGTGGCCGCGCAACATCCCCATCGATGGCGAGCCGGCCGACGTTGTCGCCATCGTCGACGAGTACCGCGCCTGGCTCGAAACGGCCGACGTGCCAAAGCTGTTCGTCAACGCCAACCCCGGCGCCATCATCACCGGCCGCATCCGTGATTACGTCCGGACCTGGGCCAATCTCAGCGAAGTCACGGTCCCCGGCGCGCATTTCATCCAGGAAGACAGCCCCGACGAGATCGGTTCGGCCGTGGCGCAATTCGTGAGACGGCTACGGTCCGCCGCTACCTAGAGGGGCGGCAGTTCGGCGACTACCGCCGCCAAACGTGGATCCGATACTTCGATCCTTCGGAAGTAAGCCAGGAGGAACTCATCCGGTTCTACGTGGATCGCGTCGTCACCGGCGGCCGGGGGTCCCGAGGATGCGACGAATTCGACTGTGTCGTCTTGTCCCAGACGGATCCGGTGCCGGGTAGGGCTCTTGCTCTCAACCAGCCGATTCATCGACTCGGCAGGGCCACGAATCGCGATGGACGCCTCTGTCGCCGGTATCGCCCACTCGTTTCCGGTTGCAGCGGCGATGTCGTAGCCGTGGACGAGTAGCTCGCACAAGATCCATCGAGCCCCACCACCGCCAGAGATCGTTGATCCACCGTGGAAGGGATACTGACGGTCGAAGTCGACTTTGGCGTAGACGCGGTCGATCACCGTTCGCAGATTTGCCTCGAGCCTGTCGGCGATGTCGTTGATATCTCGGTCGGTGTACTCGGTGAGGCAGGTCTCGTTCAGCCCGGCAACCCCTTCGCCCGTGGCGGCGCGTCGACGATCGCCAAGCAGCCTGCCCAGCACCGTTACGACGTGCGCCGCAGTCTCCACGGCCGTCCAGGTGAGCCCAGGCACCGTTCGCGCGGCGCGATCCGGATCGAGCCCTCGGACCATCGACACGAACCGCTTCCCACTGTCGTCTAGCGCGGCGAGAATGTCGGCTTTGGTTGCGTCTTCCACTGACTAAGCGTAAGGCGGCCCGGCCGCACGACCCACCGTCAAAATGGGGGCGGATCGTCGTCGCCGTCGGCGGGTGGGGCGGGCAGGGTGTAGCTCCAGGCCTCGGCCCGGCGGGCGGTGCGGGCGTCGCGGTTGTGTCGGCGTTCGGCGGCCACCCGGTAGGCGCGGTCTTGGGCGCGGGTGCGCCGGCGTTTGGGCATCATCGCGGTGCGCTCGCCGCAGTAATCCGGGGCCGGGTCGGCCTCGGGCGTCGGGAAGACGCCGCCGACCCCGCGACACAAGCTGGGGAACAGCAGCGCGCTGCCCGGGGTCGTCACGTAGGTGTGCCCGGCCGGGGAAGTCAGGATCAGGGTGCCATCGGCCAGTTGCTGTTCGGCCCAGCCGAAGAAGGTCTTGATCAAATGATGAGTTCTGCAGTAGCACTTCAGATTTGACGCGTGCGTGGCCCCGCCCTGGGCATAGGGGATCGTATGATCCAGGTCGCAGCCGATGGCCGGGGCATCGCAGCCCGGCCAGCGGCACGTCAGATCCCGGCAGCGCACGAAATCGGCCAACGCCTTCGACGGCACATAGCCGTTTTCCGGGGGCGCGTCGCCGGGGTTTATCAGCGGCACCCGCTTGGCCGACTTGGCCAACTCGGCGAGCAGTTCGGGCGGAATCAGCCCATCGGCGCCCACCTCGGAACCCGGGGCCGAGCTGCGTCCATCGAGCGTGGCCTGCTCGGCGATCACATGAATCACCACCGGGGAGGCGGCCGGACGCTTCCCGGCCGCGCAATCCGGCCGTCCGCAGCGACACCCCAGCCGATCCGCCCCGGCGGCCAGCGCACCTAAGGCGTCGGCGCGGCGCTGCTCGCGGGTGCGCGGATCGTGCGCACACACCGTGGCCGCTAACGCATTCAGCCGCTTCTCCAACGCATGCGCATCCGGGGACAACAGCACCCCACCGAACTCCGCCCGGCCGTCCTGATCCGGGCCGACCCACACCTCCCGATCCCGCTGAGCCTTCGCGCGCCGACGCACCGCATCCCCATCGACCTTGGCGACAATCTTGTCCACCTGGGCACTTAGCCGGCCCCGGCTCATCGAGGGCCAGCGCGCCACATTGGCCGCCAACCGCGCATCCACGCCCGCCAACACCTCGCGATCCTCGATCAGATCCGTGCGGTACACGATCGTCCGAAACAGCCGGTAATCGATGTCGCCGCCGCGAAACACCTCAGCCACCAGGGGCAGGCGCTCGCGCATGGCACGGGCGTAGCGCACCCGGCTGGCCGCCAGCCCCTGGCTGATCCGCAACGCCGCCCCCACCTCGGCCGCCACCGCCTCCATCGTGTCGATCGCCCAATCCTCGGTGTCCGAACACCGCGAAAGCCGATAGCCGAACAACCGCCCGATCGCATCCAACTGCGCGGCCGCCTGACGGTTCTCGGTCCGCGCCGCCGAGCAGATCTCCTCGATCAACGCGGCAGACTCCGCCGTCTTCGACGGATAGCACCGCTCGATCTCTTCGTCGAACCGGGCAATCACCTCCGCACGAGCGGCTTCATCGAACATGTGTTCGAGTATAGCGCGACCCTGCGACAATCCGCCGACGCCTAGAAGGCCGCGCAAGAATCGCACAAGGATCAAGGACGCACCCCTATGACAATCACAAAGCTCGCCCTGGTCGCGATGACGGCGGTCGCGGCAGCCATCGGCCTTCCGGCCGCCGCACACGCGGATGAGGGCTACGACTTTCAGTCCCCGTCGGGCAACATCCACTGCAAGATGGGCTATGCCCAGGGGACCGACCCGGGAGTCGTTTGCACCATCGCGAACGCCACCTACGCGGAACAATGCCGATCGGGCGGCTTGGTCGCATGGCCGCAATTCGCGCTGTGGCAGGGCGGATCGCCGTCGTCGCCGAAGGACGCGCCGTGTGTTGTCGGTGCCAACAAAACGCAGATATCGCCCACGCTCGACTATGGGCAAAAGACGCGCTCGTTGGGCGCGATCAGTTGTGCCAGTGAGCAATCCGGCGTGACATGCACCGACAGCAGCACCGGTCATTTCTTCCAGGCGTCATCAGAGTCCTACCAGGTGGGCTGATCGAGTCCCCGGGGCACGTTTCAAAAAGGAGCAGCTATGAAAAGCAAAATGATCGCGGCCTTGTCGATCGCGAGTGCTGCGGCGGCGGTCGGCCTGGCCGCGACCGCACACGCCGACAACGATGAGATCGAATTTCAAACACCGTCGGGAAACATCGCGTGCACGATGTTGTTGGTGCCGGGCGCCAACGGCAATAACAATGTGCAGTGCGATCTTGCCGACCACACCTTTCAGACACCGGGAACGTGCAAAACGTCGGCAACCGGTGTTGCGGCGATTCTGAACACCTCAAGGCCCCTGCCAGACGTGGGCTGCGACGCATACGCGTCCCTACTTCCGTCCTCCTGGCCCGTACTCGACTATGGCCAGTCGCGAACGCTCGGCGTGCTCACCTGCGCTAGCGAACCCTCGGGGGTGACTTGCACCAACACCAAAACCGGGCACTTCTTCCGCCTCTCGCGCGACTCCTACCAGGTCGGCTGATTCAGGCGCCACAGAAGTGGCTGTAGCCATACTTCTGTGAGCACCAGATGTCACCTGCGTTGGCATCGGTCAGTTCGGCATCGTTGTGGGCCAAGTGGAGGACGGTGACACCGTCGGGGGCCACCACGAGCTCGGCCTTCCACGCGGTCTGCTCGTTGATGTCGCCGCCGAGTCCGTCGCCCCAGGCACCGATGCGCTGCTCCAGCCTGATGCCGAGACCCGGGCCGTCGCCCTGCGTCCAGCGCATCGTCCACCTCTCGCCGTCGCGGGCGCTGGACCCGAGCAGGATCGTCCCGGTGCCGTCGGGCGCGATCGTCAGCATGCTCAGGTGTCTCTGCCAGTCTCCGACGTAGTCGCCGCGTGCCGTCTGCATCGGCGTGTTATCCGCCGGATCGGCGTTGGCGACCGCGGCATGCGCAATCACGGCGGCGGCTGTCGCGGTGAGCGCCGCGATCGAGCGGGCAGCAAATTTGGGCATGGCGAATTTTACAACCCGGGTAAGCAGATGGGCGCCCCGTAGCACGGCGGCGGTCCGAGCGGCTGCCGGGGAGCGTCGCCCTCCCAGACGAACTGGCCGACGTTGCCCATGCCGCCGACGGGGACCCAGTACCAGTGGTGGCAGACGTTCATGTCCCACCGGACATCCGGCATCGGCAGCGGCTTCCCCGGACACCAGTCGTGCGGCACGGTGAAGTTGTCGGCGTGGGCGGTTCCTGGGGTCAACCCTAAACCAGCCACCGCGACGCCGCCCGAAAACAGCGCCGCCGCAACCACTTTCTTCAGGGCGGTAGCCATGACCGCAATGTAACGCCGGCCGCTTGCGAAATTCTTGCACCGGATCGATTCGCTGAGATCGGCGCCTACCCGGACTAGGTGGCCGCCTCGGCCGGCGAAGTTGAATCCAGGGCCTCGTAGCAGTGTTTCTCCGCGCGAATCGCCCGATAGAACTGGATGAACGTGACGACGAGAAACGGGACGTACGACCCGACGGGCAGCCAGAATCCGATGATGCCGTTCCAGGTCAACGGTCCGGAGAAGAAGAAAATGCACGCGAGCCCAGTCCCACCGATCGTTGCCATCCAGAGATTCAGATACAGGAACCAGCGGGGGAACACCTGCGGCCCCTGCCGCTGCGTCAGGCCGGCCATAGCGAGACAGAACAGCTGCATGCTGAAGGTCGGAAAGAACATCAGGAACTCGAGCCACGTCATGTCGTTGATGAGCTGAACCAGCTCGGGCGAGCGGTCGGGGCGGTAGAAGGCGCCGGCCCAGAAGATGAACGGCAGGATGAAGGCCACCGCATTCACGCAGCCGGCGCCGAACGCGAAGATGGCCCAGAGCGGAACGCGGCGACCCTGCTCCATACGAGAGATCTGCAGGGCGACCATCGCCGACCAGGGGACCAACAGGGTGCTGCCCAGCAGCCCCACGACGATTCCGAGCTTGACCCACACCAGCCTGGGGCCGAACTCCGCCATCAATTGGGCGCCGGACAGCTGGGGCGACGGCGGCGGAATGAAGCCCGACAACGGCATCAGTCCGACGAAGAACAACACCCCGAACGCGATGCCGCAGCCCCAGAGCGCCAGCTGAAGCTTTTCGTGGACGTACTGCGATGGCGTCATGACTTTGCGCGCCCCTCACGTCGACATGGAATTGAGATCGTTTGTATCATAAAAACCGATCTATGTGCAGGGCCCTCCGCCGATCACGTTGTCCGGCCTCGCCGCCGCGCTCCCCTAGTTCTGTCGCAGCCGCGAACGCACCTCGGCGACAACGGAATCCAGCGGCACCGACACCTGGTCGCCCGAGCCGAGGTCCTTCACCCCGACGGTCCCGGACTCGAGGTCCCGGTCGCCCGCCACCAACGCGATCCGCGCGCCGGAGCGGTCGGCGGCGCGCATCGCGCCCTTGAGCCCGCGGTCGCCGTAAGCCATGTCGACGCGGACGCCGGCGGCCCGCAGCTGCCCGGCGAGCACCGCCAGCGACAGCTTCGCCGGCTCCGAAAGCGGCACCGCGAACACGTCGCAGCGCGTGGTCTCCCCCACGGTCTTGCCCTCGGCGCGCAGCGCCAGCATCGTCCGGTCCACGCCCAACCCAAAGCCGATGCCCGACAGGTCTTGTCCGCCGAGCTGGCTCATCAGGCCGTCGTAGCGGCCGCCGCCGCCGATCCCGGACTGCGCGCCCAGACCGTCGTGCACGAACTCGAACGTGGTCTTCGTGTAGTAGTCCAGCCCGCGCACCATCCGCGGGTTGATCACGTACGGCACCCCGAGCGCGTCGAGGTGGGCCAGCACCGTGTCGAAGTGTTGCTTGGCGCCGTCGGACAGGTGGTCGAGCAGGACCGGCGCGCCGGCCGTCATGGCCCGCACCTCGGGCCGCTTGTCGTCGAGGACACGTAAGGGATTCAGTCGCGCGCGTCGCCGCGTCTCCTCGTCGAGGTCGAGGCCGAACAGGAACTCCTGCAACAGTTCCCGGTACTGCGGGCGGCAGCTCTCGTCGCCGAGGGAGGTGATCTCCAGCCGGAAGCCGTCGAGGCCCAGCGAGCGGAAGCCGCCGTCGGCGACGGCGATCACCTCGGCGTCCAGCGCCGGGTCGTCGACGCCGATCGCCTCGACGCCGACCTGCTGCAGCTGGCGATACCGGCCGGCTTGCGGACGCTCGTAGCGGAAGAACGGGCCCGCATAGCAAAGCTTCACCGGCAGCGCGCCGCGATCCAGGCCGTGCTCGATCACCGCGCGCACCACCCCGGCGGTCCCCTCCGGCCGCAGCGTCACCGAGCGATCGCCGCGGTCGGCGAACGTGTACATCTCCTTGGAGACGACGTCGGTGGATTCGCCGACTCCGCGGGCGAACAGCGCGGTGTCCTCGAAGATGGGCAGCTCGACGTCGCCGTAGCCGGCCCGGCGGGCCGCGGCCAGCAACCCGTCGCGCACCGCGACGAACTGCGCCGAATCGGGCGGCAGGTAGTCCGGCACACCCTTGGGGGCAGAGAACTCCGTCACCGGCTCAGGCCCTCGAGGAACGGATTGAACCGCCGCTCCGCGCCGATGGTGGTCGACGGGCCGTGCCCCGGCAGCACGACGGTCTTGTCGTCCAGCACCAACAGCTTGTCGATGATCGAGGTCAGCAGGTCGCGCCCGCTGCCGCCGAACAGGTCCGTGCGGCCCACCGACCGCTCGAACAGCGTGTCGCCGGTGAAAACGACGTCCTTGTCGGACGACACTCGGAAGACCACCGATCCGCGCGTGTGCCCGGGCGTGTGATCGACGTTGACGGTCACGCTGCCCAGGTCCAGCTTGTCGCCGTCGCGGTCCAGCTCCACCACCTGCTTGGGCTCGCGGAAGAACGCGCCAGTCACCAGCTGCGCCAGCTTCGGGCCGTAGCCGTGGATCGGGTCGGTCAGCATGAAGCGGTCTTCGGGGTGGATGTAGGTGGGGCAGCCGAAGGTGTCGGAAACCTTCTGCGCCGACCACATGTGGTCGATGTGCCCGTGGGTCAGCAGGACCGCGGCGGGGGTCAGCCGGTTCTCGTCCAGGATTCGGCGCAGCGCGCCCATCGCCCGCTGACCGGGATCGACGATGACGGCGTCGCTTCCGGGCCGGTCAGCCAGCACATAGCAGTTGCACTGCAACATGCCGGCGGGGAATCCAGTGATCAACACGGTTCCCAGTTTCCCACGGGACCCGATTGACACCGGTCACCGCGCCCACATTAGCCTGGGCTGGCAATCTCGGGCCCCGACCTATCAACCATGGAGGCATTCCGGCCGTGCCGACCAATGAACAGCGACGTGCCAACGCCAAGCGCAAACTCGAACGCCAGCTCGAGAAGCGCCAGAAGCAGGCCAAGAGGCGCCGGATCGTGGTGATCGCCGGGGGTTCGGTCGCGGCGGTGACCGTGATCGTCGCCGTGGTGATCGCAATCGTGAACACCAAGCACGAGAACAAGACCAACACCGCGGCGCCGACCAGCAGCACCGCCGCCAGTAGCTCCCCGGAGAGCACGACGCCCGGCCCGACGCCGGCCGTTCCGCCGCTGCCGCCGTTCAAGCCGTCGGCCAACCTGGGCGCCAACTGCCAATACCCGGCGTCGTCGGACGCGGCCGCCAAGCAGGTCAAGCCGCCACGCACCGGGAAGGTCCCGACGGACCCGGCCCAGGTGAGCGCGAGCATGTCGACCAGTCAGGGCAACATCGGGCTGATGCTGGCGAACAACGAATCACCTTGCACGGTAAACAGTTTCGCCAGCCTCATCGGCCAGAAGTACTTCGACGGCACCAAGTGCCACCGGCTGACCACCTCGGACTCGCTGGGCGTGCTGCAATGCGGCGACCCAAAGGGTGACGGCACCGGTGGCCCCGGCTACCAATTCGCCAACGAGTACCCGACCGATCAGTACCCGCCCAACGACCCCAAGGCGCAACAGCCGGTCGTCTATCCGCGCGGCACCCTGGCGATGGCCAACGCCGGACCCGGCACCAACGGCAGCCAGTTCTTCATGGTCTACAAGGACTCCCAGCTGCCGCCGCAGTACACCGTGTTCGGCACCATCCAGGCCGACGGGCTGGCCATCCTGGACAAGGTCGCCAAGGCCGGCGTCGCCGGCGGCGGCGAGGACGGGGCGCCGGCCAGCGAGGTCACCATCAAGTCGCTGCTGCTCGACTAAAGCCGCAAGGCCGCAACACCGGCCGCGGATTAGTGAGAATCACCAGACTCACTTGCTCCACCGTTTAGGGTTCGTGGGGTGAGTGTGGATCCGGAGACGTTCGGCCGCTACCAAATAATGGGGTTGCTGGGCCGGGGCGGCATGGGACGCGTGTACCGCGCCTACGATCCCGCCACCGATCGGGTCGTGGCACTCAAAGTGCTCCCGCCGCATCTGGCCGAGGACAATCAGTTCCAGCAAAGGTTCCGCCGCGAGGCACGCATCGCGGCCGGCCTCAACGATCCGCACATCGTGCCCATCCACGGCTACGGCGAGATCGACGGCCAGCTCTATGTCGACATGCGGCTGATCGAGGGGCGCGACCTAGCGGAGTACATCGTGCAAAGCGGTGGGCGCCTGTCCCCCGAGCGCACCGTCGCGGTGATCGAACAGGTTGCGGCGGCGCTGGATACGGCCCACTCGGTGGGCTTGATCCACCGTGACATCAAGCCGAAAAACATCCTGGTGACCGCCGCGCGAGATTTCGTCTACCTGATCGATTTCGGCCTCGCCCGCGCGCAGACCGACACCGAGCTCACCGGCACCGGCGCCACGATGGGCACCGTGGCGTACCTGGCGCCCGAACGGTTCAGGGGCACAACGGATCACCGCGCCGACGTGTATTCGTTGGCCTGCGTGCTCTACGAGTGCCTCACCGGTAGCCGGCCCTTCCCCGGCGACAGCCTCGAGGAGCAGCTCAACGCGCACGTGAACACGCCGCCACCGCGAGCGTCGATCATCGTGCCCGGCGTCCCGCCGGCCCTTGACGCGGTGATCGCGCGGGGCATGGCGAAGGACGTCAACGCTCGCTACCAGTCGGCGATGGAGCTCGCCGAGGCCGCCAGGGCAGCGCTGACCGCCACCGACGCGCCGCCCGTCATGCCACTCGTGGCGCCACTCGTCGCGCCGCCCTCCGCTGTGGAACCGGCGTCGCAGCCGCAGCCGGCGCCGCAGCCGCAACCGGTGCCGCAGCCGATCCCGGCGAAGAGCTTCAACAGGCGGCTGGCCCTGGGCATCGTCGGCGGGTCGCTCGTCGCGCTCGCGGCGGTGGTGGCCCTGGTCATTTCGCTGGTGACCCAGACCCACGGCTCGACGAACAACGCGGCCTCCCCCACCCCGAGCCGCGCCAGGGTCCCCGCCCGCCCGGGGTCGGCCCAGGGGCCGACGTCGGCGGCGGGCGCGACCGTGCCGCCCCTGCCGGCGTTCGCGGCCCCGCCCGACCTCGGCGCCAATTGCCAATACCCGCCGTCGCCGGATCCGGCGAGCAAGTCCGCAAACCTGCCGCCGACGGGCCGGGTCGCCACCGAACCGTCCCCGATCCACGCCGTCATCTCGACCAACTTCGGCGACATCGGCGTCCAGCTCGCCAACAACGAGTCCCCGTGCACGGTGAACAGCTTCGTCAGCCTGGCCAAGCAGGGCTTCTACGACAACACCGTGTGCGGGCGGATGATCGACGAGCCGGAGGGCGGGACCCTGCTGTTCGGCGGCCCCGACGCCGACGGCGGCGGCGGCGCCGGTTACGAATTCGCCGACGAATACCCCACCGACCAATACAAAGCCGATGACCCGGCGCTCAAGGCAACCGTGATCTATCCGCGCGGGACCCTCGCGACGGCCACCAACGGGCCCAACACCAACGGAAGCCAGTTCTTCGTGGTCTTCCGCGACGCCGAGATCGAGCCGACGTCCACCGTGTTCGGCTCCGTCGACGAGGCGGGCCTGGCCACCCTCGACAAGATCGCCAAGGTGGGGGTGGCCGGCAACCGCACCAGGGGCATGCCCACGAGCACCGTCACGATCACGTCCGTGCGCGTGGGCTAGACCACCCCCCGACTGGCTCTCCGGCGTTCCCATATTCGGCAAAGTCGCCCCATTCACTCTTCCGGCGCTCTTAGGCTTTGCGCGTGCGCTTGTCGTGGCCGCTGACCGGCCGCTCGGAGGAGACCGCAGACATCGAGGCCGCCATCTCGGCCCCGGACGCTTCCGGCATCATCGTTTACGGCGCGGCGGGCGTGGGCAAGAGCCGGCTCGCGCGTGAGGCGCTGGCCGCCGCCGAGTCGCGTGGATGCGAATGCCGCTGGGCCGCCGGGACATCTACGGCGCGCTCGATTCCGCTTGGCGCATTCTCGGCCTGGGCGCCCTCGGGTGTCACCGACACCATCCAGTTGTTGCAAGGGGTGATCGAGTCGCTGACTTCCGCATCCCGGGGCGCCACGGTGGTGTTGTGTGTCGACGACTCGCATTTCCTTGATGATCTGTCCGCATTCGTTGTGCACCAGATCGTGCAGCGCGGCGCGGCGAAAGCAATACTCACCGTCCTCGACGGTGAACCGATTCCCGCGGCGGTACAAGAAATCTGGAGGGTCGGTCAGCTCGAGCGGCTCGACCTGCGCCCGCTGTCGTTAGAAGACACCACCGCGCTCGTGTCGGCGACCCTGGGCGGACCACTGGATCCGGCTGCGGCTCAACGGCTGTGGAAGCTCACTCGCGGCAACCCTTTATATTTGCGCAACATCGTTGAGCAAGAGGTCGCCGACGGCCGGATCGTGCAGCAGCAAGGCTACTGGCGGTGGATCGGCGATCCGATAATGCCCCCGGGGCTGGTCGAATTGATCGAATCGCGCATCGGGGCCCTGCCGGCGCCGGTCGGCGATGTGATTGACGTCCTGGCCGTCGGGGAGCCGATCGAGCTGGCGGTGCTGGAGCGGCTGAGCGATCCTGCCGCTGTCGAGGAGGCCGACAGCCGCGGGCTCATCACGCTTGAGGCCGTCGCCGGAGGCATGGAAGCGCGCGTGGCGCATCCGCTCTACGGTGAGGTACGCCGCAGGCGAGGCGCGCCCACCCGGCTGCGGCGATTGCGCGGGCTGGTCGCCGCCGAGCTCGCCGCGGCCGCCGACCGCAACGACATTCAGGTCTTGGTGCGCCGCGCCGCATTGAGTCTCGACTCCGACCTCGCGCCGGACACAGATCTGCTGGTAAGGGCGGCCCACGGCGCGGTGTGGCTGGCGGATCTGCCCCTTGCCGATCGGCTTGCGGCGGCGGCCATCCGGGGCGGAGCGGGACCAGAACCGAACTTCGTTCGCGCGCACGCGCTTTCGTGGATGGGGCGTGGCGATGACGCCGAAGCGGTATTCGCCGGCATTCGCACCGGCGAGTTGACCGAAGTCGACCGTGCCAGATATGCCTTCCTACGGGCCAGCAACATGCTCTGGGCGCTGGGCGACCCGGCGCGCGCGAAAGACATCATCGACGAGGCATCCGACACCGCCTCGCCGCACGCCCGCGGCTACATCGACGCCTTCCTCACGGTGTACTGGTTTGCGACGGACCAACCGGAGCTGGCCGCGCAAGCGTCGAAAACGCTTGTGTTGGAAGACCTACCGGCCGTCGTCGGCGCCGAGATCGCCTGGGCGCTAGCCGCCATGGCCGCAGATGCGGGACGCACCACCGAGGCCGTGACAGTCGCGCAGAAGGGCTACGACCTTGCGACGCGCTTGTTCGACGCTCCGCACATGAGGTTCAACATCGGCGACGCCCATGTCGGCTCCCTACTGCTGTCGGGAGACGTCGCCGAAGCCCTGCGGGTGGCCGAGCGAGTGCGCCGCGAGGCTTCGGACCTTCCGGGAGCGGCCCAACTGCTCGGTGCGGCCGTGGCGGGCCGGGCCGCCCTGGGCGCCGGTCACCTACATTCGGCCTGTGCGTTGCTCGAGCATGCGGCGGTGGGACTGTCCGCCTCGCACGCTTCGGGCTGGGGATACCGCTATAACGTCGCGCGCGCGATGGCGCTCGCGATGTGCGGTTCGACCGCGGAGGCGGCCACCGCGCTCGCCGCCCTCGATGAACAGCGACGCCCCTTCCGATCGCTCGACTTTGAACGGAGCCTGGCGCGAGCGTGGGTGACCGCCAACCAGGGTGCCGTCAGCGCGGCCATCGCGATCGTGTTGTCGGCGGCCGAAAGATCCTCGGCCGAGGGCCGATTCGCCGAGGAGGCGGTCTGCCTGCAGACCGCTACTCAGTTCGGCGACTGTTCGGGCTTGCTCCGATTGCGCGAGCTCGAAACGCTCGTCGAGGGACCGCGCGCCCAGGTCGCCGCGAGGTTCTCGGCCGCGCTGAACGATGGCGACGCCGCCGGCTTGTCCGCGGCGTCAGAAGAATTCGAACGAATGGGTGACCTTGTTGCGGCCGTCGACGCCGCCGCCCAGGCTGCCCTCGCGTTTCGCAGCCGGGGCATGCGGGGATCGGCGCTCGCATGTGCGGCACGCGCGGGCGCACTGGCCGAAAGGTGTGGCGGTGCGTGGACTCCGGCGCTCCGTGAAGCCGACCTGCCCCTGCCGCTGACGGATCGCGAAAGGGAGATCGTCATGCTGATCGGTGAGGGGTTATCCAACCGCGAAGTCGCCGAGCGACTGACCCTTTCCGTGCGCACGGTCGAAAGTCACATCTACCGGGCCATGTCGAAGACCGGGAGCGGCAGCCGCGAGGAACTCGCATCGTTGTTGACGAGGCGCGGCGCGCACGAGGAAGTGCAGTAGTCAGCTGCTCGAAGTGCAGTAGTCGGTTACTGAGTGCCGCGACACGGCCCAGTCGCAGAGTTAAGCGATCGTGTTCCGACCGGGCGTGCTGGTAGGTGAAATCGACATGTCGTATGTTATCGCAGCGCCAGAGCTAATGACCTCGGCGGCAACGGATTTGGCAACACTCGGCTCGAACCTAAGTACGGCCCGCGCGGCCGCCGCCACCCAAACCACGAGCGTGCTGGCCGCCGCGGAGGATGAGGTGTCGGCGGCTATCGCCGTTGTGTTCTCCGCCCAAGGTCAACGGTTTCAGGCACTCGGTGCGCAGGCGGCCGCGTTTCACGAGCAGTTTGTCCAGGTGTTGAACGCGGGTGCGAGCTCCTATGTCAGCGCGGAGGCTGCGAATGTCGCCGCGTTCGGCGCCAATCCGGCGCAGACGGTTGAGCAGGATGTGCTCAACGCGATCAATGCACCCAGCCTGGCGCTGACTGGGCGCCCGCTGATCGGCAACGGCGCCAACGGGGCCCCGGGAACGGGACAGGACGGCGCCCCCGGCGGGTGGCTGCTCGGCATCGGCGGCGCCGGCGGCTCCGGCGCGCCCGGCCAAAACGGCGGTAATGGCGGCCCCTCCGGGCTGCTGGGCTTCGGCGGGCCCGGCGGGGCCGGCGGCCCGGGCACAGCGACCATGGCCGCCGGAGCCGGCGGGGCCGGCGGTAATTCCTTCGACCCGGGGTTCGGCTACGGCGGGGCCGGCGGCGCGGGTGGATTCAACGCGTTCGGGGCCGGCGGGCCCGGCGGACCTGGTGGCAACGGCGGCGGCGGCGGTCACGGTGGGGCCGGCGGCGCTGGTGGAAACGGCCTCACCGTTGGTGGGGCCGGCGGGGCCGGCGGGAACGGCGGGCTGTTTAGCGGGTTGATCGGTGCGGGCGGCGGGAACGGCGGGGCCGGCGGGTTCAGCGATGCCGGCGCCGGGGGTGCCGGCGGCGCTGGCGGCAATGCGGGTCTGCTCGCCGGTGGCGGTGGCGCCGGCGGCGCCGGCGGATCGAGCCACACCGGTACCGGCGGGGTGGGCGGGGCCGGCGGCAATGGCGCCCTGCTGTTGGGCGACGGCGGGGCAGGCGGGGCCGGCGGTACCAGCCAAACCGGGACCGGTGGCGGCGGCGGACACGGCGGCACCGGCTACCTAGTCGGCGACGGTGGCTTCGGCGGGACCGGCGGCGCCGGCGGCGCGCACGGCGGTAACGGCGGGGCCGGCGGCAACGCCGGCCTGCTTGGCCCAGGCGGGGCAGGCGGGGCCGGTGGCGCCAGCGACCTCGGCACCGGCGGGAACGGCGGAGCCGGCGGGATGTCTCTGGTGTTTAATGGCGGGCCGGGCGGCGCCGGCGGATCGAGCTTGAGTGGCGCCGGTGGGCCCGGCGGGGCCGGCGGCAACGCCCTAATGATCGGCAACGGCGGCAACGGCGGCAACGGCGGGTTCGGCACGGCGCTGGGCACCGCTGGCGCCGGTGGTGCAGGCGGGCTACTTCTGGGTGTCGACGGCTTCAACGCTCCGGCCAGCACTTCGCCCCTGCACAACCTGCAGCAGCAGGTGCTCCACGCAATCGACGCGCCCATCCAGGCAGTTACCGGGCGCCCGCTGTTCGCCAACGGCGCCCCCGGGGCGCCGGGCACCGGGGAGCCCGGCGCGCCAGGCGGGTGGCTGCTCGGCGACGGCGGTGCCGGCGGCTCGGGTGGGCCGGGTCTTCCCGGTGGTGACGGCGGTAATGGCGGGCTGTTGGCTGTGGGCGGCGCCGGCGGCGCCGGCGGAAACTCATCGACCGGCAACGGCGGGGCCGGCGGGGCCGGCGGGACCGCCGGGACCGGCAATGGCGGCGTTGGCGGCAATGGCGGGCTCACCACGGCAGCAAACGCGGTCGGCGGGGCCGGCGGGGCCGGCGGGAATAGCGGACTGACCGCGTACGGCGGGACCGGCGGGGCCGGCGGGGCCGCACTGGGCATCGGCGGGGCCGGCGGGGCTGGCGGGGCCGGCGGGACCGGTGGTCTGATCGGCGGGCTGATCACTGCGGGCGGAGGGGCCGGTGGCGTCGGCGGATACGGCACCGGCACCGGCGGTGCCGGCGGGCCCGGCGGCTACGCCAGCCCGCTCTTCGGCCATGCCGGCGCCGGCGGGGACGGCGGGGCCAGCGCGGCCGGCGCCGGCGGAGCCGGCGGAACCGGAGGGAACGCCGGCCTGGTGACAGGCGCCGGCGGAGACGGCGGGGCCGGGGGATTCGGCGCGACCGGCGGGGGCGCCGGCGGGACCGGCGGCAATGGGGCCCTGATCGGCAACGGCGGCGGCGCCGGCGGCGCCGGCGGAGACAGCTCTACCGGCACCGGCGGTGCCGGGGGGGCGGGCGGCGGCACCGGCATGCTTTTGGGGCCCGGCGGGGCCGGCGGGGCCGGCGGATTGAGCTCAACCGGCACCGGCGGGGCCGGCGGGGCCGGCGGCCAGGCCGGTCCACTACTCGTGGGCGGCGGCGGGGCCGGCGGCGCCGGCGGAGAGGGCCTAACGACCGGCGGCAACGGAGGCAACGGCGGCAACGCCGTAGCGATCCTCGGCGCCGGCGGCAACGGCGGCAACGCCGGGCTTGGCACGACCGCGGGCACCCCCGGCAGCGGCGGCACCATCGCGCTGCTCGGCGCACCCGGGCTGAACGGCTTGCCCTAGCCGCACATCTGCTGAGCCCAGGCGATGTGTCCTTCGTAGCCAAGCGATTCCGCCATGGCGCGATAGCGATCCCGGTAACCGCAGTAGGCGAAATCGTCGCCGCGAGCGCGGGCCAGCAGCGCGCGCAGCCGCAGCAGCAAGACGTCCCGTATCACCAAACCCTCGTCGGCCGGCGCCGACGCCAACCGTTCGATCGCGGTCTCAGCTTCGGCCACGTCCCCGTTGGCGGCGCGATCGAGCAGGGTCTCCACCAGAACACCGGTCGTTGGAATGCTATGCAGCAACAGTCGTCCTTCGCTAAACAGATGGTCGACGGCGGCACGCATCAGCGGTATGGCCTGATCGCGGTCCCCAGCCCGGGCCAGCTCGCGTGCCGAATAGACATTGACGAGCCAGAGGTCGCATAACGCCTGTCCCCGGGGTTGGCACAGGTCTTTGACGTCGGCCAAAAACTGCAGCCCGCGACTACGGTCGGCGGCCGTGGGGCGGTGTACCAGCGCTAGACCCAGCGTTATCTTGGCTTGGGACAACGCGAAGTCATCACCGGCGCGTTCCGCATTCTGCAGGGCATTCTCAATGTCACGCACTGCGCGATCGTCGGGGTTGAGCAGGCCGAAAATCGTGCCCGTGGAATAAGTCCAGCCGACGACCGTGGCGGCCGACATTGGATCGAATTCGGCAGCAATGGCCAGGCCGTCCCGCAGGTCGTCGCGCCACCCGAGCTGACCCAGGAACGACCGGGCCACACCACGCGCCGTAATCGCGATCGCTAGCGGCGCTCCGAAGAGGAAGTTGCCCTTAGTCGGGTCGCCGTCGGCCAGGTCGATCACTCGCTGCGACCAGCGGAGCGCGTCAACAAAGTCGACGGTCTCGGCCTTCGCATAGAGCAACGGCATAGACAGTCCCACCGCGAGGATCGGATCACCGATTGACTCGATCAACGTCCAGGCTTGCGACGCCGCCTGCGACGCTTCGCACACACGGTCCGCAAACGCGTAATCGATTATCAACCCGGCCATCCCGATGGCCAGCGACGCCTTATCCCCGGCGGCGTCGCACAACTCCCGCAATTCCTCGAACCGGGTTCCGGCCACACGTTCATAGACTCGGTAAGCGATCCCGCACAACATGGTGCGCGGAGCAATACGCATCGCTGTTCGGTTTGGGTCATCGGCCGGTAGCCCGTCGGCGATCTTCTGGGCGCGGTCCCAGCTCAGTCGCGCAGCGTTGACATCGCGGTAGGTCGCCCAGGTTGCCGCCCGCATGTGCCAGCCATAGGCGGCGTGCGAATCACCGGCGGCCTCTAGATGCGCCGCAATTAGGGCTGAATTTTCGTCAACCGCTGCGGGGTCGAGTGATTCGATCGCTGCCGCGACGCGCCGGTGCAACTCGGCACGGTCCGATTTGAGCTGTGATTCGTAGGCCACCGCACGGATCAGCGGGTGGCGGAAAGCGTACTCGGCGGTTGGGGTGAGCCGTACCTGATCGATGAGCTCCGCGCCTAGCGGCTCGTCGAGCACCGCATCGATGCCCAACGCGTCAAGCAGGTCCGCGCCGAAACGGGCGCCGATCACCGACGCCGCGTGCACGGTCCGCTTGGCCGGTGTGCTCAGGCGGTCGATGCGCGCCTCGATGGCCGTGTGCACTGTGGCCGGCACGCTCACCTCGGCCACATCGACCTGGCGCACGTAGCCACCGCGCTCGCCTGCCAACGCCCCGCTTTGGTCCAACTCGCGCACCATCTCCTCGGCGAAAAACGGGTTCCCGGCGGCCCGTTCCGCGAGCGCATCCGCCAGCTCGCCGACCGACGGATCCGAGCCCAGCAGCTCACCGATCAGCGCTGCCGTGTCCGAATCACCCAGGGGGGCAAGCGTGATCGTCTGCGCGGCGGGCACGCGGGTCAAGGCTCCCTGGTATTCGGGGCGGGCGGTGAGCAACACCATCGACGAGGTTTGCGGGATGACTGTGAGGAAGTCGGCCAGCATCGACTCGCTGACCGTGTCTATCCACTGGGCATCCTCGATGATCACCAGCGCCGGTCGGGTGCTGGCCAGCGACGCGGCGTTGATCAAGGCGGTCAACCGGCGGCGCCGCGCATCCGGGTCGATGGCGGGCAGCGGCACGTCGGGATCGGCGATGCCGAGGAGATCCTCAAGCAGCAGCAGATCCTGGGGGTCGGCGTCCGGGAGCTGCTCCCGCACCCGGGCGCGGGCGGCCTCGGCGCCGAGGTCGGCCACTCCCGTGCGCGAGCGCAGCAGCTGGGCCACCACCCGGAAGGGAACATCACCGGCGAGGGATTCGCAGTAGGTCCAAAACACCCCGACACCGCGACCGGCCGCCACGGCCGCGGTCTCGCGGGCCGTCCGGCTCTTGCCGATGCCCGGCGGCCCCACCACACCCACCACACCACCGTGGCCGCTGATCGCGCGGTCCACCAGCGCGCAAAGAGCCGCCATCTCTTGGCTGCGACCCACCAGCCTGGCCTCGGCGCGCCCGATCGGCCCATGCCGCGGACCGATTCCGATGAGCCGGCGCGTGCGAACCGGTTGGTCGATGCCCTTGACGTGCACCCACTCGGGTTCGGTCAGCGTGGCGGCATGCTCGACCAGCCGTGCTGTCGACTCCGACAGCATCACCCCACCCGGCGGCGCCACCGACTGCATCCGCTCGGCGAACCCGACCGGCTGGCCGGTCGCGGCGTACCTCGGCGACCCCGAGCCGACTTCACCGGCGATCACGCGCCCCGAATTCAGGCCCACCCGCAACCGCAGCGGCACGCCATCGCGGCGGGCCACCTCCTCAGCCAGCAGGTTCACCTCGTCCTGGATCGCCAGCGCGGCCAAACACGCCCGAAAAGCGTGATCTTCCAACGCAACTGGCGCCCCGAACAAGGCCATCAGCCCGTCACCGTAGTATTCGACCGTGCCGCCGTAGCGGCGCACGGCCGCGGCCGAGCGCTCGACGGCTTCGGTCATGATCTCTCGCCACCGCTCCATGTCCAGCGCGGTCGCGATGTCCATCGAGCGCACCATGTCGGCGAACAGCACCGTCACCTGCTTGTACTCCGCCGTTGTGCCGGGCACGGCGACCGGCGACCCGCACGCATTGCAAAACTTCGAATTCGGCGGCATTTCGATACCGCACGCACCGCAAGCCAATCCCGCCGCCGTCATGCCAGTACCACCTATCGCGGTCAAACCCCGATCCGCCAAGAATAGGGGCGTTTGGCGGCGAACAAAACGCTGAACTCCGCCCCGAGGCCCCGTTTGCAGAAATGGGTGATTCCGAATACCCGCATTCGCTGTCACGCTTGTGGTACCGCGGTGAGAACCCGAGCTCGCAAAAGGGAGGTACCACTCGTGAGGACGACGCGCGGAATTGCCGTATTCGCAATGCTCGCCGGTTTGGCGGTCGGTACAGCGGGCGCGGCCTGGGCCGACCAAACGATGATCGGCGTCTACAAAGCGAGTTGGAAGAGTTACACGCACACCCTGACATTCACTTCATGCGGCGACGGATGCGCCAATGTCGCCTGGGACAGCGGGTCCGACAGCCGGGCGACCCTGGCCAATGGCACCTGGACCATCGATGACCCGCTGATGCCCAACTCGGTCACCTGCCCGGACGGCAGTTCGGCCGCCGGAGCTGCCCACTATTCCTGGGACGCAAGCACTTTGCGCGGCGAGATGTGGAACAACTTACCGGCGGGGACGTGCGGGATACCGGAGGCCGGGGAATCCCACCACGACGTGTTCACCCTGACGAAGATCAGTTGACCCCGAAAACCTAAGCGGCGGAAGTCACCCGGTAGACGTCGTACACGCCCTCGACGTTGCGCACGACGTTGAGCAGGTGCCCGAGGTGCTTGGGGTCGCCCATCTCGAAGGTGAACCGGCTGATCGCCACGCGGTCACCCGAGGTGGTGACCGACGCCGACAGGATGTTGACCTTCTCGTCGGCCAGCACCCGCGTGATGTCCGACAGCAGCCGGTGCCGGTCGAGCGCCTCGACCTGGATGGCCACCAGAAACACCGACGACGCCGACGGCGCCCACAGCACCTCGATGATGCGTTCGGCCTGCTGTTGCAGCGACGCGGCGTTGGTGCAGTCGGTGCGGTGCACGCTGACCCCGCCGCCGCGGGTGACGAAGCCCATGATCTGGTCGCCGGGCACCGGCGTGCAGCACTTGGCCAGCTTGGTCAGCACGCCGGGCGCCCCGGGAACCGAGACGCCGACGTCGTCGCTGCTACGCGGGCGGCGCAGCATGGTGGTCGGCGTGGACCGCTCGGCGAGTTCCTCCTCGGCCTGGTCGATGCCGCCGAGCTCGGCCAGCAGCCGCTGCACGACGTGGCGGGCCGACACATGCCCCTCACCGATCGCGGTGTAGAGCGCGGACACGTCGGCGTAGTGCAGCTCGCGGGCCACCGCTGCCATCGACTCGCCGTTTACCAAGCGCTGCAACGGAAGTCCGCCGCGGCGCACCTCGCGCGCCATCGCGTCCTTGCCCGCCTCCAGCGCCTCCTCGCGGCGTTCTTTCGCGAACCATTGGCGGATCTTCGTCTTGGCGCGCGGGGACACCACGAACTGCTGCCAGTCCCGCGACGGCCCCGCGTTGGGCGCCTTGGACGTGAAAACCTCGACGACTTCCCCGTTTTCGAGCTTGCGTTCCAGCGCCACCAGCCGGCCGTTGACGCGGGCGCCGATGCAGCGGTGGCCGACCTCGGTGTGCACGGCGTAGGCGAAGTCCACCGGCGTCGACCCGGTCGGCAGCGTGATCACATCCCCCTTGGGGGTGAAGACGAAGAGCTCCTGGACCGCAAGGTCATAACGCAGCGACTCGAGGAACTCGCCGGGGTCGGCGGCCTCCCGCTGCCAGTCGAGCAGCTGGCGCATCCAGGCCATGTCGTCGATCTCGGCGGTGGCGTGCGGGTGCGGAAGCCCGTTGCGGCCCTTGGCCTCCTTGTAGCGCCAGTGCGCGGCGATGCCGTACTCGGCGGTGCGGTGCATGTCGCGGGTGCGGATCTGGATTTCCAGCGGCTTGCCCTCCGGCCCGACGACGGTGGTGTGCAGCGACTGGTACACTCCGTAGCGCGGCTGGGCGATGTAATCCTTGAACCGGCCCGCCATCGGCTGCCAAAGCGAGTGGACCACGCCGACCGCGGCGTAGCAGTCGCGGATCTCATCGCACAGGATGCGGATGCCGACCAGGTCGTGGATGTCGTCGAAGTCGCGGCCCTTGACGATCATCTTCTGATAGATCGACCAGTAGTGCTTGGGCCGGCCCTCGACCGTCGCCTTGATCTTCGACGCGTTCAGGGTGTTGACGATCTCGGTGCGGACCTTGGCCAGGTAGGTGTCGCGCGACGGAGCGCGCCCGGCGACCAGCCGCACGATCTCCTCGTACTTCTTGGGGTGCAGGATCGCGAACGACAGGTCTTCCAGTTCCCACTTGACGCTGGCCATACCCAGCCGATGTGCAAGTGGCGCAATGACTTCCAGTGTTTCGCGGGCCTTTCGGGCCTGCTTCTCCGGCGGCAGGAAGCGCATGGTGCGCATGTTGTGCAGTCGGTCGGCGACCTTGATCACCAGCACCCGCGGGTCGCGGGCCATGGCGGTGATCATCTTGCGGATGGTCTCGCCCTCGGCGGCGCTGCCCAGCACCACCCGGTCCAGCTTGGTCACGCCGTCGACGAGGTGGCCCACCTCCTCGCCGAATTCCTCGCTCAACGCCTCGATCGTGTAGCCGGTGTCCTCGACGGTGTCGTGCAGCAGCGCGGCCACCAAAGTGGTGGTGTCCATGCCCAATTCGGCCAGGATGTTCGCGACGGCCAGCGGGTGGGTGATGTAGGGGTCACCGGAGTGGCGCAGCTGGGTGGCGTGCCGCTCGTCGGCGACCTCGAACGCCCGCTGTAGCAGCTGCAGGTTCGCCTTGGGATAGATCTCCCGGTGCACCGCCACCAAGGGCTCGAGCACCGGGTTCAGCGTGCTGCGCTGGGCGGTCATGCGCCGCGCCAGCCGGGCCCGGACCCGGCGGGAGGCGCTGCTGGAGGTCTTCAGCGTCTCGGTCGGCGCCTCTGAGGGCTCGACGACCGGCGTCTCGTCGATGGGCGGCGCGACGGCCTGCGTCGTGCTCTGGTCGTCCGCCACGATTGTCACCTCCGAGGTCGAGGATATCGCTTATATCCCCGGGTTAGGCGCGGCTCAGGCTGTACACCGGCAGCGGCGCCACGGCCTCGCGGCCGCCCAGCGCGACGAGCTCCACCACCACCGCGGCCGCGGTCACGCGCCCCCCGGCGCGCCGCACCAGCCGGGCGGCCGCGCCGAGGGTGCCGCCGGTGGCGAGCACGTCGTCGATGACCACAACGTCTCGGCCGCGCAGTTCGATCCCGTCGGCCGGGATTTCCAGGGTCGCGCTGCCGTATTCCAGGTCGTAGCGCTCGGCGTGCACCGGCGGCGGCAGCTTGCCGGCCTTGCGGATCGCCAGCACGCCGGTGCCCAGTCGGCCGGCGACGGCCGCGGCGACCAGGAACCCGCGGGAGTCGATGCCGGCGACCAGGTCGGCGCCGGACGCGACGTCGGCCAGCGCGTCGACGACCGCGTTCATCCCGTCCCGGTCGGCGAACAACGGGGTGAGGTCCTTGAACTGCACGCCGGGCTGCGGGAAATCGGCGACGTCGCGGGTCAGCGACGCGATCAGGTCGGCCAACGGGACGCCCGTCACTCGACCAGCGCCCATCGATCCATGTTCCAGCCCGCCCCCCACCGCGTCGGATTCCTGCTCACGGCGTACATCTTCTTCGATGTCAGCAGCGTGCGCTGCTGCCGGTACAGCGGCAGGGTCGGCATGTCGGCCCACAGCAGGGGGGCCGCCTGCGCCAGCAGCCTGACCCGCTCGGCCGGGTCGGCCGACACCACCAGCGCGCTGATCGCCCCGTCGACCTGGGGATTGCTGTAGCCGGACAGGTTGTTGCCGTTGCCGCTGTGCAGGGCGTAGGCGTCCATGGCCGACGAGCCCGTCGACCCGCTGCCGGTGGCCCCGCCGGTGCTGGCCAGCAGCACGTCGATCTTGCCGTCGCGCAGCGCCTGGGGCCCGGAGGTGTCCAGCGGGACGCCGGTGACGGTGATGCCGGCCGCCTCGCAGGACTTGGTGATCGTCCCGACGGTGACCGCCAGCCGCGCGTTGGGCCCCTGGTAGCCGATCCGCACCGGCAGCGGCGCGCCGCCCAGCGCGTCGCGGGCGGCGGCGGGGTCGGCCTTGCCGAACGGGCCGGCTTCGGCGGCGCCCTCCCCGGCCGCGATCGCGTCCTCGGTGGCCGGCTGCAGGCGGGAATTGGCGATCGCCGCCCCGGCGTCGTGCGCGATCGTGTCGCGCGGCGTGCAGAACGCGAACGCGCGGCGGGCCTTTTGCTGCGCCAGCGGCCCCTGCGGCGCGAAGATCAGCTGCTCGATGCCGTCCGACGGCGAGTCGGCGCGTTCGTAGTTGTCCGGGGTGGCCAGCGCGCCGGAGGAACCGGCCGCGACGTCGACGACGTCGACGCTGCGGCCGTTGACCCGGTCCTGGATGTCAGGCCCCTGCGGCCACACCGTGATCCGCTTGGTGACCGGCTTGGGGCCCCACCACCGGTCGTTGGCGACGAGCACCACCGCGCCGCCGTCCAGGATTCGCTCGATCTTGTACGGCCCCGACGACGGGAAGCGCTTGACGTCGGCTCCGGGCTTGAGGTCCCAGCCGGTGTTCCACAGCTTGGCGATCTGCGCCACCAGCGGCCCGTTGTTGCTGAGCAGCGCCGCGGTGACGTCGACGTTGAGCTGGTCGGCGATCACGTGCGACGGCATCATCGAGGTCGCGGCGAACAGTTGGGCGTAGTCGACGACGGCGCGGTCGGGGGCGAAGGACACCCGGGCCTTCTTCTGGCCGGGGATGCACTCGACGTTGGCGATGTCGACGTAGCCGGCCTGGCTGGCGGCGTCGAAGCCGGGAAACCGGCCGGACTGGGCCGCCCACGCCAGCACCAGGTCGTCGCAGGTCACCGGCTTGCCGTCGCTGTAGACGGCGTTGTCGGCGATCTGGTAGTCCAGCACCAGCGGCGACCCGCCCACGACCGAGACGGAGCCGAAGTCGCGGTCGGCGACCACCTGGCCGTCGGGGCCGTGATACCCGAAGCCGGTGAGGGTGCGGGCGAAGGCCTGCGCTCCCGCCGACGCGGCGCCGACGACGGTGTTGGTGTTGTAGCTGGCCAGCGGGCCGTCGACCACGTAGTCGACGTTCGAGGCGGCGCTGCCCGAGCACCCCGTCAGCGCGAAGGCCACCAGCAGCGTCGCCGCCAACGCAGCCGCCGCGGTTCCCCTCAGGTTCCCCCGGCCGGCCCGCACCATCCGGCCTACCGCCGGCCCGCGTTTCGCTTGCCGGTCGGGCGCCGGGTCCCGGTGGGGCGCACCGGGCGCGCGCCGGGCGCCGGCTTGCTCGGGGCGGCCTTGGCGGGGGCCTCGGGGGCCTCCGCGGCCTCGGGCGCCTCCGAAGCCTCCTCTTCGGCCGTGGGCTCTTCGCCGGACGACTCGGAGATCTCGACCGCCGAGTCGTCGGAGCGGGTGCGCCGCTTGAGGACCCGGCGGGTGTGGGTGCGCACCAGCTCGGTGCGTTCGCGCAGGGTGACCAGCAGCGGGGTGGCGAAGAAGATCGACGAGTAGGTGCCGACCAGGATGCCGACCAGCTGGACCAGCGCCAGGTCCTTCAGCGTGCCGACGCCCAGCAGCCACACCGCCACGACCATCAGCGCCAGCACCGGCAGCACGCTGATCAGGCTGGTGTTGATCGAGCGCATGAACGTCTGGTTGATCGCCAGGTTGGCGTGCTCGGCGAAGGTGCGCCGGTTGGTGTGCTGGAAGTCGCGGGTGTTCTCCTCGACCTTGTCGAACACGATGACGGTGTCGTAGAGCGAGAAACCCAGAATGGTCAGCAGCCCGATGACGGTTGCCGGGCTGACCTCGAAGCCGACCAGTGAGTAGATGCCCGCGGTGACGGTCAGGTCGAAGACCATGGTGGTCAGCGCGGAGATCGCCATGTAGCGCTCGTAGCGGATCGTGATGTACAAGCTGACCAGCGTCAGGAACACCACGAGCGCGATCAGCGCCTTCTTGGTGATCTGGTCGCCCCAGGTCTCCGACACCGCCGAGTCGCTGATGGCCTGCTTGCTCGGCTTGCCGTCGGCGCCCTTCGGCTGGAAGGCGTCGAACAGGGCGTTGCGCAGCTTGGTGGTCTGGTCGTTGGTCAGGGTCTCCGAACGGATCTGCACCGTCGCCGAGGCGCCGTTGCCGACGATGACGACCGACTCCGCGTCCTTGCCGATGGTCTTCGCGAAGACCTCGGACACCTGCGCGGTCTGCGCGTTACCCCGCGGCATCGAGACGGTGGTGCCGCCCTTGAAGTCGATCCCGAAGATAAAGCCGCGCAGCACAATGCTGAGGACCGCGACCGCGACGATCGCGCCGCTGATCCCGTACCACAGCCGGCGCCGCCCGATGACCTCGAACGCGCCCGTGCCCGTGTAGAGCCGGGAGATGAAATTGTGGTGCGGCAGCTGGGCGCTGTCGGCCAGCGCGGTCGCGTCCTTGGCGGCGCTCATGCCCTATCCCCGTCCCGTCTTCACGTCCGCGGCCCGGCGTTCGCGCGCGACCTGCTGCACGGCGCCCAGGCCGTTGTAGGCCGGCTTGGCCAGCGTCGCCGACTGGGACGCCAGGTAGACCAGCGGCCAGGTCACCAGGAACACCACCACGGTGTCCAGCAGCGTGGTGAGGCCCAGGGTGAAGGCGAAGCCCCGCACCTGCCCGATCGCCAGGGCGTAGAGCACCGCGGCGGCCAGGAAGGTGACGGCGTTGCCCGACAGGATCGTCCGGCGCGCCCGCACCCAGCCCCGCGGCACCGCCGACCGGAACGAACGGCCCTCGCGGATCTCGTCTTTGATGCGTTCGAAGAACACCACGAACGAGTCGGCGGTGGTGCCGATGCCGATGATCAGGCCGGCGATGCCCGCCAGATCCAGGGTGTAGTTGATCTGGCGGCCCAGGATCACCAGGATCGCGAAAACCATTGCACCGGAAGCGGCTAGCGACAAGGCGGTGAGCAAACCCAACACCCGGTAGTAGAGCAACGAGTACAGCAGAACCAGGACCAGGCCGATCGCACCGGCGAGCAGACCGGCCCGCAGCGAGGTCAATCCCAGTGTCGCCGAAACGGTTTGGGCCTCCGAGGATTCGAAGGACAGCGGCAGCGACCCGTACTTCAGGACGTTGGCCAGCTGCTTGGCGGTGGAGGCGTTGAACGGCGGCTGGCCGCCGGAGATCTGGGTGCGCCCGCCGGGGATGGCCTCCTGGATCATCGGGGCGCTGACCACCTGGGAGTCCAGCGTGAACGCGGTCTGGGTGCCCACGTGGGCGGCGGTGAAGTCCGCCCAGGTGTTGGCCGCCGCCGGCTTGAACTGCAGGTCGACGACGTAGCCGATGCCGCGCTGGTTCTGGCTCGACGTGGCGTCCGCGATCTGGTCGCCGCTGATGATCGACGGCCCCAGCAGGTAGGCGACCTTGTGGTCGGTCGAGCAGGTCACCAGCGGCAGCGCCGGGTCGTCGTTGCCGGCCAGGATGTCGTCTTTATCGCATTGGGTCGCCTGGAACTGCAGCGCGAGGAACTGGATGCCCTGGCGGGTGCTCTGCCGCCACGTCTTCTCCTCGGAGATGCGCTCGGCCAGGTCCTTGCGCGGGTCCGGCGGCGCGGGCGCCTCCGGCGGCGGTGCGGGCGCCTCGGGCGCCGGTGCCGGTGCCGGGCTGGGCGGCGGGGGCGGGTCCTGCGGATAGGGCCGCGGTTGCGGGCGCGGCGCCGGCTGCCCAGGCGGCGCCGGCTGCGCCGGTTGCGCGGGCTGCTGGCCGGGCGCCGGCTGGGGCTGCGCCCCGCCGGGCTGGCCGGGCGCCGGCCCGCCCGGAGCACCCTGGGCAGGCGGCTTGGGCTGCGCGGGCTGCGCCGGCATCGAGTTGAGCACCGGCCGGATGTAGAGGCGAGCGGTTTGGCCCAGGTTGCGGGCCTCGTTGCCCTCGTTGCCGGGCACCGTGATGACCAGGTTGTCGCCGTCCACCACGACTTCCGAACCGGACACGCCCAGCCCGTTGACCCGCGCGCTGATGATCTGCTGCGCCTGCGCCAGCGCCTCCCGGCTGGGCCGGGAACCGTCGGGCGTGCGGGCGGTCAGCGTCACCCGGGTGCCGCCCCTCAGGTCGATGCCGAGCTTGGGCGCGGCCCGCTTGTCACCCGTGAGAAACACCGCAAGGTAGACGCCGACCAGCAGCAACAGAAACACCGACAGGTAGCGGACAGGGTGCACCGGCGCCGATGACGATGCCACTTTCCTCGTATCTCCTCGCGAATCGGTTTCTTGCCCCGGCCGAGCCTAGAAAAGCCTACGTGCCTGTCGCCTACCGGCCCGGGTCGGTCAGCCCGTCGGATTCCTCCAAGTCGTCGGCGCCGTCGTCGTCGCCGAACTCGTGGGCCCCGGTGGGCTCCTCGGGCAGGATCTTGTCGCGCACGGCCAGCTTCATCCACGTGGTGACTACGCCGGAGGCGATCTCCAGGTCGACGGTGTCGTCGGTGATGGCGACGACGGTGGCTTCCAGCCCGGACGTGGTGTGCACCCGGTCCCCGGGGCGCAACGAGTCGTGCAGGTCGATGGTGGCCTGCATCGCCTTCTTCTGCCGGCGCCCCTGCAAATAAATGAAGCCGACCATGATGAGCACGAACGGCAAAAACATGACCAAACTATTCATCGCGCCTTATCTCTCTTATGCGGCATTCCGGGGCTCGAAACGACCAGTAACGGCCAGTGTGCCAGCACCCCGGGTGGCCAATGACTGGCCCCGCTGAGTCGCGGTGAACCAGATAGGCTTGACGCGCGACGTGACACTCGCGCCGCGGTGAGGAGGACGTCGTGGCCAGCCTCGAGCAGACTCGCCAGCTGGTCACCGAAATCCCCGGTCCCACATCGCTGGAACTCAACAAGCGCCGGGCCGCGGCGGTGTCCCACGGCGTCAACGTCTCGCTGCCGGTCTACGTCACGCGCGCCGGCGGCGGCATCGTCGAGGACGTCGACGGCAACCGGCTCATCGACCTTGGCTCCGGCATCGCGGTCACCACGATCGGCAACTCGTCGCCGCGGGTGGTGGACGCGGTGCGCGCGCAGGTCGACGACTTCACGCACACCTGCTTCATGGTGACGCCGTACGAGGAGTACGTCGCCGTCGCCGAGGAGCTCAACCGGATCACCCCGGGCTCCGGCGAAAAGCGCTCGGTGTTGTTCAACTCCGGCGCCGAGGCGGTCGAGAACGCCGTCAAGACCGCGCGCGCCTACACCCGCAAGCCGGCCGTGGTGGCGTTCAACCACGCCTACCACGGGCGCACCAACCTGGCGATGGCGCTCACCGCCAAGTCCATGCCCTACAAGAGCGGCTTCGGGCCGTTCGCCCCGGAGATCTACCGCGCCCCGCTGTCCTATCCCTATCGGGACGGCCTGCTCGACAAGGAACTGGCCACCGACGGCGCGAAGGCCGCCGCGCGGACGATCCGGGTGATCGAGGGCCAGGTCGGCGCGGAGAGCCTGGCCGCCGTCCTGATCGAGCCGATCCAGGGCGAGGGCGGGTTCATCGTTCCGGCCGAGGGATTCCTGCCCACGTTGCTGGATTGGTGCCGCCGCAACGACGTGGTGTTCATCGCCGACGAGGTGCAAACCGGGTTCGCGCGCACCGGCGCGATGTTCGCCTGCGAGCACGAGGGCGCGGCCGGCCTGGAGCCCGACCTGATCTGCACGGCCAAGGGCATCGCCGACGGGCTGCCGCTGTCGGCGGTGACCGGCCGGGCCGAAATCGTGGACGCACCCCACGTCGGCGGTTTGGGCGGCACGTTCGGCGGCAACCCGATCGCTTGTGCTGCTGCACTGGCCACCATCGAGACCATCGAGAGCGACGGCCTGATCGAGCGGGCGCGGCAGTTGGAACGGCTGATCACCGAACCGCTGCTGCGGCTGCAGGCGTCCGACGACCGGATCGGTGACGTTCGTGGTCGCGGCGCGATGATCGCCGTGGAGCTGGTGAACTCGGGGACGTCGGACCCCGATCCCGAACTGACCCAAGCGCTTTCGAAGGCGGCCGCCGCGGCCGGGGTCATCGTGCTGACGTGCGGGATGTACGGCAACGTGATCCGGCTGCTGCCGCCGCTGACCATCAGCGACGAGCTGCTGACCGAGGGCCTCGACACCCTGACCGGTCTCCTCGCCGACCTCTAGCGCGTGTGCAAGGTCACACCGCCAACGGGATCATTGAGGAATACCGTTAGTTTTGCTAACGTTTTAGACATCAGCGCAACGTCGCGCGACCCAATCATTTAGTGCTTACGCGTTAAAAGGGAACCTTTATGTCGACTACCACCACCCAGGAACAATGGCTCGCCCGCCGCGTCGACGACCTCACCGCCAACGACGCACAGTTCGCCGCCGCCCGACCGGACCCGGCCGTCGCCGAGGCCCTTGAGCAGCCTGGACTGCGACTGCCGCAGATCATCCAGACCGTGCTCGAGGGTTACGCCGACCGCCCGGCCCTCGGGCAGCGCACCGTCGAGTTCGTCAAGGACGTCAAGACCGGGCGCACCTCGCTCGAGCTGCTCCCCCGCTACGAGACCGTCACCTACGGCGAGCTGCGCGACCGCGTCGGCGCGCTGACCCGCGCGCTGGCCCACGACTCGGTCCGGCCCGGCGACCGGGTGTGCGTGCTCGGCTTCAACAGCGTCGACTACGCCACCATCGACATCGCGCTCGGCATGATCGGCGCCGTGTCGGTGCCGCTGCAGACCAGCGCGGCGATCACCCAGCTGCAGCCGATCGTCACCGAGACCGAGCCCAGCGTGATCGCGGCCGGCGTGAACCAGCTGCCCGACGCCGTCGAGCTGATCCTGGGCGGGCAAGCGCCGGCCAAACTGGTCGTGTTCGACTACCACCCCGAGGCCGACGACGAGCGCGAGGCCGTCGAGGCCGCCCGCGCGCGGCTGGCCGACACCACCGTCACCGTCGAGGCCCTGGCCGACCTCCTGGTGCGCGGCAGCGAGCTGCCCGCGGCGCCGACGTCGGCACCCGCGGACACGGACCCGCTGGCCCTGTTGATCTACACCTCCGGCAGCACCGGCGCGCCCAAGGGCGCGATGTACCCGGCGAGCAACGTCGGGAAGATGTGGTGCCGGTCGGCCAGGAACTGGTTCGGACCCAGCGCCGCGTCGATCACCCTCAACTTCATGCCGATGAGCCACGTCATGGGGCGCGGCATCCTCTACGGCACCCTCGGCAACGGCGGCACCGCCTACTTCGCGGCCCGCAGCGACCTCTCGACGCTGCTGGAGGACCTCGAGCTGGTCCGGCCCACCGAGATGAACTTCGTGCCCCGGATCTGGGAGACGATCTACGCGGAGTACCAGCGCCGGGTCGACCGCGGGGACGGTGAGGCCGAGGTGATGGACGAGCTGCGCCAGTACCTGCTGGGCGGGCGATTCATCTTCGCGATGACCGGCTCGGCCCCCACCTCCCCGGAGCTGCGCGAGTGGGTCGAGTCACTGCTCGAGATGCATCTGCTGGACGGCTACGGCTCCACCGAGGCGGGGATGGTCCTGTTCGACGGCGAAGTGCAGCGCCCGCCGGTGATCGACTACAAGCTGGTCGACGTCCCGGACCTGGGCTACTTCGCCACCGACCGGCCGTACCCGCGCGGCGAGCTGCTGCTCAAGACCAACAACATGTTCCCCGGCTACTACAAGCGGCCCGAGGTCACCGCCGGCGTGTTCGACGAGGACGGCTACTACCGCACCGGCGACGTCGTCGCCGAGGTCGCCCCCGACAAGCTGGTCTACGTCGACCGCCGCAACAACGTGCTCAAGCTCGCGCAGGGCGAGTTTGTCACCGTCGCGAAGCTGGAGGCGGTTTTCGGCAACAGCCCGCTGGTGCGCCAGATCTACGTCTACGGCAACAGCGCCCACCCGTACCTGCTGGCCGTCGTGGTGCCGACCGAAGAAGCGTTGGTGGCCAACGATATTGAGACGTTGAAGCCGCTGATCGCCGACTCGCTGCAGAACGTCGCGAAGGACGCCGGCCTGCAGTCCTACGAGGTGCCGCGCGACTTCATCATCGAGACAACGCCTTTCACGCTGGAGAACGGTCTGCTGACCGGCATCCGCAAGCTGGCGTGGCCGAAGCTGAAGCAGCACTACGGCGAGCGGCTGGAACAGCTGTACACCGAGCTGGCCGAGGGCCAGGCCCACGAGCTCGGCGAGCTGCGCCGCAGCGGCGCCGACGCCCCGGTGCTGCAGACGGTCACCCGGGCCGCCGGGGCGCTGCTGGGCAGCGGGGCCGGCGACCTGTCGGCGGACGCGCACTTCACCGATCTGGGCGGAGACTCGTTGTCGGCGTTGACATTCGGCAACCTGCTGCACGAGATCTTCGACGTCGACGTGCCGGTCGGCGTGATCGTCAGCCCGGCCAACGACCTGGCGGCGATCGCCACCTACATCGAGGGCGAGCGCAAGGGCACCAAGCGGCCCAGCTTCGCCTCGGTGCACGGTCGCGACGCGACCGAGGTGCACGCCGCCGAGCTGACGCTGGACAAGTTCCTCGAGCCCTCGACGCTGACCGCGGCGCCCGAGCTGCCCAAGCCCACCTCCGAGGTGCGGACGGTCCTGCTGACCGGCGCGACCGGCTTCCTGGGCCGCTACCTGGCGCTGGAATGGCTCGAGCGGATGGACCTGGTCGACGGCAAGGTGATCGCCCTGGTGCGGGCCCGCTCCGACGAGGAGGCCCGCGCGCGGCTCGACCAGACCTTCGACAGCGGAGACCCCGAGCTGCTGGCCCACTACCGGGCGCTGGCGGCCGACCACCTGGAGGTCGTCGCCGGCGACAAGGGCGAGGCAGACCTCGGCCTGGACCGGCAGACCTGGCAGCGGCTGGCCGACACGGTCGACCTGATCGTCGACCCCGCGGCGCTGGTCAACCACGTGCTGCCGTACAGCGAGCTGTTCGGGCCCAACGCGCTGGGCACCGCCGAGCTGATCCGGCTGGCGCTGACCACGAGGCAGAAGCCGTACGTCTACGTGTCGACGATCGGTGTGGGCGACCAGATCGAGCCGGGCAAGTTCGTCGAGGACGCCGACATCCGGCAGATCAGCCCGACGCGGGCGATCAACGACGCCTACGCCAACGGCTACGGCAACAGCAAGTGGGCCGGCGAGGTGCTGCTGCGCGAGGCGCACGACCTGTGCGGCCTGCCCGTGGCGGTGTTCCGGTGCGACATGATCCTGGCCGACACCACCTACGCGGGCCAGCTGAACCTGCCGGACATGTTCACCAGGATGATGCTGAGCCTGGTCGCCACCGGCGTCGCGCCCGGTTCGTTCTACGAGCTGGACGCCGAGGGCAACCGGCAGCGCGCGCATTACGACGGACTGCCCGTCGAGTTCATCGCCGCGGCGATCGCCACCTTGGTGGAGACGGAAGGGTTCGAGACGTACCACGTGATGAACCCCTACGACGACGGCATCGGCCTCGACGAGTACGTCGACTGGCTCGTCGACGCCGGTTACCCGATCCAGCGCATCGCCGACCACGGCGAGTGGCTGCGCCGGTTCGAGGGGTCGATGCGGGCCTTGCCGGAACGGCAGCGCCAGTACTCGCTGCTGCCGTTGCTGCACAACTACCAGAAGCCGGAGAAGCCGATGCGCGGTTCGCTGGCTCCGACCGACCGGTTCCGCGCCGCCGTGCAGGAGGCGAAAATCGGCCCGGACAAAGACATTCCGCATGTCTCCGCGCCGATCATCGTCAAGTACGCCACCGATCTGCAGCTGCTCGGATTGCTGTAAACACCAATGCGATCGCCCAGCCCCCTTCGGGGCTGGGCGATTCGCTTTATCCGCAGACTCAGCCCTGAGGGTGGGGCCAGCGCAGGTACGCCGCGTTCGGCGACCCCGCTTCGCGCTGGCGGCGCCAGCCCCGCTCCATCCGCGGCTTGGTCACCGCGCCCGACGACACCGCGGGCGATTCGTCGAGCCCGGACATGTACGCCGGCTCCCCGACCGGCGCAGCCGCCTCCGACTCCACCGACCCCAAGGGTTCCACGTCGCGCGCCAGCCGGACCGCGGTGCGCGCCAGGACCACCCCGCCCACGAAGATGATCAGCGCGCCGAGGCCCGAGAAGTAGGAAACCTCGAGCGCGGCCCGCTTGCGTTCGGTCGCGGCGATCGGGTCGCCGGCGGACCCGATGCCCAGCAGCGGTGCGATCTGCCCGCCGACGACGAACCAGGCGCCGGACAGGACCGCGAGCCAGCCGCCCAGCATCGCGGCGATGCGGTTGCCGGCGACGATCAGCAGCAGTCCCCCCACCACCGTGGCGGCGCCCGGCAGCACCTCGAGCCAGCCGCGCGCGGTCGTCCAGGCCCAGTCGCGGTCGGGCGTGTAGGCGAAGTTGAAGTGGGGGCCGACGAACGGGATCAACGCACCCCAGGCGCCAAGGATCACCAGGATCAATCCGCTGATCGCGCCGCGCGAGCGCGGCATGGTCAACGCGCCTGGATGGTCCCTATCTGCGTATTTCATTCCATCTCCTCAATTGAAGCCGGGCCGATTTCCGGCCCCCCGGGAATACCCGACCCGGCCGCGATGTAACACCCCGCGGGCAGAAGGAGCGGCGTTGCGTGACCAGTGAGGCTGGTGTTACCAGGACAGGCCGAGGACCAGCAGCACGATGGCGATCACCGGCAATGTGCCCTGGATCACAGCGGCGCGCGCCTTGTCCCGCGCGGAGAACAGCAGCACGATCGCGGCGGCGGCCATGGATCCCACGCCGGCGAGAACGAGCGCGACGCCGACGGCCTTGTCGCCCATGATCACGGGGGGAATGCCGAGGATCGTGACGATCGCCAGGAACAGGTTGTAGAAGCCCTGGTTGAACGCGAGCAGCCGGGTGGTCTCGGCCTCCTCGGGCGTCGTGCCGAAGACGGCGCGGGTGCGCGCCGAGGTCCAGGTCAGCGACTCCATCGTGAAGATGTACACGTGCAGTAGGGCTGCCAGCCCCGCGAACACCAACCCGACGGTGAGCATCGCTCCTCCTCGCTAGTCGAAGACCCAAGAACCATACCGAGCCGCCGTCGCCCCGGCGCGCAAAAGCACCGGCGGCCCATTTGGAACTACCGGTGCTCTCGCGCGTCAGTCGCTAGACGCCGGCGTGGTGGTGCCGGCGGAACAAGCCGCCCCGGTGGAAGAAGCCACCGCGCGCCGGCTCGTCGCTCCGCACGTCGCGAGGTGATTCGTCGTGCACGGCCGGTTCCTGTGCCGGCGTGGCGGCCACAGGCGCCGGTTCGGCCACTGCGACGTCCCGGACGTCGCGCGCATGCCGGACCGCGACGCGCGCCAGGGCGGCGCCGCCGAGGAACACGATCAGCGCGCCCAGGCCGGTGAAGTAGGTGACCTCGAGCAGGGCCCGCTTCAGGTCCGTCGCCGCCACCGGCTGGCCGACGTCGCCGATGTTCAGCGTCGAGGCGAACGCCCGGCCGACCACGAACCAGGCGCCGGCGAACACCGCCAGCCAGCCACCGAGCATGGCGCTGGACCGGCTGCCCGCGACGAGCAGGATCAGGCCGCCCACCGCGGCGACAACGCCGGGCAATACCTCCAGCCAGCCTTTGGCGGCCGTCCACGTCCAGGCCGGGTCGACGGAATACGTCCACCTGATCAGGGGTCCGATGAACGGGGCCAGCGCCCCCCACGCACCCAAGAGGATCAGGAGCAGCCCGGACACCGCACCGCGGGTGCGTGGCATGTATGCCGTGCGTGGGCTTTCATAGTCAGGACCAGTGCGCCTCATCAGAATCTCCTCCGCCGAGCGGTTTGCTGATGCTGACCGGGTACCCGGGTCGGCGGTGGCGTAACCGGCGCTAGTCGAAGAGGCCCGGTTGCCCGAGGCCGGCCGCCCCGGCGGGCGGGGTCAGGCCGAGGTGCGTCCAGGCCTGGGCGGTGGCCACCCGGCCGCGCGGGGTGCGCGCGACCATGCCCGCCCGCACCAGGAAGGGCTCGCACACCTCCTCGACGGTCGCGGACTCCTCACCCACCGCCACCGCCAGCGTCGAAACCCCGACCGGGCCGCCGCCGAAGCCGCGGGTCAACGCCGACAGCACCGCCCGGTCCAGCCGGTCCAGGCCGAGCTCGTCGACGTCGTAGACCGCCAGCGCGGACTTGGCGACGTCGCGGGTGATGACGCCGTCCGCGCGCACCTCGGCGAAGTCGCGCACGCGGCGCAGCAGCCGGTTGGCGATCCGCGGGGTTCCGCGCGAGCGGCGCGCGATCTCGGTGCCCGCGTCGGCGCCCAGCTCGATGCCGAGGATCCCGGCGGACCGGGCCAGCACCCGCTCCAGCTCGGCGGGCTCGTAGAAGTCCATGTGCGCGGTGAATCCGAACCGGTCGCGCAGCGGGCCGGTCAGCGCGCCGGACCGGGTGGTGGCGCCGACCAGCGTGAAGGGCGCCACCTCCAGCGGAATCGACGTCGCCCCAGGCCCTTTGCCGACCACCACGTCGACCCGGAAGTCCTCCATGGCCAGGTAGAGCATCTCCTCGGCGGGCCGCGCGATGCGGTGGATCTCGTCGATGAACAGCACGTCGTGCTCGACCAGGTTGGACAGCATCGCGGCCAGGTCGCCGGCGCGTTCCAGCGCCGGGCCGGACGTCACCCGCAGCGACGAGCCGAGCTCCGCCGCGATGATCATCGCCAGCGACGTCTTGCCCAGCCCCGGCGGGCCGGACAGCAGGATGTGATCCGGTGTGCCGCCGCGGTTCTTGGCCCCCTCGATGACCAGCTGCAGCTGCTCGCGCACCCGCGACTGCCCGATGAACTCGCGCAGCGAGCGGGGCCGCAGGCTGACGTCGATGTCGCCCTCGCCGACGGTCAGCGCCGGCGAGACGTCGCGTTCGGAATAGTCGGAAAACTCGTCGGTCATCGGGACTTACCCAGCAGGGACAGGGCGGCCCGCAGCGCGCTGGACGTCGTCGCGTCGTGATCGCCGGCCAGCACCTTGTCGGTGGCCTCCTCGGCCTGCTTGGCGGCGAAACCGAGGCCGACCAGCGCCTCCACCACGGGGCTGCGCACCGCGTGGCCGTTGACCAGCGGCGCTTCGCCGGCCACGACGCCGCCCACTTTGTCGCGCAGCTCCAGCACCATCCGCTCGGCGCCGCGTTTGCCGATGCCGGGCACCCGGGTCAGCGCCGTGACGTCGCCGTCGTGCAGCACCTGGCGCAGCGCGGCAGCGTCGTGCACCGCCAGCGTCGCCATCGCCAGCCGGGGCCCGACCCCCGATACCGACAGCAGCGTCAGGAACAGGTCGCGGGTCTGCGCGTCGGTGAACCCGTACAACGTCATCGAGTCCTCGCGCACGATCATCGCGGTGATCAGCCTGGCCTCGGTCCCCTGCCGCAGCGTCGCCAGCGTCGACGGCGTCGCGTTGACCCGGTAGCCGACCCCTGCCGCCTCGATGACGACGTGGTCGAGCGCCACCTCGAGCACCTCACCGCGCACCGACGCGATCATCGGGCGACCGCCTTGCGCTTCGCCGCCAGCTTGGCCCGGTAGGCGTGCCGCTGCTGAGCCGCCAACGCCTCGGCCGCGGCCATCCGGGCGATCATCGGCGCGCGCCAGCTGTGGCAGATCGCCAGCGCCAGCGCGTCGGCCGCGTCGGCCGGCGTCGGTTTCGTCTGCAGCGCAAGGATTTTGGTGACCATCGTGGTGACCTGCGCCTTGTCGGCGAGCCCGTTGCCGGTGACCGCTGCCTTCACCTCGGTGGGGGTGTGGAAGTGAACGTCGATGCCGCGCCTGGCCGCCGCAAGCGCGACTACGCCGCCGGCCTGCGCGGTGCCCATCACCGTCGACACGTTGTGCTGAGCGAACACCCGCTCGATGGCCACCACGTCCGGCCGGTGGGTGTCCAGCCAGTGCTCGACGGCATCGCTGACGGCCAGCAACCGCTTGGTCAGCGGCGCGTCCGACGCGGTGCGCACCACATCGACGTCGAGCGCGACGACCTTGCGCCCGCCGCCGCTCTCCACGACCGCCAGACCGCATCGGGTCAGCCCGGGGTCGACGCCCATCACGCGCATTGCCGGCTCCTTCGTACGAACAGCTGTTCGATAGCCTAACCGGCGCCACCGACGGCACCCGGCAGGACACGCTGCCGCCGGGCAAAAGCTGTTAACTTATAGCCTCACGTTCGCTCTGGCACTGTGGCTAGCACTGTGGGATGGAAGGTTTGGCGTGGGAACACTCCTGCTCGTCCTCGCGGCGGTGCTGTTCATCGCGTCGGTCGTGGTGCTGGTCATCGCATTGCGGCGGCCCAAGAAGCCGGCCCGGCCGGCCGGGCGTTCCGATCCGCTGTCGTTCAACGCCATGCCGCAGTTCGGGCCCCGCCAGCTCGGGCCCGGGGCCATCGTCAGCTACGGCGGAGTCGACCTGGTGGTCCGCGGGTCGGTGACGTTCCGCGAGGGCCCGTTCGTGTGGTGGGAGCACCTGCTGGAGGGCGGCGACCAGCCGATCTGGCTGAGCGTCGAGGAGGACGACGGGCGCCTGGAGCTGGCGATGTGGCTGACCCGCAAGGATCTTTCGTTGCAGCCGGGCGACCAGTACGTCATCGACGGCGTGGCGTTCCACGAAACCGAGCGCGGCCGGGCGTCCTACACCACCGAGGGCACCACCGGCCTGCCGGCCGGCGGTGAGATGGAATTCCTCGACTGCACCAACGCCGACGAGACGGCCCTGCTGTCCTTCGAGCGCTGGGCCCCGGACATGCCGTGGGAGGTTTCGACGGGCAAGTCCGTGGTGCCCGGCGAGTTGACCGTCTACCCAGCGCCCCCACCCTCCTCCCCATAGGAGCGCGTCGGTGCCCCTTCATCAGCTCGCCGTGACTCCGGCGGACGTATCCGGGGAAAGGCTGGGGCTCGCGCTCAACGCGCCCGCGCCGGCGCCGCTGGCCACCTGTTCCCTGCGGCATCCCGGCGGCGGCGCGCTGCTGCTCGGCGTGCTCGGGGCCTCGCATGTCGTCGCGGTCGAGCACGCGAAAGGCCGCTTCTCCGAACAGGTTTCGTGCACCGCCCGCGGCATCGGCGGCGACCTGCCGCGGCGCACCGACGCGCCCGGCTACCGCCTGCGGTCGCGCACCGAGACGCACGACGAGGCCAGCTTCCGCCGGCTGGCCGGCGAGCTTCGCGAACACTGCGCGCGGCGGCCGGGCTGGCTCGGGGGCACGTTCCCCGGCGACGACGCCGCACTGACCGCCCTGGCGGCCGAGCCCGACGGCGCCGGATGGCGTTGGCAGACTTGGCATCTGTACCCGCGGCCGGGCTCCGGCGGCGTGGTGGTGCACACCGACAGCCGGTGGCGCCCGTGAGCCGCAACCGCCTGTTCCTGATCTCCGGGGCCCTGGCCGTCGCCGCCGTCGTGTCCCTGGTCTTCGGAATCATCTTGCAGCAGAAGGACATCGGGTCCTACATCGCGAGCCACTATCACCAGTACTCCCACGACGTGAACGGAACGCGCTACCAGTGCAGCGGATCTCCCGATCAGGTGGCCGACACCCTCGCCGACTATCAGGCCCCCGAGGCGCGCGCCTCCAACGGCGACAGCGAGTACCTGCGCTACAGCAACAACATCGTGATCGTCGGGCCCGACGGCAACAATCCGTGCAGCATCCGCGTCGAACCGCTGAGCGCCGGATACAGCCACGGCGCGTTCATCTTCCTCGGCCCCGGGTTCTCCCCCGGATCCCCGTCGGGCGGCGCCGGCGGCACCCCGGGCGGCCCGGGCGGGACCAAGTGATCCAACCGCAAAGGAGACAACCATGAACCTCGCCGTCGAGATCGGAAACGTGGACATCAACCCCGTCTTCAGGGGCGCGGTCGCAACGATCCTGTACTTCGCCGTCGGGATGGCGGTGCTGCTCGTCGGGTTCTACATGGTCGACTGGCTGACCCCGGGAAACCTGCGCCGACTGGTATTCATCGATCGCCGCCCCAACGCCGTCATCGTCGCGGGCGCGATGTACATCTCGCTCACCGTCGTCATCATCACCGCGATCGCCAACAGCTACAGCCAGCTGGGCCAGGGGCTGCTCGGCGTGGCGGTGTACGGGCTGATGGGCGTGATCCTGCTGGGCATAGCGCTGCTGGCGATGCACCTGCTGATCCCGGGCGACTTCCACGAGCACATCGACGAGCCCACGCTGCATCCCGGGTCCTTCGCGGTCGCCCTGATATTGCTGGCCGTGGGAGGGGTGACCGCCGCGGCGGTGTCATGACGTCCCAGGGCCGCTGGCGCGCCGTCCTGTTGGCCGCCGTGGCGGCCTGCGCGGCCTGCGGCATCATCTACGAACTCGCGCTGCTGACGCTGTCGGCCAGCCTCAACGGCGGCGGCATCGTCGCGACATCGCTGATCGTCGCGGGCTACATCGCGGCGCTGGGCGCCGGCGCGCTGCTGGCCAAGCCGCTGCTGGCGCACGCGGCGATCGCCTTCATCGCCGTCGAGGCGCTGTTGGGCATCATCGGCGGCCTGTCGGCGGCCGCGCTCTACACGGTGTTCGCTTTCCTGGACGGTTCGGTCGGCTCGACATGGGTGCTGGCGGCGGGCACGGCCCTGATCGGCGGCCTGGTCGGCGCCGAGGTGCCGCTGCTGATGACGCTGCTGCACAGCGGCCAGACGGCCGCTGAAAAAAACGCAGGCGCCGACGCCGGCCGCACCCTGGCCAACCTCAACGCCGCCGACTACCTCGGCGCGTTGCTGGGCGGGCTCGTCTGGCCGTTCCTGCTGCTGCCGCACCTCGGGATGATCCGCGGCGCGGCGGCCACGGGCATCATCAACCTCGCCGCGGCGGCCGTCGTGGCGGTCTTCCTGCTGCGCCGCATCGTTTCCGGGCGGCAGCTGGCAACCGCGCTGTGCGCGCTCGCCGCCGCGCTCGGGCTGCTGACCACGCTGCTGGTGCGCTCGGCCGACATCGAAACCACAAGCAGGCAAAGGCTTTACGCCGACCCGATCGTCGCCTACCGGCACACGGCCTATCAGGAGATCGTCGTCACCCGGCGCGGCAACGACATGCGCCTCTACCTCGACGGCGGGCTGCAGTTCTCCACCCGCGACGAGTACCGCTACACCGAAAGCCTGGTCTACCCGGCGCTCGGTGCCGGCGCCCACTCGGTGCTGGTGCTCGGCGGCGGCGACGGCCTGGCCGCGCGCGAGCTGCTGCGCCAGCCCGGTGTCGGCAAGATCGTGCAGGTCGAGCTCGACCCCGCCGTCATCGAGCTGGCGCGCACCACCATGCGCGACGCCAACGGCGGCGCGCTGGACAACCCGCGCGTCAAGATCGTCATCGGCGACGCGATGACCTGGCTGCGCGGGGCCTCGGACACCGGATTCGACGCCGTGATCGTCGACCTGCCCGACCCCGACACGCCCGTGCTGGGCCGGCTGTACTCCACCGAGTTCTACGCGCTGGCCGCCCGCGCGCTGGCCCCCGGCGGGCTGATGGTCGTACAGGCGGGCAGCCCGTTTTCCACGCGGACCGCGTTCTGGCGCACGGTCTCGACGATCCGGTCCGCCGGTTATGCGGTGACCCCGTATCACGTGCACGTGCCGACCTTCGGGGACTGGGGATTCGCGTTGGCGCAGCGCACTGCCGCCGCGCCGGTGCCGAGGATGCCGCCCGACGCTCCCCCGCTGCGTTTCCTCAACCAGCCGGTGCTCGACGCGGCCACCGTCTTCGCCGGCGACATCGGGGCCCGCCCGCTCGAGCCGTCGACCCTGGACAACCCGCGCGTCGTCGAGGACATGCGGCACGGCTACGACTAGGACGATGGTGGCGACCCGCCGCGCCCGGCTCCGCCGCGCTTGCGATCGCCACTAGGCGGGTTGCTCCGCCCGCACCACCCACACCGCGCCCCGTCCCTTGGGACGCTGGTCGACGCGCACATCGACGAAGCCAGCCGCCCGGCACTGCTCTGCGAACGACTCGGCCTGCCGCTCGGTCCAGCCGTGGCTGGCCAGGCCCGTGGCCCCGGGTTCCACGCGGCGCTCCATCACCAGCAACCGGCCCGACGGCGCGAGCGCGCGACGCAGCTCGGTGAGCCCGGCGGTGACGTCCTTCCAGTGGTGCACCGTCTTGAGCGACCAGGCGAGGGTCGCCCACCCGTCGGGGACGGGCAGGGCTTCGGCACCGCCCGCCGACCAGGTGACGCTCGGATTGTCACGCGTCGCCGCCCGGGCCAGGCGCAACATCACCGGGGACGGGTCCACTCCGACGACCCGCGCACCCCGCGCGGCGGCGGCTCGCGCGGCATTGCCTGGGCCACAACCGATGTCGACGACGCGGTCGGCGCCCGACACTCCGGCCAGGTCGACTGCCAGGCGCGCGTTACCGCGACCCATGACGAGCATGCCGAGGGCGGTCACCACGCCGATCGGGCCGCCGAAGCCCGGGTGGTCGGCGTGATGGTTGACGACGGGTGGCTCGGTCACTCGTCGTCGAGGGCGGCCAACACCTCGTCGGAGAGGTCGACGTTGGTGTAGACGTTCTGCACGTCGTCGCTGTCCTCCAGGGCGTCGACGAGCTTGAACACCTTGCGGGCGCCGTCGAGGTCGACGGGGACGCTGACCGACGGCTGGAAGCTGGCCTCGGCCGACTCGTAGTCGATGCCGGCGTCCTGCAGCGCGGTGCGCACCGCGACCAGGTCGGTCGGCTCGGAGATGACCTCGAAGCTCTCGCCGAGGTCGTTGACGTCCTCGGCGCCCGCGTCGAGCACCGCGGTCAGCACGTCGTCCTCGGTCAGGCCGTTCTTCTCCAGCGTGACCACGCCCTTGCGGGAGAACAGGTAGGCCACCGACCCGGGGTCCGCCATGGTGCCGCCGTTGCGGGTCATCGCGACCCGCACCTCACTGGCGGCCCGGTTGCGGTTGTCGGTCAGGCACTCGATCAGCACCGCCACGCCGTTGGGCGCGTAGCCCTCGTAGGTGATCGTTTGCCAATCCGCGCCGCCGGCCTCCTCGCCCGCGCCGCGCTTGCGGGCGCGCTCGATGTTGTCGTTGGGCACCGAGGTCTTCTTGGCCTTCTGGATCGCGTCGTAGAGCGTCGGGTTGCCGGCCGGGTCACCGCCGCCGGTGCGGGCCGCGACCTCGATGTTCTTGATCAGCCGGGCGAACTCCTTGCCGCGGCGGGCGTCCTTGACGGCCTTCTGGTGCTTGGTGGTGGCCCACTTGGAATGGCCGCTCATCGGTGTCTCTTACCTCTTCTTTTGCATTCTGGTGCTCGATAACTCGCCCAACGAGTCTACGTGGGCGGCTGACGTGGATTGCCCCGGTGCACCCCGCAGTCACAGGGGTCACAAGAATGCGACCACCACCCTTTGTGCCCGCCTCACAGCGACAACGGTTGTCGCTATGCGGTGGGCAAAAATCCTCGTGCCACCCGCCGCGGGGCGAAAGTGACGGATGTGACTACGCCTCGCCCCGGACGATGTCGACGAACATGTGGTGGATGCGACGGTCGCCGGTCATCTCGGGGTGAAACGCGGTGGCCAGCATCGAGCCCTGCCGCACCGCGACGACGTGCCCGGCCGCGCGGGCCAGCACCTGCACCCCGTCGCCGGTCCGCTCGACCCACGGCGCGCGGATGAACACCGCGCGCACCGGTCCGTCGAGGCCCGCGAACGGTATGTCGCCCTCGAACGAGTCGACCTGTCGCCCAAAGGCGTTGCGCCGCACCGTCATATCGATCGCGCGCAGCGGCAGCGCCTGCCGGCCCCGGGCGCCGGCGTCCAGAATGTCGGTGGCCAGCAGGATCATGCCGGCGCACGCGCCGTAGGCGGGCAGCCCGTCGGCCAGCCGCCGCCGCAGCGGCTCGAGCAGCTCGAAATCCAGCAACAGGTGGCTCATCGTGGTGGATTCGCCGCCGGGAATGACCAGCCCGTCCACCGCGTCCAGCTCGTCGCGGCGACGGACCGGCATCGACTCGGCCCCGGCCTCGCGCAGCGCCGCCAGATGCTCGCGGGTGTCGCCCTGCAGCGCGAGGACCCCGATCTTCGGCGCGCTCACGGGGAAATCATTGCTTGTGCGGCTGGTATCCGCGCGGGAAGCGGGTCAGGCCCTCCTGCATGACCGCGGCGACCATCTCGCCGTACTGGTTGAAGATCTTGCCCTGGCACAGCGACCGACCGCCGCAGGCCGAGGGCGAGGACTGGTCGTAGAGCAGCCACTCGTCGGCCCGGAACACCCGCATGAACCACATCGCGTGGTCGAGCGAGGCCACCTGCAGGTGCTCGCGCTCGTCGAGGTGCGTGACCTGCGCCGAGCCCAACAACGTGAGATCGCTCATGTAGGCCAGCGCGCAGATGTGCAGCACCGGGTCGTCGGGCAACGGGTCGCGGTGGCGAAACCACACCTGCTGCTGGGAGGCCTTGCCGGGCAGCCGCTCCACGCGCTCGCGCGGCACGATGCGCACGTCCCACTCCTCGAACTGGCGAAACCCGGCATCGTCGAACACCTTCATGGAGCTCAACCCCGGCAGGCCGTCGGGCGGCGGCGCCACCGGCATCGCGTCCTGGTGGTTGATGCCCTCCTGGTCGGCCTGGAACGACGCCGACATGGAGAAGATGGTCTCGCCGTGCTGGATGGCGTTGACGCGGCGGGTGCAGAACGAGCCGCCGTCGCGGATGCGTTCGACGATGAAGACCGTCGACGCCTGGGCGTCCCCGGGCCGCAGGAAGTAGCCGTGCAGCGAGTGCACCAGGAAATGCGGGTCGACGGTGCGCACCGCCGAGACCAGCGACTGCCCCGCGACGTGGCCGCCAAACGTGCGCTGAAAATATCCCGAGTCCGGGCTGAACACGTTTCCGCGATAGATGTTGACCTCGAGTTGCTCGAGATCAAGGATCTTCTCGATCGACACCAGAACGTTCTTACCAGCCGCGTTCGGCCAGGCGATGCGGCTGCGGGATCTGCTCCACGTTGATGCCCACCATCGCCTCGCCCAGCCCGCGCGACACCTTGGCCAGCACGTCGGGGTCGTCGTAGAAGGTGGTGGCCTTGACGATCGCGGCGGCGCGGTGCTCGGGCGCCCCGGACTTGAAGATGCCCGAGCCCACGAACACCCCCTCGGCGCCGAGCTGCATCATCATCGCCGCGTCGGCCGGGGTGGCGATGCCGCCGGCGGTGAACAGGGTGACCGGCAGCTTGCCCGCCCGGGCCACCTCGACGACCAGCTCGTAGGGAGCCTGCAATTCCTTTGCGGCAACGAACAATTCGTCCTCGGACAGCGACGTCAGGCGGCGGATCTCGCCGCTGATCGCCCGCATGTGCGTGGTGGCGTTGGACACGTCGCCGGTGCCGGCCTCGCCCTTGGAGCGGATCATCGCCGCGCCCTCGCCGATGCGGCGCAGCGCCTCGCCGAGGTTGGTCGCGCCGCACACGAACGGCACGGTGAACTTCCACTTGTCGATGTGGTGGGTGTAGTCGGCGGGGGTCAGCACCTCCGACTCGTCGATGTAGTCCACCCCGAGGCTCTGCAGGATCTGCGCCTCGACGAAGTGCCCGATGCGCACCTTGGCCATCACCGGGATGGTCACGGCGGCGATGATGCCCTCGATCATGTCGGGGTCGCTCATCCGCGACACCCCGCCCTGGGCGCGGATGTCGGCGGGCACCCGCTCCAGCGCCATCACCGCGACGGCGCCGGCGCCCTCGGCGATGCGGGCCTGCTCGGGCGTGACGACGTCCATGATGACGCCGCCCTTGAGCATCTCGGCCATGCCGCGCTTGACGCGCGCGGTGCCGGTCTGGTTGGCCTGGCCACCATTTGCCTGGGCGGTGTCCACTTCTCTCCTTCGCTCCGTCGATGCCTCCACCAGTCTAGTGGTGGCCAACAAACCGGTTTTTCCAGCTCGGGGGCCGGACCTGTTCTAGGGTCGGTTACTTAGCGAGAAAGAACCTAGCGATGAATTTCGCCCTGCTGCCACCGGAACTGAATTCGGCGCAAATGTTCGCCGGCCCGGGCCAGGGCCCGATGCTGGCGGTGGCGTCGGCCTGGGACGGGCTGGCCGAGGAACTGCGCGCGGCGGCGGGCTCCTTCGCGTCGGCGACCTCCGAGCTGGCCGGCGACGCGTGGGCGGGCCCCGCGGCGGCGGCGATGACGCGCGCGGCCGGCCCGTACGCGGCGTGGCTGAGCGCGGCGGCGGCTCAGGCCGAGCAGACGGCCGCCCAGGCCCGGGTGGCCGCCGGCACCTTCGAGGCGGCGCTGGCGGCCACCGTGCATCCGATCGCGGTGGCCGCCAACCGGACCCGGCTGGTGTCGCTGATCGGATACAACCTGCTGGGCCAGAACGCCCCCGCGATCGCGGCCGCCGAGGCCGAATACGAACAGATGTGGGCCCAGGACGCGGCCGCCCTGTCGGAGTATTACGCCGGCGCATCGGCGGCGGTCGCGCAACTGCTGCCGTGGCAGGGCCTGCCGCAGAACCTGGGCAGCGGAAACGTCGGCGTCGGCAACATCGGCATCAACAACGTCGGCAACGGCAACATCGGCGTCGGAAACCTCGGCAACGCGAACTTCGGGATCCAGAACACGGGCAATCAGAACATCGGCATCGGGAACACCGGCAGCTGGAACATCGGCTTCGGGAACCCGGGCAACGGCAGCGTCGGGGTCCTGGTCGTCAACGAAAACCAGGTGGGCGCCGGCGGGGCGACGGCGCTGATCATGGGCGGCACCGGCCTCGGCCCGCTGCCCCGGCCCATCAGTGTGCTGACCGCGGAGCAGTTCATCTCGCACACCCATCCCGACTACCTCGCGCAGTTCGTGGTGACCCCCTCGAAGTTGTTTCCTTTCACCGGGCTGGACAGCCTGACGCTGGACCAGTCCGTGGCCCAAGGGGTGCAGAACCTGAACACGGCGATCGCGGCGCAACAGGCCCTCGGAAACCACGTCATCGTCTTCGGCGGCTCACAAAGCGCCGTGGTAGCCACCCTCGAAATGCGCTATCTGGAAACCCTGCCGGTCGGCGTTCGCCCGGCAATGGACCAACTGTCGTTCGTGCTGATCGCCAACCCCGACCGGCCCGACGGCGGGTTGCTGGCGCGGCTGCCCGGTTTCTCCATCCCGGGCATCGGCTTCACGTTCTACGGCGCGACCCCCACCAACGCCTACCCCACCATCGATTACGCGGTCCAATACGACGGCGCCGCCGACTTCCCGCAGTTCCCGATCGACATCCTCGCCGACGCCAACGCCGTCGCGGGGTTCCTGTTCGTTCATCCCGCCTACGACATGGTGACGGCCGGCCAGATCGCGTCGGGCGTGGTCCAGCCGGTGTCGCCGGCGGACACGCAGACCACCTACATCCTCATTCCCAGTCACAATTTGCCGCTGCTGGACCCGCTGCGCGCCATTCCCCTGGTGGGAAACCCGCTGGCCGACCTGGTCCAGCCCGACCTGCGGGTGCTCGTCGAGCTGGGCTACGACCGCACCGCCTATCAGGACGTGCCCACAGCGTTCGGGCTGTTCCCGCAGATCGATCCCGCGACGGTCGGCGCCGAGCTGCAGCAGGGGGCGGTGCAGGGCATCACCGACGCGCTGGCCGACGTGGGGTTGCGGCTCTAAGACGTCAGAGAATGGGCTGCGGCATCGCGGCGGTGGGGGCGGCGCCGTCGGCCAGCCGATTCGCCGCGGCCAGCAGCTCGCCCAGTTGCCGCGGGTACACCTGCTCGCCGGCGGCGGTCAGCTCAGCGATGTCGTTCGCGTCACACCAGCGGGCGCCGTGAATGTAGCTGCGTTCCAGCTCGGTTCGCCCCGCCAGGGACGGCTCGAACCGGCGGGTGCGGTGCAGCAGGTAGAACTCCTCGCTCTCGATCAGCGAGCCGTTGAACTCGAAGACCTCGTCGCGCCGCCAGACGGGTCCGATCATGTCGGCCGGCTCGACCCGCAGCCCGGTCTCCTCGGCCAGTTCCCGCGCGGCGGCCTCGACCAGCCGCTCGCCGCTGCCCACCTCGCCGCCCACGGTGAACCACCACCGGGGCGCGGCGCCGTCGCCAAACGCCGGGTTGGCCGGGTCTGAGCCGCACAGCAACAGCACGGCGCCGGACTCGTCGAGCAGCACCACCCGCGCCGAGGTGCGGTGGTTGGGTACGCCGCGCTCGCCGTGAGCCAGCGCGTGCGGGCGCTCCAGGATCTCGAAATAGCTTGGCAGCGCGGCGGTTCCGCCCAGCCGAAGGGCGCGGACCAGGAATCGCTCGCGCAGCGCGAGGGTGTCGCGAACGGCGTCGTTGTGGAAGCGGCGGGCCAGCACCACGCGGGCCTCGGCGTCGGCCAGCTCGGCGATCAGACCCGCGGGCAGCGACGCGGGATCTACCGTCGCCAGCGCCGCCGAGAGCTCGTTCTCCGCGTTCTCGCGGGCCGGGCGCGGCGCGCGTTCGGCGGCGTCGGCCAGCGCCGCCAGTCGCCTGCCCTCGGTCGAACCGCCATACCCGTCGATCGCCACGGCCCGCGCCACCACCGCGCGTCGCGCCAGCGCCCCGTCGAGCGCCTGCCACGACAGGTCGTAGCGGACGTGCAGCCGGTCGAGCCGGTGGGCGGTGCGGTATGCCCAGCCGCCGGCGAAGGCGACCAGCGCCACCAACGCCACGACGGCGATGGCGAGCCACGTGATCAACTGGCCACCTGGACCTTGGCGCCCGACCCGGCGACCGTCTCGTACACCCGCATGATCTGGCTGGCCACCACCGACCAGTCGTAGCGGCGCACCGCCTTCGAGCCGGCCGCCACGTAGCGTGCGCGCAGCGCGTCGTCGGCCAGCACCTCGATCAGCGCGTCGGCCAGGGCGGCCCCGTCGTCGACGGGCACCAGGCGCCCGCAGTCGCCGTCGCACAGCACGCGCCGGAAGGCGTCCAGGTCGCTGGCCACCACGGGCGTGCCGGCGGCCATCGCCTCGACCAGGACGATCCCGAAGCTCTCCCCGCCCGTGTTGGGCGCGCAGTAGACGTCGGCGCTGCGCATCGCTGACGCCTTGCCGGCGTCGTCCACCTGGCCGAGGAAGCGTATGTGGCTCACCAATTCGCCTGCCTGCTCGCGCAATTCGTCCTCGTCGCCGCGCCCCACGATCAGCAACTCCATGTCCGGGTTGCGCTCGACCACGCGGGGCAGCGCCTCGAGCAGCACCGTCATCCCCTTGCGGGGCTCGCCGTAGCGGCCCAGGAACAGCACCGTCTTGCCCGGCCGCGGGTATCCGTCCAGCGGCGGCGCCGAGGCGAACGACTCCACGTCGACCCCGTTGGGGATCTCCACCGCGTCGGTTCCCAGTGCCTCCATCTGCCAGCGCCGGGCCAGGTCGGACACCGCGATCCGCCCGACGATCTTTTCGTGCATCGGCCGCAGGAAGCCCTGAAAGACCGTCAGGGTAAGCGATTTGGTGGTCGACGTGTGAAACGTCGCGACGATCGGGCCCTCGGCGATGTTGAGGGCCAGCATCGACAGGCTGGGCGCGTTGGGCTCGTGCAGGTGCAGCACGTCGAAATCGCCATCGGCGAGCCACTTTTTGACCTTGCGGTGGGTGGCCGGACCGAACCGCAGCCGGGCCACCGACCCGTTGTAGGGAATCGGGACGGCCTTGCCGGCGGAGACGACGTAGTCGGGCAGCGAGGCGTGCGGCGAAACGGGGGCCAGCACGCTGACCTCGTGCCCGCGGGCGCGCATCACCTCGGCCAGCTGCAGGACATGGGACTGCACCCCGCCCGGCACGTCGAACGAATACGGACAGACCATCCCGATTCGCATCAGGATTCCCTCAGCCTCGCCTGCTTCGCGTCCGACAGGTCCGCCAGCCACTGGGGCTGCATCATGTGCCAGTCCTCGGGGTGCGCGGCGATGTTCTCGGCGAACTGATCGGCCAGCGCCTGGGTAATGGCCTGGACGTCGCCGCTGGAGGTGTCCAGGGGCGGGTGTATCTCGACGCGCCAGCCGTCGGGCTCGTTCCAGCAGTGCGCCGGGCACAGGGCCGCCCCGGTTTCGATCGCGAGCTTCGCCGGTCCGGCCGGCATCCGGGTGGGTTCGCCGAAGAACTTCACCTCCACACCGGTTCGGGTGAGGTCGCGCTCGGCCATCAGGCACACCGCCCGGTTCGCCCGCAGCCGCTCGCACAACGTCTCGAACGGCGGTCGCTCGCCGCCGGAGTGCGGAATCACCTCAAAGCCAAGGCTTTCCCGGTATCCGATGAAACGCCGGTACAGCGATTCGGGTTCGAGGCGCTCCGCGACGGTGGTGAAGGTGCCGCGCGTCTGCGCCAGCCAGACCCCGGCCATGTCCCAGTTGCCGCTGTGCGGCAGCGCGAGCACAACTCCCCGGCCGGCGGCCAGGGCCGCGTCGATATGGTTGGCCCCGCGGAACGTCTCGTCGATGCGACGCGCCAACTCGCGGTGGTCCATCGTCGGCAGCCGGAACGCCTCCCGCCAGTACCGGGCATACGACGCCAGTGAGGCCCGCATCAGCTGGTCGGGCACCCGCTCCGGCGTCACGCCGATCACGCGGGCCAGGTTCTTGCGCAGCTGATCGGGCCCGCCACCGCGGGCCGCGTAGCGTGCGCCGGCGTCAAAAGCGTTGCGGGCGGCGAACTCCGGCATCGCCCGCACGGCCATCCACCCGGTCGCGTACGCCCAGTCGGCTGCCGTACCGCGAGCCAGGCGGCCCAGATCCATGATCACGGCATGGGCTCCGTCGCGCCGGGGGAAGTGCGCACCGTGCGCAGTCGCTGCACGCAGGTGACCACGCTGGCCGCCGCCAGCAGCCACATCGCCACCGGCAGCGCGGGCGGCCAGGCGATGTACGGGAAGTCGGACACGCCGGCGCCGACCAGCACGATGATCAGCCGTTCCGGGCGTTCGATGATGCCGCCGTCGCCGCGCAGCCCGCTGGCCTCGGCCCGGGCTTTGATGTAGGAGATCACCTGCGAGGTGACCAGGCAGATCAGGGTCGCCACCACCAGCGGCTTGTCGTGCAGGCCGAAGGCGGCCCACCACAGCAGCCCGCAGAACACCGCGCCGTCGCTGATCCGGTCGCACGTCGCGTCCAGCACCGCGCCAAAACGCGTGCCGCCGCCCCGTTCCCGGGCCATCGCCCCGTCGAGCATGTCAAAGAGCACGAAGAACCAGACCACCAACGTGCCGGCGAACAGCTTGCCCATCGGGAACAGCGTCAGCGCCCCCGCGACCGCGACGACGGTGCCCAGGATGGTGACGGCGTCCGGCGTCAGCCCGAGCCGGAGGCAGGCCCGGGCGGTCGGGGTGGTAAGCCGCGCGAACGCCGCCCGCGACAGGAACGGCACCTTACTCATGCGCGGCGCTCCTACTCATCGCTTCGCTCTGCATCGTCGCCGCCGCGACTCATTTCTGGTTCGCCCACTCCGTGGCCAGCAGCCGGCGGGTGTCGCGCAGCAACTGCGGGATCACCTTGGAACCCCCGACGATGGTGATGAAGTTCGCGTCGCCGCCCCAGCGCGGCACGACGTGCACGTGCAGGTGCTCGGCCAGCGAGCCCCCGGCCGAGGTGCCCAGGTTCATCCCGACGTTGAATCCGTGCGGGCGGGAGACGTTCTTGATGACGCGAATCGCCTTCTGGGTGAAGGCCATCAGCTCCGCACTCTCGGCCTCGGTCAGGTCCTCGAGCTCGGAGACCCGCCGGTAGGGCACCACCATCAGGTGCCCGGGGTTGTAGGGGTAGAGGTTGAGTACCGCGTACACGAGTTCGCCGCGCGCGACCACCAGGCCGTCTTCGTCGGAGAGCTGCGGGATGTCGGTGAACGGCTGCTCGGTCTTGCCGTTATCGCGCTTCATCGGCGCCTCGGCCAGGTAGTTCATCCGGTACGGCGTCCACAGCCGTTGCAGGTGGTCCTGCTCACCGACGCCCCGGTCGAGGATGGTGTCGTCGCGCTCGGAGTCACTCACCGCCGGTTACCTTTACGAGTTCGGCGGTGGGAGTGGCGTTTTCGCGATCGGCGATCCACTTCACGATCGCGTCGACGGCGCTGTCCCGGTCCACGCCGTTGATCTGGGAGCGGTCACCGAAGCGGAAGCTGACGGCATCGGCATGCACGTCGCGGTCACCTGCCAACAACATGAACGGCACTTTTTGATTGGTGTGGTGGACGATCTTCTTGGCCATCCGGTCGTCGCTGCCGTCCACCTCGACCCGGACACCGTGGGACTTCAGCTGTGCGGCAACGCTTTCCAGGTATTCCACGTGCTCGTCGGCGACCGGGATGCCGACCACCTGAACCGGCGCCAGCCACGCCGGGAACGCGCCCGCGTAGTGCTCGGTCAGGATGCCGAAGAACCGCTCGATCGACCCGAAGAGCGCGCGGTGGATCATCACCGGGCGCTGCCGGCTCCCGTCCGGGGCGGTGTATTCCAGCTCGAAACGCTCGGGGAAGTTGAAGTCCAGCTGAATGGTCGACATCTGCCAGGTGCGGCCCAGCGCGTCTTTGACCTGGACGGAGATCTTCGGGCCGTAGAACGCCGCGCCGCCCGGGTCCGGCACCAGGTCCAGCCCGGATTCGGCACCCACCTCGGCGAGCACGTTGGTGGCCTCCTCCCAGACCTCGTCGGAGCCGACGAACTTCTCCGGGTCCTTGGTGGACAGCTCTAGGTAGAAGTCGGTGAGGCCGTAGTCGCCGAGCAGGTCGAGCACGAAGCGCAGCAGCGAACGCAGTTCGTCACGCATCTGTTCGCGGCTGCAGAAGATGTGTGCGTCGTCCATCGTCAGCCCGCGCACCCGGGTCAGCCCGTGGATCACGCCGGACTTCTCTAGGCGATAGACCGTGCCGAACTCGAAGAGCCGCAACGGCAATTCACGGTAGGACCGCCCGCGTGCCCGGAAGATCAGGCAGTGCATGGGGCAGTTCATCGGCTTGAGGTAGTAGTCCTGGCCCGGTTTGCGCAGCGACCCGTCCTCGTTGTGCTCGGCGTCGATGTGCATCGGCGGGAACATGCCGTCGGCGTACCAGTCCAGGTGGCCCGACGTGTGGAACAGCTGGGCCTTGGTGATGTGCGGGGTGTTGACGAACTGGTAGCCGGCCTCGGTGTGCTTGCGCCGCGAGTAGTCCTCGAGCTCGCGGCGCACGATCCCGCCCTTGGGGTGGAAAACCGCCAGGCCCGAACCGATTTCGTCGGGGAAGCTGAACAGGTCGAGTTCCGCGCCGAGCTTGCGGTGGTCGCGGCGCTGGGCCTCCTCGATCAGCTCCAGGTGCTTCTCGAGCGCCTCCTGCGACTCCCACGCGGTGCCGTAGATGCGTTGCAGGCTCGCGTTTTTCTGGTCGCCGCGCCAGTACGCCGCCGAGCTTCGGGTCAGCTTGAACGCGGGGATGTGCTTGGTGGTGGGGATATGCGGCCCGCGACACAGGTCGCCCCAAACGCGTTCGCGGGTGCGGGGATTGAGGTTGTCGTACGCGGTGAGTTCGTCGCCGCCCACCTCCATGATCTCCGCGTCACCGGATTTGTCGTCGACGAGTTCGAGCTTGTAGGGCTCGTCGGCCAGCTCGGCGCGCGCGGCGTCCTTGGATTCGTAGACGCGGCGGTCGAACAGCTGGCCGTCCTTGACGATCTGGCGCATCCGCTTTTCCAGCTTGTCCAGGTCCTCCGGCGTGAACGGCTCCGGCACGTCGAAGTCGTAGTAGAAGCCGTCGGTGATGGGCGGCCCGATGCCCAATTTGGCTTGCGGGAACAGGTCTTGGACGGCCTGGGCCAACACGTGCGCGGCCGAGTGCCGGATCACGCTGCGGCCCTCGTCGGTGTTGGCGGCGACGGGGACAACCTCGGCGTCGGCGTCGGGCACCCAGCTCAGGTCGCGCAGCTTGCCGGCGGCGTCGCGCACCACCACGATCGCGTCGGGGGCGCCGCGCCTGGGCAGCCCGGCCTCACCGACCGCCGCGGCCGCGGTGGTCCCGGCGGGCACCCGGATCGGGGTAACCGGGGCAGGGCTGGCGGCGGCGCTCATCGGGTCGGTTCTCCAACGTCTAGGTGATTAGTCGTTGCAATGCTATCGGGGTCGACGACCCTCAGGGCTGGCCAGGCTTGAGCCGCACGAACAGGGCGTCGGCCTCGGTCAGCAGGGTGTCGCCGTCGCTCAGCCGGCCCGACACGAAGATCTTGCGCCCGTCCACCCGGTCGATGCCGGCCTCGAACCGTAATTCCTTCTCGATCGGCACGATGTGGCGGTAGTCGATCTTGAGGTAGGCGGTGCGTTGGCGCGGACCGCCGGTGATCACCGAGGACGTCAGCCCGAGCACGCTGTCGAACAGCATCCCCAGCGCCCCGCCGTGCACGGCGCCGTTGCGCCCCAGGTGGAACCGGGTGAAGCGCGCCCAGCCGTGGATGCGGCCGTCAGCGCCTTTGGTCGCTTTCATCGGGATGCTCAAGATGTTGCCCCGCATGGGCAGGTCCATCCGGCGCCCGGACGGCGACTCCCACTCGTCGGCGTCGTAGGGGCTGAGCAGCGCCGAGAGCTTCTCCAGCTGGTCCGCGGCCTCGGTGATCACCGCGTCGGGCGCATCGACGGCGCGGGCGTGGTCCTGCAGCCTGCGCACCGCGTCGATGAACCGGCCGTAATCAGGGCCGCCCTTGGTCGTCGGCTCGGGCGGGTTGAAGCCGCCACCGGGATGTTGGTCATGGTCGCCGGCCACCAGGACACCGTATTGGGCGCCGCCGCTAGACCGTCCGCTGGGCTCCCGCGGCCGCCAGGGTCTCGAACTCGTCGTCGGTCAGCGTGATCTCGGCGGCCGCCACGTTCTCCTCCAGGTGCGCAACGCTGGACGTGCCCGGGATCGGCAGCATCACCGGCGAGCGCTTCAGCAGCCAGGCCAGCGCCAGCTGCGACGGGCTCGCGTCGTGCTCGGCGGCGATGCGCTGCAGCGGCCCGTCGGGCGCCGCGAGCGGCCCGGCGGCCAGCGGGAACCACGGGATGAACCCGATGCCCAGTTTGGTGGCGGCGTCCAGCAGCGGCTCGGCGCCCCGCGACGCCAGGTTGTACATGTTCTGCACCGACACGATCTCGGTGACCTGCTGGGCCGCGGAGAGCTGGTCGACGTCGATCTCCGACAAGCCGATGTGGCGGATCTTGCCCTCGTTCTTCAGCTTGAGCAGCTCGCCCACCTGGTCGGCCAGCGGGAAGTTCGGGTCGATGCGGTGCAGCTGGAACAGGTCGATGGTCTCGACGCCGAGGCGACGCAGGCTCATCTCACATTCCTGGCGCAGGTAGCTGGGATTGCCCAGCGGGACCCAGACGTCCGGGCCGGTGCGCAGCAGCCCCGCCTTGGTGGCGATCACCAGGCCGTCGTAGGGATGCAGCGCGTCGTGGATGATCTCCTCGGAAAAGTAGGGCCCGTAGGAGTCCGCGGTGTCGATGAAGTTCACCCCGAGCTCGGCGGCGCGGCGCAGGACCCGCACGCACTCGTCACGGTCGGCGGGCGGCCCCCACACGCCCTTGCCGGTCAGGCGCATGGCACCGAATCCGAGTCGGTTGACGGTCAGGTCGCCGCCGAGGGTGAACGTTCCGGATGCTTGGGCAACAGTCTGAGTGGTCACTTCCCCGACCGTACGCTGAACACGTGGACCTAGCAGCACTCGAAGAACTTCCGCTCACTTACCCCGAGGTGGGCGCCACCTCCGACGGCGAGCTGCCCGCGGGATACGACCACCAACACGTCGAACGCCAAATCGGCACGGGCCGAGAGCGTTTCGAGCGGGCCGGCGACGCGGTCCTGCGCTGGGGCATGCAACGCGGGTCCGGCCTGCGCGTGCAGGCCAGCTCCGACGTCGCCGTCGTCGACGCGGTGTTGGTGGTGCGGCTGGGTTTTCTGCCCGCGCCGTGCCGGGTCGTCTACGTCGTCGACGAGCCCGACATCCGCGGGTTCGCGTACGGCACGCTGCCGGGCCACCCGGAGTCGGGCGAGGAACGCTTCGTCGTGCGCCGCGACCCGGCCACCGACGCGGTGTTCGCGGAGGTGTCGGCGTTCTCCCGGCCCGCGGCCTGGTGGAGCAAGGCCGGCGGGCCGGTCGTCAGGCTGGCCCAGCGCGTCATCGCCCGGCGCTACCTGCGCGCGGTGTAGCCGATGCTGCCGTCGTGCACGCCCTGCGCCAGCCGGGCCAGCGCGACGGCGCCGACCAGCAGACCGAAGTCGCGCAGCGCGATGTCGTAGAAGCCGGGCACGGTGACCAGGTCGAGGATGATGCCGGCCAGCCAGGCGGCCACCACCCAGGCGCCGAACCGCGGCGCCACCGCCACCAGAACACCGGCCGCGATCTCGATCACGCCCACGGCGTACATGAGCTGGTCGGCGGTGCCCGGCACCACGCCGTCGATCCAGCCGGCCAGGTACATGCTCCAGTGATGCGGATGGGTCAGCACGTTGAAGAACTTGTCCAGCCCCATCACGATCGGCGCGATCGTGAAGACCGTGCGCAGCGCGAGGTACGCCGAGTAGGCCGGGTCCCTCAGTTGGTCGGCGAGGGCCGGGGTGGCGGAGTCGTGCGTGGTGCTCATGGTTGCCTCCATTACTAACAGATAATAATATGTACGTTAGATCCGTTACACTGTAGCGTCAAGCATTTTGTCTGTTAGAGACGAAGGTCGGATGAACGACGGGAACGCGCTGCAGCGGGACGCGGCCGGCATCGGCGCGCTCGCCGATCCGGTCCGCCGCCGGCTCTACGAGTTCGTGTGCTCCCAGCCGGCGCCGGTCAGCCGCGATCAGGCGGCCGACGCCGTGGGCGTCCCGCACCACCAGGCCAAATTCCACTTGGACCGGCTCACCGCCGAGGGCCTGCTGGAAACCGACTACGCGCGATTGACGGGCCGCTCCGGCCCCGGCGCGGGGCGCACGTCCAAGCTGTATCGCCGCGCGGCCCGCGACATCGCGGTCAGCCTGCCGCAGCGCGAGTACGAGCTGGCCGGTCGCCTGATGGCGACGGCGATCGCGCGGTCGGCCGACACCGGCCAGCCCGTCGTCGAGGAGCTGAACCGGGTCGCCCGCGATTACGGCCGGACGATCGCAGCCACCGAACGCCCGCCGGGGGACGCCTCGGCGGCGATGGACCTGGCGCTGCGGGTGCTGCGCCGATACGGCTACGAACCCCGGCGCGCCGACGGGGAGGTGGAGCTCGCCAATTGCCCCTTCCACGCGCTGGCGCAGGAGCAGACGGAGCTGGCCTGCAACATGAACCACGCGCTGATCACCGGCGTGGCCGACGCGCTGACGCCGCACGGCCCCGACGCCCGACTGTGCCCGGGGCCGGATCGGTGTTGTGTGGTGCTCAGGGCCGCTGCGTCCACGCGGTGAGCAATCGCTCCGCGCCCGCGCACATCTGCTCGACGACCTCCGCCACCGACGCGTCGTCGCGGATCATCCCGACGCCCTCGCCGGCGTCGACGGGGGCCACGCGGCGGTCGTCGTCGGCGGTCGCGGCGGCCAGCTGGTCGCATGCCGACACATCGAGCGCGTCCTCGTGGCCCGTCCAGCGCGCGACGAAGTCGTTGGCCAACACGCGCGACGGGAACCGCGCCGGCCAGGGCAGCCCCCTGGCGACGTCGAAGGCCCGCGTGACGGCCGTGTCGGTGGCCCGGGCGGCGATCAGGGCGCGGCGGCTGCCGTCGCCGGTGAGCGCCTCCGGGCAGGCGGCCAGCCGGGTGCCCACCCACGCCCCGCCGGCCCCGGCGGCCAGCACGGCGGCCAGGCTTCGCGCCGAGGCGACGCCACCGCCCGCCAGGACGGGCACCGCTGCGCCGTCCACGGCGTCCAACACGTCGTCGAGCAACGGCAGCGTCGCGAGTTTGACCTCGCCATGTCCGCCGCCCTCGGCACCCCGCGCGACCAGGATGTCGACGCCGGCGTCGACGGCCTTGCGGGCGCCCAGACCGTCGTAAACCTGTGTGACGGTGGGTATTCCGGCCTCACGCGCCTTCGCGACCCACGACCAGTCGGTGCCGAAGCTGACCGACAGCAGCGCGGGCCCGGCGGCCAGCGCATCGTCGAGCAGCCCCTCCTGGGTGCGAATCACCCAGTCCACCAAGCCGATTCCGAATCGTTCCGGCACGTGCCGCAGCTGGGCGCGCAGCAGTTCCCTGCTGCCGTCGCTGCCCATGCCGACCATGCCCAGCCCACCGGCCGCGGTGACGGCGGCGGCTAGCCGGCCACCGGCGACCCCGCCCATCGGGGCGTTGACGATCGGCACCCGTAGCCCGAAACCCCTTGACCAGGGCGTGGATAGCATCGGCGCTAGTGGGCCCCGGGCTGGCTCTTCAGCACGGTCAGCATGACCACCGAATCCTCGACGGCGTGCAGGGCGTGCCGCTCGGCGGGGATCGCCACGTAGTCGCCGGCCTTGCCGTCCCAGGCGTCGCCGCCGGTCGTCAGGCGCACGTGACCCTGCAGCACCTGCAGCGTCGCCTCGCCGGGGCTGTCGTGTTCCGACAGGTCGTGGCCGGCGAGCAGGGCCAGCACGGTCTGCCGAAGCTCGTGGGTGTGACCACCGTGGATGGTGTGGGCGGCGCGTCCGCTGTGCGATCTCCGGGCCTCGTCCAGCTTTTCGGACGCCAGTGCGGTCAGCGAGATGGATTCCATGGTCGTCCCCTTCCGTCGGGCAAGCCCGCGATCAGACGGTCAATAGCAGTATCCCCGCCACGAGCAAGGCCACGGTCTTGACCGCCTCCAGGCCGACGTAGGCGTAATGCGCGCGGGATCGCGGTCCCTCCGATCCGGCGAGCACCGCATCGGAGCGGCGGGTCAGCCGGGGGCGCACCGCGATCAGCTGGATCGCCAAGGCGGCGATGGCGACGGCGAACGCCACGACGATGCGCGGCGGGGTGGACCCCCCGGTTCCCGATGCCACGATCGCGACGATGACGAGGGCGAAGGCGACCTCGACGGTGTTGAGCGCGCGAAACACCAGGCGCCCGATGCCCAGCCCGATCTGCAACGTCACGTCGGGCGCGCGGAACTTCAGCGGCGCCTCGAGGAACGAGATGGCCAGCACCATGCCGAGCCAGACGAAGGTGACCGCGACCGCGATCGCCGGTCCGGTGCTCACCGGGCGGACCCGGCCGGCGAGATGTGGGCCAGGCACAGATCCGGTTCGACGAACGCGTCGAGACGGTCGACGGAAATCGGCGCCCCCCAGGTCTCCAGGGCTCCCTGCATCAGCCCGAGGTGGATGGGGCACACGACCGCGCCCCGGGTTTCGGCCAGTTCGAGGAACGGGCAGTGCCGCAGGCCGACCACCTGCTCCCCGTCGGACGTCCGGCGCTCCGGGGCGAACCCCAGGTCGTCGAGCACCCCGACCAGCCGGTCGACCGCCTCCTCGGCGCTGCGGGCCTTCGGCGCCTTGGCGCGCGATTCGACGCTGCGTCCCCACGCCTTCCCCGCGGCCACCGCCTTCGCGTGCGGGTTCCGGTCGGCGGCAAGCGCCTCGGTCAGGACCTCGGCGAGCATGCGGTAGTGCCGCGTCCCGCCGCGATCCATCTGCCGCACCGCCTGGAACATCAGCGGTGGGCGCCCGGGGCCCTTGGGGTCGTGCTCGACCTGCTCCACCTGGCGGCTCGCGAGCAGGCTGTCGAGGTGGAACCGCACGGTATTCGGGTGCACGCCAAGCTGTTCGGCGATCGCAACAATGCTGAGCGGAACGGGCGACGACCGCAATAGCCGCAGCACCTCACGGCGGCGGCGACCGGTGTTTTCTCCGACTGACGTAATGCCGCTCACGCTCCTTTGGTCTCGTCGGCCCTGGCTTGGGCGGCGACCAGCGGTGTGTCGACACCGAGCGGCCCGACCTTGGCCGCCCCGCCCGGCGATCCCAACGGCTCGTCGCGACCGGGCAGGACTTCGGTGAAGAACGCCTCATTATCGGCCAGGTAAGGCTTGAGCTCCGCAGGCAGGTCGTCTTCGTAGTAGATCGCGTCCACCGGGCACACCGGCTCGCACGCGCCGCAGTCCACGCATTCGTCCGGGTGGATGTAGAGCGCCCTGCCGCCCTCGTAGATGCAGTCGACGGGACATTCGTCGACGCAGGCCCGGTCCATCACGTCGATGCACGGCTTTCCGATCACGTACGTCATGGGCTACAGTTTACACAATATCTATTGTAGAAACCAAGGAGTTGCGGAAACCCATGGCCGACACCGAACTTGACGTGCGCGGGCTGCGCAAGCCGGACAAGCACCCGACGATCTTCGCGGCCTACGCCGCGCTGGGGGTCGGCGAATCCTTCGTGCTGGTGAACAACCACGACCCCAAGCACCTGCGGGCCGAGTTCGACGCCGACCTGCCCGGCAGCTACGGCTGGGAATACGTCGAGAAGGGCCCGCAGGCCTGGCGGATCCGGATCAGTAAGCTCTGCTCGCCGGATCGGTGACAAACGCCCCTCCTGGAACCCACCCGGCCCCGATACGGTCGTGCGTGAACGGCCACGCCGACGAATCGAGGACTGGTGATGTCATCGCAGCACGCACGTTTGGGAATCGTCGTCGGAATCGACGACTCGCCGGCCGCCAGGACGGCGGTGCAGTGGGCGGCGCGCGACGCCGAGCTGCGCAACGTTCCGCTGACCCTGGTGCACGCGGTTTCCCCGGAGGTTTCGACCTGGCTGAGGACTCCCGTGCCCGCCGGCGTGCTGCGCTGGCAACAGGAGCACGGGCGCAGGCTGGTCGACGAGGCGCTCAAGGTCGTCGAAGCGGCCTCGCGGAACGGCGGTCCGGCCGGCATCCACACCGAAATCCTTTCCTCGGGAGCGGTTCCCACGCTGATCGACTTGTCCAAGGACGCGGACATGTTGGTCACGGGGGCGCAGGGCAGCGGCCGGTGGCCCGGCCGGCTGCTCGGCTCGGTCAGTTCGGCCCTGCTGCGTCACGCGCATTGCCCGGTCGCGATCATTCACGACGACCCGGCGGGCGCCGGTCAAGGACCGGTGTTGCTCGGCGTCGACGGCTCACCGGCATCCGAGCCGGCGACCGCGATCGCCTTCGACGAGGCCTCCCGCCGGAACGCGGACTTGGTGGCCCTGCACGCGTGGAGCGATCTCGACATCTCGGAATGGCCCGAACTTGATTGGCCCGCAACACAATCCGCGGCCGAAGAGGTATTGGCCGAGCGGTTGGCGGGCTGGCACGAGCAGTACCCCGACGTGGGGGTAACGCGTGCCGTCGTGCAGGCGCAGCCGGCGCGCCAGCTCGTCGCGCAGTCCGCGGGGGCGCAGCTGGTCGTGGTCGGCAGCCGGGGCCGCGGTGGTTTCGCCGGGATGCTGGTCGGATCGGTCGGTGAGGCCGTCGCCCAGATGGCGCAGGCGCCCGTGATCGTGGCGCGGGACGCGCCGGCCTAGTCGCTTCAGCGGACGACGAGCACCGAGCATTCGGGGTGCCGGAAAAGCGGGTGCCCGTGCGGCCCGACCAGCCGGGCCAACTGGCCGGCCTCGGCGCCACTGATGACCGCGAGCAGGACTCGCTCGTCGTTGGCGGCCAAAAAACCGGCGATGGCTTCCTGGGTGGCGACCGGGTAGACGCGCACCTCGGGGTGGCGTTGGCGGCAGTCGGACACCCGGCGTTCGAACCCGCCGTCGGCGTGCTCGGCGAGGTCCGCCGGGCTCCCGCCGAGGACGAGCATGGGCGCCCGGCGCAATTTCGCTTCCCCCACAGCGTGTTTGACGACGACGTCGTTGTCGGGTGCGTCGGTCATCCGCACCACGATCCAGTTGATGTCCGGCGGCGGCTGCTCGGCGTCCGTGCGCAGGATCACCACCGGGCACCGCGCCTTCTCGGCCAGCTCGGTCGCCGTCGAACCCAGGATCGAGCGGGCGTAGCGCCCGATTCCGGTGGACCCGACGCAGACCATTTCGGCATTCGAGGAGGCCTCGACCAGCAGCGCGCCAGCCGGCCCGCGAGCGATCTCGGTTTCGACGGTGACGGGTCTTCCGCTGGCCTCGACCGCGGACCGCGCCTCCCGCAGCGAATGCTCGGCATGGGTGAGGTCGCGGGCGTAGTCGTCCGGGGACGGGTGCTGCGGCTTCATGACCACGACCAGCCGCAGCGGCACGTGGCGGCTGATGGCCTCGTCGACGCCCCACAGCGCGGCCGCGATCGCCGCCGGCGAGCCGTCGATGCCAACGATGATCGGTTTCATAAGCGTCCCAAAACCTTTCGGCCGCTAGACGGGAGAGGTCACGGCCGGCCCATGGTGGGCGAGCCGGTAGACATCCATCAGCTTGGTGAGGTCGCTCGGCGTGACGATTCCGACCACCTCGCCGCCGTCGCGGACCAGGGCGCGGCTGCGGGGACCCGCCGGTGCCATGCGCTCGAGCAGCGCGGTCAGCGGCTCTTGCGGCGCGGCCGTGGGCACCGCGTCCAGCGGCAGCGCGATGTCGGCCACCCGGGTGGTGTCACGCGCGCCCGGCGCGACGTGACGCAGCTGGCCCAGCGTGACCAGCCCCACGATCGATCCGTCGGGGTCCACCACGGGGTACGCCGAGTGACGGTCGCCCAGGACGTAGCGCTGGATGAAGTCCTCGACCGTGAGCCAGCCGGGCGCGGTGTGTGGCCGGGCGGTCATCGCGTCGGAGACGCGCACCCCGGCGAAGAGCTCGCGCGTCGAGATCCGGGCCTCTTCGTCGCGGCTGGCGGCGAAGATGAACCAGCCGATGAAGGCCAGCCAGACACCGCCGACCATGCCGCCCGCGACGAACTCGGCCAGGCCCAGGGCGATCAGGACGAACGCGACCACCCGCCCGGCGTGCGCCGCGCCGATGCCGGCGCGCACGATGTCGCCGTGGCGGCGCCACAGGTAGGCGCGCAGGACGCGGCCCCCGTCCAGCGGCGCCCCCGGCAACAGGTTGAACAGACCCAGCAGCAGGTTGATGCCGGCCAGCCACGAGGCGACGCCGACGACGATAGGGGCGGCCCGAACGCCGTGCAAAGCCACCACCAACCCACCGAACATCGCCGCGAGCGCCAGGCTGGTGGCCGGGCCCGCGATCGCGATCCGGAAGGCCGCCTTGGGCGTCTTGGCCTCGCCCCCGAGGTTGGTCACGCCGCCGAAAAGCCACAGCGTGACGCTTTCCACGGCCACCCCGGCCCGGCGGGCGACGACGGCATGCGCCAGCTCGTGGGCTAACAGCGAAGCCAGCAGCACCAGCGCGCCGCACGCTCCGGCGAGCCAATAGGCCGGGGCCGGATACCCTTTGGCGGTGCCGGGCAGCGTGCTCGCCAGGCTCCAGGTGAACAGCCACAGGATGACCAGCACGCTCCAGTTCACGTGCACCGGAAAGCCGGCGACCCGGCCCAGGGGGATCGCGTCGCGCACGTCAGTGCCCCGCCGGCGCCGACGCCGTCATGAGCGGCCGCTCGACCCGGTGCTTGATGCGGAGCAACAAACCGCGGGTGCCCAGGGCGAGCGCCGGCCTGACCGATTCCATGGCGAAGACCTCGCCGGGGTGGCGCAGGGCGACCCGGGCGCGGGTCAGCAGCCGCACCCGGTCTTCCCAGTGCGGCTGGATGTGGAACGACCACACCGCATTCCAGCGCGCGCCCGATCGGGTGGCATTGAGCACGAGGTACTTCTCGGGCACGATCTCGGCGACGGTGAACGTCATCCCGTCGGGCAGGCCCAGCCAGCCTTCGGGGGCCAGGCGCAGGACGTCCCCGACCGCGAGGTGCTCCGGTGACGACGGCGAGTCGCCCTCGCGGCGGCCATGGGCCATCCGCAGCAGCGCGGGCCACACCGCGGAGACCGGCGCGTCGATGTACACCGCCTCGGTGGTCTGTATCGCCGGGTCGGCCACCAGCGTGTCGCCGGGCAGCTGCATCCGGCATTCCGCCTTGGTGGCGCCCCAGTTCCGGTAGTACCGCCGCGCGCCGTACAGCATCGCGAGCAGCGCCGCCGTCTCGGTGATCCGCTTGGTCGCGTTGCCCATGGCGACAGTGTGGGCGGGCGGTCGCGGCGTCCGCCAGGGTCGATGGTCCCCGCAGCCGTGCCGATGTGCCCTCGCCGCGGGCTCGGGACTTTGGGCCCTATCCGGTATCGGCGCGTGACGAAATAATGACTTCGTCTGACGTAACTTGGCTGCGGCGGTTGCGGCTGAACAAAGGAGATTGACGGTTATGGGTGGTGGCCCACCGTTGTTATTGTCCGATTCTGACGTTGACGCCCTCGCGGGTGAATTCTTGCGCTCGCGCTACCTCGGCCCCATCTATGCCGACTGGTCACCCGACCGGCGCCTGGACACGTTCCTGCGGCGCAGCGGCCTGCCCCGCATCGCCGACGACGGCGACCTCGCCAGGACGGTGCTGGATCGCATCATGGCCCGCGTGAGTGGC
>NZ_JCALDM010000009.1:0-215240 GCF_059812845.1 Mycobacterium sp. NGS34
CATCGGTAACAGATGCGGGCGCACGGTCCCATTCGGGGTCAATGACGACACCGGGTATCCCGGGCCCGACTGGACCCAGGCCCGGGATGTTGACCTTGCCCGGCTGATAACGGTGTTGGGCCGTCAAGCCGTCGGATTCCAGCGCGTCGCCGTGGCCCGAGGTGATGTCGGCCATGCTGTGCAGCGCCTCGCTGCCGGGATGGTAGTAGTACGAATGGTCGTGCGGATTGACGCCGTCGGAGCCGGGGACCTCGGCGCGGAACCGCACCGATCCGAATCCGTCGGCCGCGGGGTCGGTGCCCAGGCCGGGGGTCAGACCGAGCACCTGACCGCCGATGTTGTCCCGATTCACGTAGTGGCTCAGGCCATTCAGCTCCCCCAGCATGCCGACCGGGTCCGTCGACGCGTCGCCCACGTACACGTGCCCGCCGTCGAGATGAAAGCTCGCGGCGTTGGGCGCCAGGTCGGTGCCCGGGCAGCCGATGAGCACCGCGTCGTTGGCGTGCATGTGGCCCAGCGCGAACGCGTCGGCCACCGTCGTCGAGCCGTACGAGTGACCCAGCACGGTGACGTGCTGGCCCGCGCCGAGGTGCGTGGCCCACAACCCGTTGACGTCTTGCGCCAGGGCCTGACCGCCCGCCCGGGCCAGCGCCGGGGTGGAGATCCGCTGGACGTCCTTGAAGTCGTTGGGGGCGTCGTACCCCATCCACGCGATCACCGCCGTGGGGTTTTTCGGGTCGGCGGCGTTGGCCTGGCCGAAGAGGTTGAGCGCATCGTTGTGCCCGTCGTACAGCCAACCGCCCTTCACGCTGCTGCTGGTGCCCGGCACGATCACCGCGGTGTTCTTGGCCAGGTCGGGGTTGCCGATCGCGATCGCCGCGCGGCCCTTGCCGCCGAAAGCCAGTGGGTCATAAGCGAATAGAAACACCGGGTTGTGGCCGTTGTCGGCGTCGCGATCGAGACCCTGCTTGGTCTGATCGGCGTTCTGGTAGCGGGTGATGTCGGTGGCCGACAGGCCGTACTTGGCCGGGTCGCGCAGCACGTCGTCCGGGGAGACGCCGTAGCGGGCGGCGATGTCGCGGACCCGGTTGAGGTCCTGGGTGAGCACCGCCATGTTGGCGTCGCTGCGCGCGAGGACCGGGACGCCGTTGACATTGCCGATCTGATCCGGATGCTCGGCGAGGAGCTGCTGGCGCTCCCCCGGGGTCAACGATGTCCACCACCTGTTGACGTCCTCCGGACTCGTGCCCGGCGGCGGAATCTCGGGTTTGGCGTCCACCGCCTGCAGAACCTCGGGGTCATAACCCTCGGCACGCAGGGTGGCCAGCGCGCCCCGCAGGTAAGTCGAATAGCCGTCGCGCACCGATACGATCTGGGCCAGAGCGGATTTGGTGTCGGCGATGGCCTCGTTTTCGAGATCGGCGATGTGCAGATCCAGCAGTTTCCGCTCACCCGCGGTGAGGTGGACGTCCTTCTCCGCTTCCACCGCCTCGCCGATTTCGTTGTCGAGCTGCTGCAGCTGACCCTCCAAAGTGGAGATCAGCGCCGCGCCGGTTCGCTGCGCCTCGGCCAAGGCCGCGGCGATGTTTTCCAAATCGGCGCCGATCTTAGGCAGCTGCAGGGACTGCGCGCCCAGCGCCTTGGTCACCCGCTGCACCTCGTCGGAATCGTTGATCGGGTGGTCGCCGTTCTCGTGGTTCCAGGCCGCCTCGAAGCGGCGCCGCGCTTGCTCGAACGAGGCGCTGGACTCGGCGGTGCACCGGCCCGCGGCGTGGAAGGCCTCCGCCAATTCCGAGATCTGCGCCGGGCGACCAACCTGAAGACTCTGGTTGATCAACCACGGATCGCCGCCCGCCTCGGCGATCAGCGCCGGGACGCTTATGTAGCGCAGCTGCACCGCACTGCCCGTCCCGTGCACGGGGAATCTGCGGCGATATGCATCGCGATCCCCCTTTCCGAGCTGGTGACAACGCTACAACCAGTTGGGGTAGTCGCTTACGCTATTCCGCCCCGCGCAGCGGCGGTTTGGTAAACGAGCAGCTACGCGCGTTGAACACCGACTCGATCGAAGGGGATTCCCATGTCCGGCACTGAGTCAGCCAAATGGCGTGCACGCCGACTAGCCCAAACGGCGGCGGCAGCTATCGTTGTCACGGCCGGAGTGGCAATCGCGGCGCTTTCCTGGCCGGCACCGGGTTCGCCGTCCGCCATCGCAAGGTACGTCTACGGCGACGGGTCAACGGATTCGGCTGTGATCGATCGGGTTCGAGCCGCGTTATCCAGTGACCTCTGGTTCAGCATCGGTTACGGCTTGGCGCTGATCGGGTTTGCTTGGATCTTCTGGCTGTGGGCGATCTCCGCGTTTGGCCAGCTGTCGGCGAAATACGTCGCGGCGGCGGCGGGGCTGGCCCTAAGCGCCGGCGTCGCCAAGCATGTGCTGCTCGATTACGCCATCCGCCACCACAATTCGACGGACTTGATCACTGCGGCTGCCGCGGCGTCGATCGTCATGTGGTGCGCGTCGCTGCTAGCCCTCGGCGGCTTCCTCGCCACGGTAGGAGTCATTCTGCGCGCAGTGGCGCCGCGATTTCTGGGGGCCTGCTCGTCCGTGCTGACGTGGCCGTGGCGGCGGCTGCGAACCCGCGCCCCGGGAAAGACTAGCGGCGCATGGTGGAACAATCTGCAACCAGAACCCCCCGCCCAGCGGACGAAAACGGACGAATTGAGCTGGGCCAAAGCATATTACGTGCCCGGCGCCGAGGACGTCAGGAAGTCTCGGGAAGGTGACCCGGTCCAGGCCATTTGCCTGTCCGGTGGCGGGGTGCGGTCGGCCTGCATTGGCATGGGTGTGACGCAAGAGTTCTCGAAGGCGCGTCCGATCAAGTTGACCGCGGAAATCAGCAAGCGGTTCCGTAGCGGAACGGCAGCACCCAAGCTCATCGACGCCGTCGACTACGTGATATCGGTATCCGGCGGCGGTTACACCGCCGGGGCACGGCTGCTCGCCGTACACGACGATGAAAGCCCTTTGGTATCACAGCGTTTCGCGGAGGGATCGCCCGAGTTCGATCACTTCCGACGGCACTCGAGCTATATCGCGGACTCTCCCGGAGAATTGCTCCTGGCGCTGACCGGGGTATTGAAGAACTTGATCGCATCGATGGCGATCCTCTTCACGCTGCCAGCGGTGCTGGGCTCGGTGCTCGGATATCTGCTTTCCCGTTCCGTCTTCTCCTTTGCCGTGATCGTTCCGGTGCCGGATCAAAAACTTGATCACTCGCGCTCCCTCCTTTGCCTGACCGGGCATTCCGCCTCGTGGTACGCCGTCGCCGCGTTCGCGGCTCTCGCCGTGTTGTGCACGAGCGCGGCGATGTTCGTCGAGTTCGTATCGTGGGAGAGACGGAGTGAGAGGCTGAAACTTCGGCTGCAGGGTCTCGCGCTGGGCAGCGCGGTATTCGCGCTGCTGGTGCTGGCGGTGGTCGTTGGATTGCCCGCGTTGATGCGGCTCTGTTGGTGGCTGGGTGAGCGCACGCCCGGAAACCAGGGCGGCGCTGCCGCGGCAATCTCCGGGTTGGTCGGCCTGAACTATCTGGCGGCGATTGCGGCGATGGTATGGAAGGACCGCGACAAGTTGTCGAAGGAAGCGACGAAACTTTCGTCGTTGAAACGGCTGTTACCGCCGAGCGTCGTGGCAATGATGCTGGTGATGGCGACCCTGGCCGTCCTGCTGGTCGCGTGGCTGATCACCCTGGGCTGCTTCGCCGCGAGCGTATTTCAGCATGCGACCGCCGACGGAAAGGAGAACACCTTTTTCCAGATGCCGTTCTCCTCGTGGTGGCTGCCCGGGCTGCTGCTGTTGACCATGCTGTGGATGAGCTCGGTCGATGTCGCCTCGATCAGCCTGAATCCGTTTTATCGGTACCGATTGGGCCAGGCGTTCGCCGTCCGGCGCGTCAACCACGCCGGCCATTGGCACGCGGAAGCCTACGACCGCAACAAATTCACCTGGTTCAACGAGTTTGGAACGGTGCCTGCCGGCGGCCCCACCTTCGTCTTCGCGGCCGCGGCCACCATCACCGGCAAGGATAAGCCCGCCCCGGGACTGAACGCGGTGTCCTATGTGCTGAGCCACGATTACATCGGCGGCCCCGACCTGGGATGGCTGAAGACCCCGGAGCTGTTTCGGCAATCGCTGCCGAGAATCAAGCGTGATCTCACCGTCTTGACGGCGGTCGCGGTGAGCGGCGCAGCATTCGCCTCGGCCATGGGCCGCCATCAGAAAGGCTTCGAAAAGCTGCTGGCCATTTCGGGCGCGCGCCTGGGCACCTGGCTGCCCAACCCGAAATTCGTCGCCAATCTCGCAGGCGCCGAGAACGACGAATGCCTCGACCCCGAGGACAACAAGAGGCCCTGGCCGAGGTCGCTGCCCGCCGTTCGCGGCGCCGGCTATTACTACCGCGAGCTCTTGGGTTTCAACTACAGTGACGGTCGGCTGGTGCAGGTCACCGACGGCGGCCACTACGAGAACCTCGGGCTGGTCGAGGCGCTGCGCCGCCGCAGCCGATTGATCTTCTGCGTCGACGGCGGAGGGGATGCCCCGCCCTTGGCCAGCGGGCTGGCCGACGCTCTGCGGCTGGCCGAATACGAACTGGGCGTGACGATCACGTTCGACGATTTCCCCGGATACTCCTTGCGCGACCTCACGCCCGGCTCCGGTGAGCCGTTCAAAAAGGGCGACGCGTTTTACGGCTTGAACGGCCGGCTAGCCAAGAGAACCGTCGCCGTCGGCCTGATCACCTACCCGGCGGCCTCCGGCCTCACTCAAGGAGACGAACGTCGCGGCGTGCTGATCTTCACCAAAGCGGTGCTGTGCCGGGAGTTCCCCGAGTGGCTCTTGACCTATGCCGCCGCGAACGGCGTGTTCCCTCACGACCCCACGTCCGACCAATGGTTCAACGAGGGGCAGTTCGCGGCCTACACGGAGATGGGGCGGATCATGGGGCGCCAGGCCTTGAAGTGCGTCGAGTTCCTGACGAAGGTTGGAAAAATCACAAATCCGACGGCGTCCGACCTGGGGAAACTCTGTGGAGCCAAAGGGACAACAACCGTCGAACCCGCGCATCTTTGATCGCCTACACCGTCTGGCCAGGAAATCGTGAGGCTATGACCTCATTTGGTCAGTCCGACATCCTCCGGCGCGTCACCGAAGTGATCGGCGTCCATCGCCGTCGCGTAATACAGCGTGGATATCGACGCGATCATAGAAACCCTCGAGTAATCGCGTTCGGTCGGTTCCTCCGGCAATGCGCCGACGAGCTTGACCGCCATGTCGGCATACTTTTGGGCGGCATCACGCCATTCGCGCAATCTTTCCGGATCAACAGCCATGCTCTTCAACCCTCCCGTGTAACCGCTGCGCACCCGGCTTCGCCGACGGTGACGCAACTAATTGTTGGACCCCCGCTTACCTCACTGAATGTGGTGGAGCTAAGGGGATTCGAACCCCTGACCTACTCGATGCGAACGAGTCGCGCTACCAACTGCGCCATAGCCCCTGACCGCTAGCAGGCTACCAGCCGCGCGGCGAACCGCCGAACCGCCGGCGCTACTCGCCGACCGCGCGCGGCAGGTCCCTGGGCCAGCCGAACGTCCGCATCGGCATCGCGTAGTCCAGGTGCTCGAAGATGGGGTCCTCGTCGTCGATCTCCAGCACCACCGCGCCGGGCCGGCGCAGCCGCGAGGGCACCAGGTCGTATTCGCGGTCGTAGGCGTTCTCCACGCCGAGCCGGGCCCGCGCCATGCGCTGCATCCGGCGGCGGCGCACCCTCTCCTCGATCCGGGTCTGCCGACGCAGGTAGGCCAGGTACAGCAGGGTCACCACGGTGGCGGCGCCGCACACCCACCAGGCCGCCGGCGACACCTCGAACGCGGCGGTGGCCGAGCCGATCAGGACGACGGCCATCACCATCAGCACCCGCTTGCGGAACGCGTACTTGCGCGCGCTGACCGCCGCGGCGGCCTTCGGGTCGAAACGGCGCCGCCGCGAGGCGCCCGCCGCCACGAACGCCCGCTGGTCCTCGTCCTCCTCGCGCTCGGCCTCGGGCTCCAAACCCGAAGAGTCCTCGACGTATTCGTAGCGGTCGTCCGCGTCTTCATCGGACTCGGCGGTCTCGGCGCGCTCGGCGACGGTCTGGGGCTCGGTCTCGTCGGCGTCTTCGTCCTCGGCGGCGCCCGGCGGGAGCGCGCCGGAATCCTCGATGACGTCGACATCCAGGTACTCGGGCTCGGCCGGTTCGGTCGCCGCGGCCCGCACCACGACCGGGCCCGCCACCTCCTCGGTTTCGGCGTCGTCGTCGTGCTCGGTCTCGGCGAGCTCGTCGTCGGCCGCATCTTCCTCCGGCGTCCAGTCGGGGTCGCTGCGATGGCCCGCGGCGGGCCCACTGCGCCGCAGCAGCCGGGAGCCGGCGCCGTTGAGCACCCGGGTGGCCAAGGCGACGTCGCTGGTGCGACGCACGGCGTCGCGTTTGCTGATCAGCATGGGAACAAGAACGAACAGCCAGAGCACCACGAGCGAGATCCACAACAGCGACTGCGGGATGCTTGGCATGATGACTTGCTCCTTACTGGACCCGACCCCCGCGAGGCTCATCTGTGGCCGATGCGGCTGGACCGAGGTGACCAGCACAATTACACACCTGTAATTTGCCTCTCACAAGCACCAAATGTCACTCGTGTCGCGATAGCCACAAGACGGCGGGTCGTCACGCCCAGCTGGCGTGACCGGACCGGACCAGGGTCGCCGCCACCGATCCCTGCACCTCTTCGACGGTGATCGCCATCAGCAGGTGGTCGCGCCAGGCCCGGTCGACCTCGAGGTAGCGGCGCAACAGCCCCTCCTCCCGGAACCCCACCTTTGCCAGCACGGCCCGGCTGGCGGCGTTCTCCGGACGCACGGTCGCCTCCACGCGATGCAGCATGACCGGGCCGAAGCAGTGATCCAGTCCCAGCGCCAGCGCGGCCGTCGCCACCCCGCCGCCGGTGGCCGACCGGGGCACCCAGTAGCCGATCCACGCCGACCGCAGCGCCCCATGGGTCACGTTGCCGATGGTCAGCTGGCCGCAGAACCGCCCGTCGACCTCGATCACGTAGGGCAGCATGCGGCCCTTGCGGGCCTCCGAACGCAGCCCGGAACACAGCGCCGGCCACGCCGCCACGGTGTGCCGGATCGTCCAATCGCCGTCCGTGCTGGGCTCCCACGGCTCCAGGTGCGCGCGATCGGCCAACCGGATGCGGCTCCACTGCGCGCCGTCGCGCATCCGCACCGCACGCAACCGGACGACGCCGCCGGGGACCCGCAGCGGCCCCACCTCCGCCGGCCAACCCGGGTGACGGGGATTCGAGCGCAACAGGTTCACGAGCATGTGCAGTAGCTTCGCCTAGCCGCGCTGGGCCAGGAACGCCACGTCGACGATCTCGCCGGTGCGGATCTGCTCGGCGCCGCTGGGAACCACGACCAGACAGTTCGCCTCGGCGAGGGTGGCCAACAGGTGCGACGACGACCCCGGCGCCCCGCCCAGAGCCTGCACCAGATACTCACCGCTGTCCTGGTCACGCATCAGCTGCCCGCGCAGGTAGCCCTTGCGCCCGGCGACCGACGTGATCGGCGACAGGGCGCGGGCCTGCACGATGCGGCGCATCGGCTGGCGCTTGCCCAGCGACAGCCGGATCAGCGGCCGGACCATCACCTCGAAGACCACCAGCGCGCTGACGGGGTTGGCCGGCAGCAGGAACGTCGGAACACCCTCGCGGCCCAGCTGCCCGAAGCCCTGGACGGACCCGGGATGCATGGCGACCCGGACCACCTCCATCTCGCCGAGCTCGGACAGCACCGACCGCACCGGCTCGTTGGCCGCGCCGCCGACGGCGCCGGCGATCACCACGACCTCGGCGCGATTGAGTTGGCCTTCGATGACCTCGCGCAGCTCCTTGGGGTCGTTGCTGACGATGCCGACGCGGTTGACCTCGGCCCCGGCGTCGCGGGCCGCCGCCGCCAACGCGTAGGAGTTGACGTCGTAGACCTGCCCGTTCCCCGGGGTGCGCGAGATGTCGACCAGCTCGCCGCCGACGGCGAGGACCGACAGGCGCGGGCGCGGATGCACCAGCACCCGTTCGCGGCCCACCGCCGCGAGCAGGCCGACCTGCGCGGCCCCGACGATGGTGCCGGCGCGCACCGCCACGTCGCCGGGCTGGACGTCGTCGCCGGCACGGCGCACGTAGGCGCCCGACGGGGCGCCCCGCAGGATCCGCACGCGCGACGTGCCGCCGTCGGTCCATCGCACCGGCAGGACGGCGTCGGCCAGGGTGGGCAGCGGGGCCCCGGTCTGCACCCGGACCGCCTGCCGGGGCTGCAGCCGGCTGGGCGTGCGCGAGCCGGCCTCGATGGTTCCCATCACCGGCAGCACCAGCCCGTCGCGGAGGTCTTCGTCGGGCGGCCCGTCGAGGCCTTCGGCGCCCACCTCGCCGACGCCCAGCACGTCGACGCTGCGCACCGCGTAGCCGTCGATGGCGGCCTGGTCGAATCCGGGCATGGGCCGCTCGGTCACCACTTCCTCGGCGCACATCAATCCCTGCGCCTCGGCAATGGCGACGCGTATCGGCCGCGGTGCGACCGCGGCTGCCGTTATCCGGGCCTGCTGCTCCTCAACCGAACGCACAAGCGCGCCTCTCTAACTTGGCGGGGCGCCCGGCTACTGCTCGATCAGGCCCAACCGCGCCACCAACCATCGCCGCAAATCCGGGCCATAGTCGTCACGATCCAATGCAAAGTCAACCGCAGCCTTCAGGTAGCCGCCGGGATTTCCCAAGTCGTGTCGGGATCCGCGATGCACGACGACATGCACCGGGTGGCCCTCTTTGATCAGCAGCGCGATCGCGTCGGTGAGCTGTACCTCGTTCCCCGCGCCGCGGTCGATCCGGTGCAGCGCGTCGAAGACGGCCCGGTCGAGCACGTACCGGCCGGCCGCGGCGTACATCGACGGCGCGTCCTCGGCCTTGGGCTTTTCGACCATACCCATGACCCGCAGGACGTCCGGATTGTCGCCGCCTTCAACGGGTTCGACGTCGAATACGCCGTAGGCGCTGATCTCCTCGGGGGGGACCTCGATGGCGCACAGCACCGTGCCGCCGTGGTCGGCCCGCACCTTGGCCATCGTCTCCAAGACGCCCGTCGGCAGCACCAGGTCGTCGGGCAGCAGCACCATGACGGCGTCCTCGTCCGCCGCCAGCGTTGGCTCCACACAGCTGATGGCGTGTCCGAGCCCGAGCGGCTCGGCCTGCACCACGGACTCGACCTTGATCAGCTGCGGCGCCCGGCGCACCTTGTCGAGCATGGCTTTCTTGCCGCGGGCCTCGAGGGTGCCCTCCAGCACCAGGTCCTCGACGAAGTGCGCGACGACGCCGTCCTTGCCCTCGGAGGTGATGATCACCAGGCGTTCCGCACCGGCCGCGGCCGCCTCCGCGGCGACCAGCTCGATGCCGGGGGTGTCGACGACGGGCAGCAGCTCCTTGGGCACCGTCTTTGTCGCAGGCAAAAATCGCGTACCCAGGCCGGCCGCAGGGACGATCGCCGTGAAGGGGATCGGAACATCCGGGCGTGACATTGTTCAAACCATAACCCCCATGAGGCACGCCACCGCGGTGTGGCGGCGCGAAACCCCGGCCTGTCATGGTTGAGGGCATGCCGACCGCGAGCAAGGCCGCGTTGCGCGACCGCCTGCTGGCCGCCCGGCGTCGCGTCGCCGACGACGTTCGCGCCGCCGAGGCGCGCGCGCTGCGCGAGCACGTGGAGCCGGTGGTCGAGGGTGGGACCACCGTCTGCGCGTACGTGCCGGTCGGCGCCGAGCCGGGCTCGGTCGAGCTGCTCGAGGTGTTGCTGCGCCGGGCCGGACGGGTGTTGTTGCCGGTCGCGCGCACGGGCGCCGACAACGCGCCGTTGCCGCTGCGGTGGGGTGAGTACCGGCCGGGCGCGCTCGTCCCCGGACCGTGGGGGCTGCTGGAACCGCCCGGGCCGGAGCTACCCGAGTCGGCCCTGGGCGAGGCCGCCCTGGTGATCGTGCCGGCGCTGGCCGTCGACCGTCGGGGCGTGCGGCTGGGCCGGGGCCGGGGCTTTTACGACCGCTCGCTGCGCGGCCGAAACCCGCAAGCGCGGCTGATCGCGGTGGTGCGCGACGCCGAGTTCGTCGACGAACTGCCCGCCGAGCCGCACGACGTGGAGATGACCCACGCGCTGACGCCGAAGCGGGGCCTGATCGCGCTTCCCGACCGGGAATGATCGCGATCACGTGGCGGTTCTAGCACTTGACACGGTAGAGTGCTAATTCAAGCCCGTAATCATTCGGAGGTTTTCGTGCCGACTTACAGCTACGCGTGCACCGAGTGCGACGACCGCTTCGACGTCGTGCAGGCCTTCACCGACGACGCGCTGACCACGTGCGAGAAGTGCGACGGCCGGCTGCGCAAGTTGTTCAACTCGGTCGGCGTCGTGTTCAAGGGCAGCGGCTTTTACCGCACCGACAGCCGCGAGGACCGCAAGAAGTCAAAGAGTTCGTCGAACGGCTCCAGTGAGTCCGCCTCGAGTTCGGGGTCCGGCGACAAGGGCGGATCGAGCGAGAAGAGCGGGTCGGGGGACAAGGGCGGGTCGAGCGAGAAGTCGACCAGCGCCGCCCCGGCCGCTGCGGCCGCCTCGAGCTAACCGGTTATCCACAGCGCCATCGCCGACCGGCATCGTCGGCGCTCGGCCGCGCCTACCGTTGCGGCGTGGGCGAATCATCGCTGAACCCAAGCGTGTTCAGGCGCCTGTCGGCGTCCCTGCGCCCCGACTGGACGCGTACCGTGCTGGCCCGGCGGGTGGCGGCGGGCGGGCTGGTCGTGCTGGCCGGCATCGCCACGCTGCGCTCCAATCCCGACGGCGACTTCACCGAGGTGGTGGTGGCGTCGCGCGACCTGCGCCCGGGCGCCGCGTTGAGCGCCGACGACGTCCGGCTCGAAAAGCGTTTGACCACAACGATTCCCGACGGGTCGAAAGCGGACCTCGCCGCGGTCGTCGGCTCGACGCTGGCCGGGCCCACCCGCCGCGGCGAGGTGCTCACCGACGTCCGGCTGCTCGGCAGCCGGCTCGCCGAGTTGACGGCCGGGCCCGGCGCCCGCATCGTGCCGCTGCACCTGGCGGACGGCGCCCTGCTCGACCTGGTTCGGGCCGGCGACGTCGTGGACGTGCTGGCCGCCCCGGCCACCGATGCGCCGACGGCGGGCCCGACGACCAGCCGGGTGGTCGCCACCGACGCCGTCGTCGTCCTCGTGTCGGCCAAGCAGAAGGCCCAGGCCGCCGACGCCGACCGCGTAGTGTTGGTTGCGCTGCCGGCTCGCGTGGCGAACACGGTGGCAGGCTCGGCGCTGGGTCAGACGGTAACCCTGACCCTGCATTGAGTATCTGGCCGCTGTTGGGCACGTGACCGATAGCAAACTCTGTCCAGACCAGAAAGGGCCTGCCAATGCTCAAGGGGTTCAAGGAGTTTCTCGCGCGGGGCAACATCGTCGACCTGGCCGTCGCGGTCGTCATCGGTACTGCGTTCACCGGGTTGGTCACCAAGTTCACCGACAGCATCATCACGCCGCTGATCAACCGGATCGGGGTCAATCAGCAGTCGAATGTCGGCGCCCTGAAGATCGGGATCGGCGGCGGCCAGACCATCGACCTGAACATCCTGCTGTCCGCCGCGATCAACTTCGTCCTGATCGCGGCCGTCGTGTACTTCTTCGTCGTGCTCCCCTACAACACGCTGCGCAGGCGCGGCGAGGTCGAGCAGGCGGACGACGCGCAGGTGGTCCTGCTCACCGAGATCCGCGACCTGCTGGCACAAACCAACGGGGACTCAGCGTCCGGGAAGCATGGGGGCGCGGCGGCCACGACACCGCCGCCGGCCCACGGACCGCGCGCGGACGCCGAATCGCTGTGAGGCGCGCTTAGATCTCGAGGCTCGACAGCTGGCCGATGATCTGGGCGGCCAGCGGATTCAGCGTCGCCATTCCGTCACGCACCGCGTAGCGCGAACCGGCGAGGTTGACCACCAGCGTGCTGCCCGACACCCCGGCCAGGCCCCGGGACAACCCGGCGTCGATGATCCCCGCCGACAGCCCCGATCCGCGGATCGCCTCGGCGATGCCCAGGATCTCGCGGTCCAGGATCTCCCGGGTGGCCTCGGGCGTGACGTCGCGTGGTGTGACGCCGGTCCCGCCGACCGAGACCACCAGGTCCACCCCGCCGATCACCGCGGTGTTCAGCGCGTTGCGGATCTCGACCTCGTCGGCCGCGACCGCCACCACCCCGTCGACGACGAACCCCGCCTCGGTCAGCAGCTCGGTGACCAGCGGCCCGCTGTGATCCTCGTCGCCGTGCGCGGTGCGATCGTCGACGACCACGACCAGCGCCCGGCCGACTACCAACTCCGCACCCGTTTCCATGGGTGCAACCGTATATCCGATGTCCGACAACCCGGCCGCCGAGGGCTCATCGACTCTCATCACTGATCCGCCTTGCCGAGGGTGACCTGCACGGTGCGGCTCCCGCCGCCGGGATCCTGAAATGTCAGCGATACCTTGTCGCCGGGCGCTTTTGAGCGCACCGCGGCGACCAACGCGTCGGCGCTGTTGATCGGGCGGTCGTCGACCTTGGTGACCACCACACCCTTGGGCACGCCGGCCGTCGCGGCCGCGCCGTTCGCGATGACGTCGACGACCTTGGCGCCCGGGGTGCCCTTGTCGCTGGTCACCTGCACGCCCAGCGACGCGTGCGTCGCCTTGCCGGACGAGATCAACTCGTCGGCGATGCGCTTGGCCTGGTCGACCGGGATCGCGAAGCCGAGGCCGATCGACCCGCTCTGGGAATCGGGCGAGTCGGCGCCCAGGGTGGCGATCGCCGAGTTGATGCCGACCAGCTGACCCTGCATGTTGACCAGAGCGCCCCCGGAGTTACCCGGGTTGATCGCGGCGTCGGTCTGAATCGCGTCCAGCACGGTGTTCTGGTTGCCCGACTCACCGGTGGTGGACACCGGCCGGTTCATCGCGCTGATGATGCCTGTGGTCACGGTGCCCGACAGGCCCAGCGGCGACCCGATCGCCACCACCGGCTGGCCGACCCGCAGGTCCGACGAGGAACCCATCGTGATCGGCGTGAGGTTCGAAACGCCCTGTACCCGGATCACGGCGATGTCGCTGGTGGGGTCGGCACCGACCACGGAGAACGGCGCGGTGCGGCCGTCGGAGAACGTCACGGTCGTCTTGGGTGGCGGACCACCCGGCGGGCCGCCCGGCGGGCCACCCGGGGCGGGCGGACCGCCGCCCGGCTTGACCGCGGCCGCGACCACGTGGTTGTTGGTCAGGATCAGCCCGTCGGACGACAGCACGACGCCGGAGCCCTCCTCGGACTGGCGACCCATGTCGGTCTCCAACATGACGACGCTGGGCACCACCTTGGCGGCGACCTGTTCGACGGTGCCCGGCGGCATGTTCGCGGCCGGCACGCTGGGCGCCGCCCCCGGGATGATCCCGCGGCCGTTGCCCCCGGCGGAGTGCGTGCCCAGCTCGACGGCCGTTGCCGCGGCACCGCCGATGCCGGCCGACACCACCGCGATCGCCAACGCGCCCGCGGTCAAAAGTCCTGCGCGAGAACGCTTCTGGGGAACCGGCGCCGGCCCGGGAGGCATCGGCGGCAGCATGTGGACCGGTCCCGTCCCCGTGCCCGCCGGAATGGGACCCACCCCCGTGCCCCCGGGTATCGGACCCGGTCCGGTGCCCCCGGGCAGCGAGACCGGCCCGGTGCCACCGGGGATCCGGCCCGGCCCGGTGCCGCTGAACGGCTCGTAGGGCCGGCGGTACTGCGCGGTCGGCTGCGACGGCTGGGCAGGCTGGGACGGCTGATAGCGCCAGTCGAACGGCTGGTTGTACGGCTGGTGCCCCTGCGCATAGGCGGGGGGCACAGGCTGATTAGGCCCCGTACGGTATCCCGGCTGCTGCGGCGGTGGCGAATACCTCGGGTCATTCGTCATGTCGCTACGTCGCTCTTCCTCTAATCGGCTACTTCGGGCTATTCGGTCTCGTCGGCTCGACGCGGCTCGATTTCAACCCTAACTGCAGACCTACCTTGCCCGCGCGGACTGAGAGTCCACTGAGATAACGCTCGCCGAATCCCGAGAGTTCTCCACGCCGCCCGCGACGGGCACGACCGGGTCCGTCTCGGCTTCTGCGCTAAAAATCTTAGTGTCGTCATCGGCCGCCAAGTATCCCGAAACCGGCACCGGACGGCCGGGAAGCAGCACATAGATGGACGTGCCCGGGGGCTGGCCGCCCGGCACGGTGTCCTCGACACGGATCAGGCCGCCGTGGCTCTGCACCACCTTTTTGACGATCGCCAACCCCAGCCCCGAGCCTGGCATCGCCCGCGCCGTCGTCGACCGGTAGAAACGCTCGAACACCAGGCGCCGCTCGTGCACCGGGATGCCCGGGCCCTCGTCGGAGACCACCAGCTCGGCGTGCGTCGGGTCGAGTTGGCGCAGCCTGATACCGACCCGCCCACCGGACGGGCTCCATTTGGCCGCGTTGTCCATCAGGTTCAGCACCGCGCGCGAGAGCCCGGCGGCGTCGCCGTAGACCTGCCAGCCGATCACCTCGACATCGAAGTGAATGTCGTTGCGCCGCCGCCTGACTCGCTCGAGGCTGCGATCGATCACCTCGGACATGTCGACGGCCTCGTGCACGACCTGACTGGCGTCGTCGCGGGTGAGGTCGACCAAATCGCCGACCAGGGTGGACAATTCCTCGATCTGCGCGAGCACGTCGGCGCGCAGGTCGACCATCTCCTGATCGGGCAGCCGCGGGGCCCCCGGTTCCATCGAGGCCATCAGCAGCTCGACGTTGGTGCGCAGCGAGGTCAGCGGGGTGCGCAGCTCGTGCCCGGCGTCGGTCACCAGCCGCGCCTGCCGCTCCCGCGACTCGGCCAGGGCCCGCAGCATCAAGTTGAAAGCCTCGGTGAGCCTTGCCAATTCGTCGCTGCCGAACACCGGGATGGGCCGCAGGTCGTCGGTGCGAGCCACCCGCTCGGCGGCTTCGGTTAGCCGGCCCACCGGGCGCAACCCCGCCCGGGTGACCATGCCCCCGGCCACCGCCGCGACCGCGACGCCGACGCCGCCGACCATCAGCAGCACCCAGCGCAGCTTGGTCATCACCGCCTCGGTGGGCTTGAGGCTCTTGGAGATCAGCAGCGAACTGCCGTTGGGCAGGTGGATGGCCAGGATTCGCTGGTCGGACGCGGTGCGGCGGGACATGAACAGCTCGCCGTTGATCACGGCCTTTTCGGCGGTGCCGACGGGCAGGATCTGGCCCGGCTGATTGGCGGTGTAGATGGAGCGGCCCGGATTCACCAGCATGGCGTTGACGTCCGAATACGCGGTGCCCTCGATGGCCTTGCCCGGGTCGGCGGCCAGCGAACCGCTGGCGATCAACAGCTGCGCGCGGCTCTGCAACTGGTTGTCGATGTCGTTGTAGAGCGCGGCCGAGATCACCGCGTACACGGCGAACGACATCAGCACCACGACCATCGCCACCATCGACATCGCCAGCAGCATCACCCGCCACCGCAGCGACAACGAGCTGGTGGGCCGCAGCGGTGCACGCCGGCGCCGACGGAGCCGGATCATCGTTGGTGCGGGCTCATCACGGCGGCGTCTCCCGCAGGACGTATCCCACCCCTCGGACCGTGTGGATCAGTCGCGGCTCACCGTCGGCCTCGGTCTTGCGGCGCAGGTAGCCGACGTAGACCTCCAGCGCGTTGCCCGAGGTGGGGAAGTCGAATCCCCAGACCTCCTCGAGGATGCGGCTGCGGGTGAGCACCCGGCGCGGGTTGGCGATCAACATTTCCAGCAGCGCGAACTCGGTGCGGGTCAAGCTGATGCAGCGCTGCCCGCGGGTGACCTCGCGGGTCACCGGGTCCAGGCTGAGGTCCGAGAACGTCATGGCCACCGACTCGGCGGCGTCGTCCGGCTTGGTGCGCCGCAGCAGCGCCCGCATGCGGGCCAGCAGTTCCTCGAGCGCGAACGGTTTCGGCAGGTAGTCGTCGGCGCCGGCGTCCAGGCCCGCGACCCGCTCGGAAACCGAATCGCGGGCGGTGAGCACCAGGATCGGCAGGTCGTCGCCGGTGCTGCGGAGCTGACGGCACACCTCGAGGCCGTCCAGCCGCGGCATCATCACATCCAGGACGAGCGCGTCGGGCCGGTCGCTGGCGATCCTGTCGAGGGCCTCGACCCCGTCGTGGGCGAGCTCGACCGAATAGCCATTGAACGAAAGCGACCTGCGCAGCGACTCGCGCACCGCGCGATCGTCGTCGACGACAAGTATGCGCACGGCCACTAGTTTCGTCCTAGCGCCTGAGAGCGGGCTGAGAGGCGCGCCGGGTATTTGCCGAGATGTCCGCTCGACGACGATGCGGGCCGGCACGGCCCGAGGAGAAGTCGGGCGATCCGGCTAGCGCTTGTCCAGATCGATGAGCCCGAGCCGGGCCGCCTTGAGCAGCCGGCGGGGCACCTTGTGCTTCTGGCCTGCGACGTTCACGCCGACGAGTTCGGTCTTCGTGGCCTTCCACTGCGAGCGCCGGCTGCGGGTATTGGAGCGCGACATCCTGCGCTTGGGTGTGGCCATGGTCGGGCCTAACTCCTCGTTCGGGCTTGATGGGGCATGTCGCGGGGCGTGGCCGGTCGGGCCGAACGTGCGACGATTGCCTATCAGGATAGTGGGTGGCCTGCCGGGCGCCAAAACGGCGCCCGGGAAGGCTGGCCCGCCGCGAGACTGAAGCCAGTGCGGTCCGCGCCGGCGTGTCGTGTGCGTCATGTAAGTGTCGCGGCCGGAGGGGTGGGCGGGCACCTTGACGCGACACCGCGGGTACCCGCTAACCTACCGGTTGGTTGGTTGGTTTGCGCTCGCCGGTGAATCGCAGATTGGAGGACTGCATGGCCTCTGCTGCTGGCCGCGACCCCGTCCGGATCGCGAATTGTTCGGGCTTCTACGGCGACCGGCTTTCGGCCATGCGCGAGATGCTCACCGGCGGCGACGTCGACTACCTCACCGGCGACTACCTGGCCGAACTGACCATGCTGATCCTGGGCCGCGACAAGATGAAGCATCCCGAGCGCGGCTACGCCAAGACCTTCCTCACGCAGCTCGAGGGCTGCCTGGGTGAGGCCCGCGACCGCGGGGTGCGCATCGTCGCCAACGCGGGCGGCCTCAACCCCGCCGGGCTGGCCGACGCGATCCGCGCGCTCGCCGAACGCCTCGGCGTGCCGGCGCGGGTCGCCCACGTCGAGGGCGACGACCTGTTGTCCCGCGCGGCCGAGCTGGGGCTGGGCACGCCGCTGACCGCCAACGCCTACCTGGGCGCGTGGGGAATCGTCGACTGCCTGAACGACGGCGCCGACGTCGTCGTGACCGGCCGGGTCACCGACGCCTCGGTGATCGTCGGGGCGGCGGCGGCGCACTTCGGCTGGGGCCCCACCGACTACGACCGGCTGGCCGGCGCGGTCGTCGCGGGCCACGTCATCGAATGCGGCGTGCAGGCCACCGGCGGCAACTACTCATTCTTCACCGAAATCCCGGATCTGACCCACGCCGGCTTCCCACTGGCCGAGGTCCACGCCGACGGCTCCTCGGTCATCACCAAGCATCCGGGCACCGGCGGCTTGGTCAGCGTCGACACCGTCACCGCGCAGCTGCTCTACGAGATCACCGGCGCGCGATACGCCAACCCCGACGTGACCGCCAGGATGGACACCGTCGAGCTGACCGCGGACGGCCCCGACCGGGTGCGCATCGACGGGGTGCGCGGCGAACCGCCGCCACCCACGTACAAGGTGTCGCTGAACAGCATCGGCGGGTTCCGCAACGCGATGACGTTCGTGCTGACCGGCCTGGACATCGAGGCCAAGGCCGACCTGATGCGCCGCCAGCTCGAGGCCGCGTTGACGGTGAAGCCCGCGGAACTCCAGTGGTCGCTGGCCCGCACCGACCAGCCCGACGCCGACACCGAAGAGGCGGCCAGCGCGTTGTTGCACTGCGTCGTCCGCGACCCCGACCCGTCCAACGTGGGGCGCCAGTTCTCCTCCGCGGCGGTGGAATTGGCGCTCGCCAGTTACCCCGGCTTCCACGTGACGGCCCCGCCCGGGGACGGTCAGGTCTACGGCGTCTTCACCCCGGGCTACGTCGACGCCAAGGAGGTGCCGCACACCGCCGTGCACGCCGACGGCACCCGCGTTGACATCCCTTGCGCGACGGATACTTTGGAGCTGGCGCCCGCCGACCCGCCGCCGTTGCCCGAGCCGCTGCCGACCGGCCCGACGCGCAGGGTGCCGCTGGGCCGCATCGCCGGGGCCCGCAGCGGCGACAAGGGCGGGTCGGCCAACGTGGGCGTGTGGGTGCGCACCGACGACCAATGGCGTTGGCTGGCCCACACCCTGACCGTCGAGCGGCTCAAGGAGCTGCTGCCCGAGGCGGCCGACTTCGAGGTCACCCGCCACGTGCTGCCCAACCTGCGCGCGGTGAACTTTGTCATCGACGGCATCCTGGGGCAGGGCGTCGCCTACAACGCGCGGTTCGATCCGCAGGCCAAGGGGCTGGGCGAATGGCTGCGCGGCCGTTACCTCGACATCCCGGAGACCCTCCTATGAGCATCTGGACCACCCCCGAGCGTGAACAGCTGCGAAAGACGGTGCGCTCCTTCACCGAACGCGAGATCCTGCCCAACGCCGACGAGTGGGAACGCACCGGCGACCTGCCGCGCGACCTGCACCGCCGGGCCGGGTCGGCCGGGCTGCTGGGGGCGAGCTTTCCCGAGTCGGTCGGCGGCGGTGGGGGCGATGGCGCCGACGCGGTGGTCATCTGCGAGGAGGTGCACCAGGCCGGCGCCCCGGGCGGCGTGTTCGCGTCGCTGTTCACCTCGGGCATCGCGGTGCCGCACATGATCGCCTCGGGCGACGCGCGGCTGATCGACACCTTTGTCCGGCCCACGCTGGCCGGCGAGAAGATCGGTTCGCTGGCCATCACCGAGCCGGGCGGCGGTTCGGACGTCGGGCACCTGCGGACCAGCGCTGAGTTTGTCCGCGCGGACGACGGCGACCACTACGTGGTCAACGGCGCGAAAACCTACATCACCTCCGGGGTCCGCGCCGACTACGTCGTCACCGCGGTGCGCACGGGAGGCCCAGGCGCGGCCGGGGTTTCGCTGCTGGTGGTCGAGAAGGGAACGCCCGGCTTCGAGGTGACCCGCAAGCTGGACAAGATGGGCTGGCGCTCCTCCGACACCGCCGAACTGTCCTACACCGACGTGCGCGTGCCGGCGGCCAACCTGGTCGGCACCCCGAACACGGGATTCGCCCAGATCGCCCAGGCCTTCGTGTCGGAGCGGATCGGCCTTGCCGCGCAGGCGTATTCGAGCGCGCAGCGGTGCCTGGACATCACCGTTGCGTGGTGCCGCGACCGGGAGACGTTCGGCCGGCCGCTGATCTCGCGGCAGTCGGTGCAGAACACGCTGGCCGAGATGGCGCGGCGCATCGACGTGGCGCGGGTGTATGCACGCAACGTGGTCGAGCGCGAGCTCGCCGGCGAGACGAACCTGATCGCGCCGGTGTGCTTCGCCAAGAACACCGCCGTCGAGGCCGGCGAATGGGTGGCCAACCAGGCCGTGCAGCTGTTCGGCGGCATGGGCTACATGGCCGAATCCGAAGTCGAACGCCAATACCGGGACATGCGGATCCTGGGCATCGGCGGCGGCACCACCGAGATCCTGACCGCACTGGCCGCGAAAACCCTGGGATACCAATCGTGACGACACTGAAGTCCACGCTCGATCCGAGCTCCGCCGCCTACACCGACGCGGCGTCGACGACGGCCGAGCGGCTCGACGAGATCGACGCCGAACTCGCCAAGGCCCTGGCCGGCGGGGGCGAAAAGTACGTCGAGCGTCACCACGCCCGCGGCAAGCTGACCGCACGGGAGCGCATCGAACTGCTCATCGACCCGGACTCGCCGTTCCTGGAGCTCAGCCCGCTGGCCGCATACGGCAGCGCCTTCCAGATCGGCGCCAGCACCGTCACCGGCATCGGCGTGGTGTCGGGCGTGGAATGCCTGATCGTGGCCAACGACCCGACGGTCAAGGGCGGCACCAGCAACCCGTGGACGCTGCGAAAGATCTTGCGCGCCAACCAGATCGCCTTCCAGAACCGGCTGCCGGTGATTTCGCTGGTGGAGTCCGGTGGGGCGGACCTGCCCACCCAGAAAGAGATCTTCATCCCCGGCGGGCAGATGTTCCGGGACCTGACCCGGCTCTCGGCGGCCGGCATCCCGACCATCGCCCTGGTGTTCGGCAACTCCACCGCGGGCGGCGCGTACATCCCGGGCATGTCCGACCACGTCGTGATGATCAAGGAGCGCTCGAAGGTGTTCCTCGCCGGTCCCCCGCTGGTCAAGATGGCCACGGGCGAAGAGTCCGACGACGAGTCGCTCGGCGGCGCCGAAATGCACGCCCGCACTTCGGGGTTGGCGGACTATTACGCCGTCGACGAGCTGGACGCGATCCGGATCGGGCGGCGCATCGTGTCGCGGCTGAACTGGGTCAAGCAGGGACCCGCTCCCGGCCCGATCACCGAGCCGCTGTTCGACGCCGAGGAACTGATCGGCATCGTGCCCGCCGACCTGCGCATCCCCTTCGACCCCCGCGAGGTGATCGCCCGCATCGTCGACGGTTCGGACTTCGACGAGTTCAAGCCCATGTACGGCTCGTCGCTGGTGACCGGGTGGGCCAGGCTGCACGGGTACCCGCTGGGAATTCTGGCCAACGCGCGCGGGGTGCTGTTCAGCGAGGAATCCCAGAAGGCCACCCAGTTCATTCAGCTGGCGAACCGCTCGGATACGCCATTGTTGTTCCTGCACAACACCACCGGCTACATGGTCGGCAAGGACTACGAAGAGGGCGGGATGATCAAGCACGGCTCGATGATGATCAACGCCGTGTCCAACTCGGCCGTGCCGCACATCTCGCTGCTGATCGGGGCGTCGTACGGTGCGGGCCACTACGGCATGTGCGGGCGCGCCTATGATCCTCGATTCCTGTTCTCCTGGCCCAGCGCCAAATCCGCGGTGATGGGCGGCGCGCAGCTCGCCGGCGTCCTGTCGATCGTGGCCCGGGCGGCCGCGCAGGCCCGCGGGCAGCAGGTCGACGAGGAGGCCGACGCCGCCATGCGGGCCGCCGTCGAGGGGCAGATCGAGGCGGAGTCGCTGCCGCTGGTGCTGTCCGGCATGCTCTACGACGACGGTGTGATCGACCCCCGCGACACCCGCACCGTGCTGGGAATGTGTTTGTCCGCCATCGCCAATGGCCCGATCAAGGGGACGTCGAACTTCGGCGTCTTCCGGATGTGAGCCCCATGGTCACTCGAGTGCTGGTCGCCAACCGGGGCGAGATCGCCCGACGGGTGTTCGCCACCTGCCGTCGGCTGGGTCTGGGCACCGTCGCCGTCTACACCGACCCCGATGCCGCATCGCCGCACGTCGCCGAGGCCGACGCCCGGGTGCGGCTGCCCCAGACCAACGATTATCTGAACGCCGAGGCGATCATCGCCGCGGCCCGCGCCGCCGGCGCCGACGCCGTCCACCCCGGCTACGGATTCCTCTCGGAGAACGCCGAATTCGCCGCCGCCGTGCAGGGCGCGGGCCTGACCTGGGTCGGCCCGCCGGTGGACGCGGTGCGCGCGATGGGCTCCAAGATCGAGTCCAAGAAACTGATGGCCGCCGCGGGAGTTCCGGTGCTCGACGAGCTGGACCCCGACACGGTCACGGACGACCAACTGCCGGTGCTGGTCAAGGCCTCCGCGGGCGGCGGCGGCCGCGGCATGCGGGTGGTGCGCGAATTGTCCGCGCTGGCCGGCGAAGTCGAGGCGGCGCGGCGCGAGGCGCAGTCGGCGTTCGGGGACCCGACGGTGTTCTGCGAGCGCTACCTGCCCACTGGGCACCACGTCGAGGTCCAGGTCCTCGCCGACGCCCACGGCACGGTGTGGGCCGTTGGGGAGCGCGAATGCTCGATTCAGCGCCGCCACCAGAAGATCATCGAGGAGGCCCCCTCACCCCTGGTGGAGCGCACGCCGGGCATGCGAGCCAAGCTTTTCGACGCGGCACGCCTGGCCGCCGGGGCGATCGGCTACACCGGCGCCGGCACCGTCGAGTTCCTCGCCGATGATGACGGCGAGTTCTACTTCCTGGAGATGAACACGAGGCTGCAGGTCGAGCACCCGGTCACCGAGGAGACCACCGGGCTGGACCTGGTCGAACTGCAGCTCGACGTCGCCGCCGGCGGCCGGCTCGACGCCGAACCGCCCACCGCCCAGGGATATTCGATCGAGGCCCGGCTCTACGCCGAGGACCCCGCGCACGGCTGGCAGCCGCAGGCCGGCCCGGTGCACACGATCGACGTGCCGGGCGTGCGGGCCGAGTTCGGCCCGCTGGGGCACCGCACGGGGATCCGGCTGGACTCCGGGATCGTCGCCGGATCGGTGGTGTCGATCCACTACGACCCGATGCTCGCCAAGGTCATCTCCTACGCCCCGACGCGGCGGCAGGCCGCGCTGGTGCTCGCCGACGCGCTGGCCCGCGCCCGCCTGCACGGCGTGCGCACCAACCGCGAACTGCTGGTGAACGTGCTGCGCTACCCGGCGTTCCTCGACGGCGCCACCGACACCGCGTTTTTCGACACCCACGGCCTGGCGGAACTGTCCGCACCGCTGGCCGACGACGCGGCGATCCGGTTGTCCGCCGTCGCCGCCGCCCTCGCCGACGCCGCACGCAACCGCGCGACCGCTAGCGTGTTCGGCTCGATGCCCAGCGGCTGGCGCAACCTGCCGTCGGGGTATCAGGTCAAGACCTATCGTGATGACGCCGACACCGAGCACGGCGTCGAATACCGTTTCACCCGAACCGGATTGACGCTGCCCGGCCACCCGTCCGTGCGCCTGGTCTCCGCCGCGCCGGATCGGGTCATCCTCGCCGACGACGGGGTGGAGCTCACCTTCGCGGTGCGGCGCTACGGCCCCAACCTTCAAGACGTCTACGTCGATTCGGTGCGCGGGCCCGTGCACCTGGTCGCGCTGCCGCGCTTCCCGGAGCCCGGTTCGACCGTCGAGAAGGGTTCCCTGGTGGCGCCCATGCCCGGCAACGTCATCCGCGTCGGCGCCGCGGTCGGCGACACCGTCGCAATCGGCCAGCCCCTGATCTGGCTGGAGGCGATGAAGATGGAGCACACCATCACCGCCCCGTCGGATGGCGTGCTCGCCGAGCTCAACGTCGAAACCGGTCAGCAAGTCGAGGTGGGCGCCGTCCTGGCACGAGTGGAAGCGCCCGAAGCAGAAGGAGATTCACAGTGACCGACAGCAGCTTCATCGAGAACGAGGAGCGCCGGGCGCTGCGCAAGGCGGTGTCCGAGTGGGCATCCAACTACGGCGCCGAGTACTACCTGCAGAAGGCCCGCGCACACGAACACACCACCGAATTGTGGGCCGAGGCGGGCAAACTCGGCTTCCTGGGGGTGAACCTTCCCGAGGAGTACGGCGGCGGCGGCGCCGGGATGTACGAGCTGTCGCTGGTGATGGAGGAGATGGCGGCCGCGGGCAGCGCGCTGCTGCTGATGGTGGTGTCACCGGCCATCAACGGCACCATCATCAGCAAGTTCGGCACCGAGGAGCAGAAAAAGCGCTGGATCCCCGGAATCGCCGACGGCTCCCTGACGATGGCGTTCGCGATCACCGAGCCCGACGCCGGCTCCAACTCGCACAAGATCACCACCACCGCCCGGCGCGACGGCGGCGACTGGATCCTCAAGGGCCAGAAGGTTTACATCTCCGGCATCGATCAGGCGCAGGCGGTGCTGGTGGTGGCCCGCACGGAGGAAGCAAAGACGGGCAAGCTCCGCCCGGCGCTGTTCGTGGTGCCCACCGACGCGCCGGGTTTCACCTACACCCCGATCGAGATGGAATTGATCAGCCCCGAGCGCCAATTCCAGGTCTTCCTCGACGACGTCCGGCTGCCCGACGATGCGCTCGTCGGAGCCCAAGACGCCGCCATCGCGCAGCTTTTCGCCGGCCTGAACCCCGAGCGCATCATGGGCGCGGCCAGCTCGGTGGGCATGGCGCGGTGCGCGCTGAACAAGGCCGTCGACTACGTCAAGACCCGCCAGGTCTGGTCCACCCCCATCGGTGCACACCAGGGCCTGTCACATCCGTTGGCGCAGTGCCACATTGAGGTCGAGCTCGCCAAGCTAATGATGCAGAAGGCCGCGACGCTGTACGACAGCGGCGACGACGGGGGCGCCGCCGAGGCCGCCAACATGGCCAAGTACGCCGCGGCCGAGGCGGCCACCCGTTCCGTCGACCAGGCGGTGCAGTCGATGGGCGGCAACGGGTTGACGAAGGAGTACGGTGTGGCGGCGATGCTCGCCTCGGCCCGGCTCGGCCGGATCGCCCCGATCAGCCGCGAGATGGTGCTGAACTTCGTCGCGCAGACGTCGTTGGGCCTGCCCCGGTCGTACTGATGGACGCCGTCGTCGACTATTCGGTAGACGGGCATGTCGCCCGGCTCACCCTGAATTCGCCGCATAACCGCAACGCACTGTCGACTGCTCTGGTCGAGCAGTTGCATCGGGGACTCCGCGAGGCCGCCACGGACCCGCAGGTGCGGGTGGTCGTGCTGGGCCACACCGGTGGCACCTTCTGCGCCGGGGCGGACCTGAGCGAGGCCAGTGGCGGCGACCCCTTTGATGCGGCCGTGGCCCGGGCCCGCGAAATGACCGCACTGCTGCGCGCCATCGTCTCCTCGCCGCTGCCGGTCATCGCCGCCGTCGACGGGCACGTCCGCGCCGGCGGGTTCGGTTTGGTCGGCGCCTGCGACATCGCGATCGCCGGACCCCGCAGCACCTTCGCGCTCACCGAGGCCCGGATCGGCGTCGCGCCGGCGATCATTTCGCTGACGCTGCTGCCAAAGATGTCGCCGCGCGCCGCGGCGCGCTACTACCTGACCGGCGAGACGTTCGATGCGGCGGTGGCCGCGGAGATCGGACTCGTCACGATCGCGGCCGACGACGTCGACGCCGCGGTGGCGAAGGTCGTCGCGGACGTGGGCCGCGGCTCGCCGCAAGGCCTCGCCGCGTCGAAGGCGCTAACCACCGCCGCGGTGCTGGCGGGTTTCGACCGCGACGCCGAACGGCTTACCGAGGAATCGGCCCGGCTGTTCGTATCCGAGGAAGCCCGCGAAGGCATGATGGCGTTCCTGCAGAAGCGCCCGCCCAGTTGGGCAAACGTCTAACGGGGCCCGCGCGACCTGCGCAAAAGGCACCGGGGCAAGGCCTCGACCTGGGAAGAACGTTGCAGTTTAGCCAACCCCCTTGCAGCAAAACTTCTACGTCGTACGCTCGTGGATGATGAGCAACTCAGCGCAGCGCGATGCCGGCGAGACGCAGGCCGCGCGCGACGTACCGTCCCGCGCGGCCGACACGGATCGCATCCAGGTCGCGCAGTTGCTCGCGTACGCGGCCGAGCAGGGCCGCCTGCAGATGAAGGACTACGAAGACCGGCTGACGAAGGCCTACGCGGCCACCACGTACGAGGAGCTCGACGAGCTGCGGGCCGACCTGCCCGGCGCGATGCTGAGCCCGCGCCGGGGCGGCAAGCCCAACCCCGCACCGTCGACCTTGCTGCTGGCGTTGATGAGCAATTTCGAGCGGCGCGGCCGGTGGAACGTGCCGAAGAAGCTGACCACCTTCACCTTCTGGGGCACCGGGGTGGTGGATCTGCGTTACGCCGACTTCACCTCCACCGAGGTCGAGATCCACGCGATCTCGATCATGGGCGCGCAGAACATCTTGCTGCCGCCCGAGGTCAACGTCGAGATCCACGGCCGCGCCGTAATGGGCGGCTTCGACCACGCGGTGCTAGGCCAGGGCACGCCGGGCGCGCCTAAGGTTAAGATCCGCGGCTTCTCGCTGTGGGGCGGGGTGGGCGTCAAGCGTAAGGCCCGCCGGCCCCGATAGCGTTGTGCCCCAAGCTCTCCGAGCGTCGCTAGCCCGGAATGTAGTCGAACGTGTCGGGGTTGGGGCCCCTCCTGCCCGACTCGCCCTTGTCCAGCGCCGAGATCGCCTCCATGTCGGCGGCGTCCAGGTCGAAGTCGAACAGCTCGAAGTTCTCCCTGATCCGTTCCGGCGTCACCGATTTGGGGAAGACGATGTCGCCGCGCTGAACGTGCCAGCGCAACACCACCTGCGCCGGCGACTTGCCACGCGCCTCGGCGATGCGGTTGATCACCGGGTCGCCGAGCACCTTGCCCTGGGCGATCGGCGACCACGCCTCGGTGACGATGCCGTGGTCGCGCCCGTAGGCGCGGACCTGCTCGTTGGTGAAGTACGGATGAACCTCGATCTGGTTGACCGACGGCACCGTTTCGGTTTCCGCGGCGAGGCGCTCCAGATGCGCGGTCTGGAAGTTCGACACACCGACGCTGCGGGCGCGGCCGTCCTTGGCGAACTCTTCGAGGACCTTCCAGGTGGAGACGAAGTCCCCGCCGTAGAGGGTGGGCAGCGGCCAGTGAATGAGGAACAGGTCGACGTAGTCGGAGGCCAGGGCCTCCAGCGTCTTGTCGAATGCGCGCCGCGCATCGTCGGGCTTGTGGAAGCCGTTGTTGAGCTTGCTGGTGATGAAAACATCGGCGCGGTCCAGGCCGGCGTCGCGGATGCCTTGACCGACTTCCGTTTCGTTGCCATACATTTCCGCGGTGTCGATGTGCCGGTATCCGATGTCAAGGGCGCCCTTGACGGCCGCGGCCGTCTCGTCCGGCTTGATCTGGAACACGCCGAAACCAAGCTGCGGGATGCGCACACCGTCGTTGAGTTCGATCGTTGGAACGTTGCTCATGCGTCTCCTCCTTCTCCGCCCTACTACCCGGTCGGGGAAGGATCTATTCCCACTGCGGGATTATCGTCGCCGCCGCGAGCGCAGGTAGTCGCCCACCACGGCGGCCCCCAGGCCGTCGAGGTCGGGCACCACGACACGGCCCTCGACGCGCCGCGCGACCTGGTCGATGAACCGCGCCAGCCCCGGGTCGTCGCCGAGCCGGAAAATCGTCACCTGCGCGCCGAGCCTTGCCATGTCGTCGAATCCGCGCACGGTGTGGGCGATGGTCCGCGGATGCGGCGGGTAATCAAAAAACACCGCCGACCCGTCGCCGTTGAAGTCCTCCAGGTGAGCGGTCGGCTCGCCGTCGGTCACCACCAGCACGACGGGTTGCGCGTTGGGGTGCCGGCGCAGGTGCCGACCCGCCAGCGCGAGCGCGTGATGCAGGTTGGTGCCCTGCTCGTAGACGCCCTCCAGGCCGGTCAGCTCGGCGGCCGTCACCGTGCGGGCGTACCGGCCGAAGGCGATGATCTGCAGGGCGTCCGAGCGAAAACGCGTGCACACCAGGTGATTGAGCGCGAGCGCCGTCTGCTTCATCGGCAGCCAGCGATTCTCCATCACCATCGAAAACGACGTGTCGACCAGTAGCGCCACGGCGGCCTGGGTGCGGGTCTCGGTCTCGGAGACCTCGACGTCGTCGACCGTGATCCGCAGCGAAACGCCCTCCCCGTCCGAGCGGGCCGTCGTCGTGGTCCCGGCCCGCCGCAGCACCGCGTTGGTCATGGTGCGGGGAATGTTCCACGGCTCGGTGTCACCGAATTGCCAGGGTCGCGTCGCTCCGGTCAATTCGCCGGCGGCGCCCGCGCGGCGATGATCGCGCTCACCGCGCCGGCCCGAAAGTTGTTGCGCCACATCGCGCAGCGCCGTCTCCCCGAGCCGGCGCATCGCCTTGGGCGAGAGCCGCCACTGGCCGTCCGAACCACGGTCCAGGAAGCCCTGATTGACCAGGGCACGTTCCAATTCGGCGAGGGTGCGCGCGTCGATGGCCGCCTCGTCGCCGAGCTGGCGGGCCAGCGCGTCCAGGTCGACGTCATCCATGGTGGCGCCCGGGTAACTCTGCGACAGCTGCTCGGCCAGCTGCTCGAGTTCGGCGATGTCCGAGATCGCCTGCGTGCCTTCGCCCATGCCGAACGGGTTGTCGCCGGAGAACTGCTCGGATCCGGTCCAGTCCTCGCCGGGCCGCGCGGCCTGCAGGTGCGCGTCTAGCCGGCCCAGCGCCTCCATCAACGCCGGAGAACCAAATGCCTGCTGCGCCAGCGCATCCAGCTCGGCGCGCTGGTCGGGGCTCAGGCTGTTGCGGAAGCGCTGCGCCGCGGCGGCGCGCTTGGCCAGCGAGTCCAGCAGCTCGTCGACGTTGCGCGGGTTCTCCGGGAAGAATTCACCGTGCTTGTCCATGAAGTCTTCGAAGTCCTGCTGGGTGTCCTGGCCCTTGGCGTGCTTGTCCAGCAGCCCGTTCAGGTCGTCCAGCATCTCGTTGACGCGCTGGCGATCCTCGTCGGTGGCGCCCTCCAGGGCCTGCTTCATCCCCGCGAAACGCTGGTCCAGCATCTCGCGGCCGAGCAAATCCTTGATCTGCTCGTACTTTTGGCGGGCCTCGGGGCTGCGCCAGTCGTAGTTGGAAAGCTCCTGGACGGCCTTGGCGGGTGACGCCGGGAGCGCGTCCAGCTGCAGCTCGCCGAAGCGGGCGTCGTCGTCCAGCGCGCGGGCCAGCTCCTTGCGTTCGGCCAGCACCGCCTCGTCGAGCAGCTTCTTGATCTCCTGCAGGGTGCCGTCCAAGTTGTTGCGGCGCAACAGATCCCGTCGGCGCTTGTTCGCCTCGGCGGCCAGCCGGTCGGCGCCGGGCATGTTCTTGGTGCCGCGGCGCAGCAACTCCGAGAGCGCGCGCCGCGGCGAGGTGCCGGCCATCACGTCCTGGCCGATCTGTTCGAGCGCCTCGCGCAGATCCACCGGCGGTGCCAGCGGGTCGGGCCCGCCGGTGTACGCCGAGTATCGGGACGAATGCCCTCTAGCCATAGACGGTTTGGCCCTCCCCGGACACCTTGTCGATCCGCTTGGCCAGATACAACGCCTCGAGCGCCAATTCCAATGCCGCCGCCCGCTCACCTTCGGATTCGGCGTGCAGCTTGGCCGCGATCTTGTCCACGACAGGCAGGTTGGGCACGGCGGCCAGCACGTCCTTGGCCGACACCCGCTCGCCCGTCGTGACCGCCGAGCCGCCCTCGACCGCCGCCACCAGCGCGCCGACGTCGATGCCGCCCAGCACCCGGGCCGCGGTGTCGGCGGTCGCGCGGCGCAACAGGTGCTCCAGCACGGCCTGTTCGCGGCCCTCCTCGCCGGACTCGAATTCCAGCTTGCCGCGCAGCACGTCGATGATCGTGCCCAGGTCGACCACCCGGGCCACCGGGTCGGTCTCCCCCAGTACCGCGCCGCGGTGCCGGGCGGCTGCCGCGACGGTCTCGGCCGCCGCGATCGCGAACCGCGCCGACACCCCGGACCGCTGGTCGACCGAGTTGGACTCGCGCAGGTACCGGGCGAACCGCGCCATCACCTGCATCAGGTAGCCGGGGACCTGGGCGCTCAGATGGGCTTCCTGGACAATCACGCCCACCTCGGCCTCCAGCTCCAGCGGGTAGTGGGTGCGGATCTCGGCGCCGAACCGGTCCTTCAGCGGGGTGATGATGCGGCCCCGGTTGGTGTAGTCCTCGGGGTTGGCACTGGCGACCACCAACACGTCCAGCGGCAGGCGCAGCGTGTAGCCGCGGACCTGGATGTCGCGCTCCTCCATGACGTTGAGCATCGACACCTGAATGCGCTCCGCGAGGTCGGGCAGCTCGTTGACCGCGACGATGCCGCGGTGTGCGCGCGGGATCAGCCCGTAGGCGATGGTCTCGGGGTCCCCGAGGCTGCGGCCCTCGGCGACCTTGATCGGGTCGATGTCACCGACCAGGTCGGCGACGCTGGTGTCCGGCGTGGCCAGCTTCTCGGTGTAGCGCTCGCTGCGGTGCTTCCACGCCACGGGGAGGTCGTCGCCCAGGGTCGCGGCCCGCCGGATCGACTCCGGCGTGATCGGCCGATAGGGGTGCTCGCCCAGCTCGGCCCCGTCGATCACGGGTGTCCACTCGTCGAGCAGCCCGACCAGGGCCCGCAGCAGCCGGGTCTTGCCCTGGCCGCGTTCGCCCAGCAGCACGAAGTCGTGGCCGGCGATGAGCGCGCGCTCCAGCTGAGGCAGCACGGTGTCGTCGAAGCCCAGGATGCCCGGCCAGACCGCTTCACCCTCGGCCAGCGCGGTCAGCAGGTTTTCGCGGATTTCCTGTTTGACTCCCCGTTCGCGGTGGCCGGCGGCGCGCAGTTCGCCGACCGTGCGGGGCATGTTGCTCGGTGATGGCACCACTCCACGCTACGCGTAGGGCGCAGCTCCCACTCGGTAAGCGTGCTAGTGCGCGAAGTGACGGGCCCCGGTGAGGTACAGGGTGACGCCGGCGTTTGCGGCGGCCGCGGTCACCTCGTCGTCGCGCACCGACCCGCCCGGGTGCACGACGGCCTTCACCCCGGCGGCGGTCAGCGTCTCGAGGCCGTCGGGGAACGGGAAGAACGCGTCCGAGGCGGCGACCGCGCCGCGGACCCGGTCGCCGCCGCGCTCGACGGCCAGCCGGGCGGCGTCGACCCGGTTGACCTGTCCCATGCCGACGCCGATGGTGGCGCCGTCGGCCGCGATGACGATCGCGTTCGACTTGACCGCGCGGCAGGACCGCCACGCAAAGACCAGGTCGGTCAAGGTGTTCGGGTCGGCCGGCGATCCGGTGGCCAGGGTCCAGTTCGCCGGGTTGTCGCCGTGCGCGTCGAGCTGGTCGCGTTGCTGCACCAGCAGTCCCCCGCTAACCGGCCGCAGCTCGGTGCCGCCGGCCAGCGGCTCGGAGGCCACCAGCACCCGGATGTTCTTCTTGCGCGTCAACGCGTCGACGGCGCCCGGCGCGTAGGCCGGCGCCACGATCACCTCGGTGAAGATGGTGCTGACGTACTCGGCCATCTCGACGCTGACTTCGGTGTTCGACGCGATCACCCCGCCGAAGGCGCTCAGCGGATCGCATTCGTGGGCCTTGCGATGCGCCTCGGCCACCGACACCGACGAGATCGCGATCCCACAAGGGTTGGCGTGCTTGATGATTGCCACGCAGATCTCTTCGTGGTCGAAGGCCGCCCGCCACGCCGCGTCGGCGTCGGTGAAGTTGTTGTAGGACATCTCTTTTCCGTGCAGCTGCTCGGCCTGCGCCAGCCCCGGCCAGGCGCCCGCGTCGCTGTACAGCGCAGCCTGCTGGTGCGGGTTCTCCCCGTAGCGCAGCATCGCCGTGCGCCGCCAGCTGCCGGCGAGCCACTGCGGGAACGCCGTGGGCGGATGCTCGGGCGCCAGCGTCGACTCCATCCAGCCGGCGACGGCGACGTCGTACTCCGCGGTGTGCTGAAACGCCAGTGACGCCAGCCTTTTGCGCTCGGAGAGGGTAAATCCGCCGTTGCGCACCGCGGCGAGCACCCCGTCATACCCGAGCGGGTCGACCACCACCGCCACGCTGGGATGGTTCTTGGCGGCCGCCCGGACCATCGACGGGCCGCCGATGTCGATCTGTTCGACGCAGTCGTCGATGCTCGCGCCGGAGGCGACGGTCTCGCTGAACGGATAGAGGTTGACGACGACCAGTTCGAACGCCGCGATCCCGAGCTCCTCGAGCGCGGCGGCATGCTCGGGCTTGCGCAGGTCGGCCAGCAGCCCGGCGTGCACCCGCGGGTGCAGCGTCTTGACCCGCCCGTCGAGCACTTCGGGGAAGCCGGTCAGCTCCTCCACCCGGGTGACCGGAATCCCTTTGTCGGCAATGGTTTTCGCGGTGGAGCCGGTCGAGACGATCTCCACGCCCGCCGCGGCAAGACCCTCGGCGAGTCCGATCAGCCCCGTCTTGTCGTACACGCTGATCAACGCGCGGCGAATCGCCCTTCTTGACTCGTCGCTCATGCTGGGCTCATCCCAAGGTCGCCTTTCGTCCGGTCCAGGTCACGCCGCGAGTCGCCATCGCGGCCACCACATCCACCAACAGTCGCCGTTCGATGACCTTGATGCGCTCATGCAGTGTCTCTTCGTCGTCGCCGTCGAGCACCGGGACGGGCTCCTGCGCCAATATCGGCCCGGTGTCCATGCCGGCGTCTACCAGGTGCACCGTACAGCCGGTGACCTTCACACCGTAAGCCAGCGCGTCGGGCACGGCATGCGCTCCCGCGAATGCGGGCAGCAGCGCCGGATGCGTGTTGAGCGTTCGGCCGCAGAAGCGCGAAAGGAATTGCGGTCCAAGGATTTTCATGAAGCCCGCCGAGACGATGAGGTCGGGCGAGTGCGCGGCGGTGGCCTCGGTGATGGCGGCGTCCCAGGCCGCACGGTCCGGGTAGTCGCCGAGGCGGACCGTGAACGCCGGCAGCGACGCCGCCGCCGCGACCTCGGTGGCCCGGCATTCGCGGTCCACGCCGATGGCGACGATTCGCGCCGGGAAGTCGCCCGTGGCGGCTTCGATGAGCGAGCCCAGCAGCGAACCGGTGCCCGACGCCAGCACCACCACCCGCGCCGGTGCGCTCGGGGGCACGTGAAGCGGTTGGGGCACAACGGGGAGCCTAGTCGGAGGCCACGCCGCGCCGACTCTGCGTCCAGCGCTGCATCGCCCGGCGTGTCGGCGCGCTGAGCGCAGACTCGATCACGCCGGCGGCGGCTCGTCCTCGGGCTCGTCCGGGGGCTCGTCGGCGGGCACGTCGTCCTCGTCGGCCGGCTCCTCCTCGGCCGGCGCGACGGGGGCGGGCTTTGCTCGCCTGGGCCGCCTGAGCCGGACGGGCAAGATGCCGCCCGCCATCACCACGGTTATCCAGCCGACCACCGCGAACCAGAAGAACACGCCGATCAGCAGCGCCCCCTGGTCGACGCCGACGTGACCGAAGTTGCCCAGCCGGCCGCTGCCGCCGTAGGCCAGCAACGACATCGCCAGCGCCCCGGCGACCGAGGCCACCAGCAATTTGGCCAGCGCCGGCAAAAGCGGCAGCGCGTGCCGGGCGCACTGCTGTCCCACCGCCACGCCGGACGAGGCGCCCACGATGAGCAGCGCGACCCAGACCGGGCCCAGCGGCGGCGTGGGGGCCGCGGCCAGGATCGGCAGCGCGGGCATGTCGCCGCCGAACACGGTGAACGGACTGAACGTCGCGAAGCCGAGGTGGGCGCTGGACCCGACGGCCACCGCCGCGGCGCCGACGATGACGTTGGGCGCGTACAGCACCGACAACACCGTGAGGCTGAACTCGCCGAATATCGAATCGGTGATCCCGTAGAGCTCCTGCATCGTCGACCAGTGCACAACCAGCGAGCCCGCGGTCACCAGGCCGGAAAGCCCGAGCAACGCCAGCACTCCGGCGACCGCGGCGCGCAGCGAATCAGCGAGCCAATTGGGCAGCGGCGACGCCGCCAACGCGCGCCGGCCCACCCGCGACCACACGCCGATCGCCGCGCCGATCGCGTGCACCACCAGCACGCTGGTGAAAGCCCGCAGGGCGCTGGGCGTCTGCAGCTCGGTGATCACCGACGACGCATCGTGGATGACCGCCAGCGCGATCGCCGCCATCAGCAGCGGCCCACCCAGCGCGGAGGCGATCACCCAGCGGACCACCAGCCACGACGACGAGGGCGACGTCGCCCGCGCGCTGGTGCGCGCGGTGCCCCACACCATCAACAGGGCCGGCAGCAGCGGCAGCACGCCGAGCTCGCGGCCGCCGATCGAGATCGGCACCTGGTGCACCGCGAGCCACATGCTGGCGATGGCTCCCGGCGCGCCGGTCATGTCGCTGTTGGCGATCAGCAACTGCAGCAACGTGACCGCGGCGATGATGCCCAACGCCACGACGGCCGGGGCGAACGCCACCCGGACAAGGTCGCGCGCCTGGCGCGCGCCCGCCGCCTGGCTGTCCGCGCTTTCCGACACCCTTGTCACTCTTGGCGCACGTGCCCGACTACGCGCGAGGGCGCAGGCTTAGGCCGGTGCCGCCGGCCCGGATGACGGCGACTGTTGCTGCTCCTGGCCGCCGGTTGGGCTGGATTGGTCGGCCGGGGCCGAACCCGTCTGCGACTCGTTGGACGAGGGCGGCGGACCGAAGCTGGGGAAGCCGGTGGGTGGCGTGGACGGCCCCTGCTGATGCGCCGCCGGCTGGGGCCCGGATTGCGGCGAGGGCTGTGCAGCGAAGCCGCCGGTCGACGTGGGGATCGCCTGCTGCGTCACGTCCTGGCTCGACGGGTAGCCCCCGTACTGGGCGCCGTACCCGGACGGCCGGGGCGGCTCCTGGTGTCCCGGGTGCTGCTGGCCGTAATACGACGGCTGCTGTCCGTACTGCCCGTACTGGCCGTATTGCCCGTACTGGCCATACTGCGCGTACGGGTCGTACTTGGGGCGCGGGGCGGGCGCGGTGATGACGCCGGCGTCCAGCAGCAACGCGCCGACGGCGGCGATCGCCTGGAAAATGCTGCAGGCCACCAGGGGCCACATCGCCCAGCCGATCGCGAAACCGGCGGGCGTGTTGACGGTCTCGGTGATGGCCAGCAGCGCACCCAGCACCGCGACCACCGCGACGATCGCCACATAGCTCTTCGCCTTGGGCAACAAGCTGACTCCGGCCAGCAGGGACGCCAGCACCGCGACGATGACCGCGGTGCCCGCATCGCCGGCGCGTCCACCGCCGGGACCCAGGTCGGCGCCGATGGTGAACGTCGGGCCGAAGTTCAGCAGATACACCGCGATGCCGAGCACCACCACGGCGACGCTCAGGATCAGCGGAAGCTTGCTTTCGCCGTCGTCGGTCTTGGCGAACGACGGCGTGGTGCCCGCGTAGGAGCCGGCGGGCTGCGGGGATTGGTATCCGGGGCTACCGGGCGAGTAGGTCATGACTCCTCCTGTTGCTTCCCGTGGTCTTGAAGTGTCTCGGCGGCGTCACATTCAAGCGCGACGCGGCGCCGCTGGGCGCGCCGCTTCGAAACACCTTCCCCATGTTGCGTAGCGGCACGATCGATCCCCCACGCTAGCGCACGTCCGGGCGGCCGTGCCGGGACGCCGCGCCCGCGCAGCTTGCCCCGCATCGGTAGAACACGTTCTAATCCAGGGCATGGATTACGGGCTCGTGCTTTTCACCAGCGATCGTGGCATCTCCCCCGCGGCGGCCGCCAAGCTTGCCGACGACAACGGCTTCCACACGTTCTATGTGCCGGAACACACCCACATTCCGGTCAAGCGCGAGGCGGCGCATCCCACGACGGGCGACGCGTCGCTGCCGGACGACCGCTACATGCGCACGCTGGACCCATGGGTGAGCCTGGGCGCCGCGTGCGCCGTCACGTCGCGGGTGCGCCTGTCGACCGCGGTCGCGCTGCCCGTCGAGCACGACCCGATCACCTTGGCGAAAAGCATCGCCACCCTTGACCATCTGTCGGGCGGCCGCGTCAGCCTCGGCGTCGGGTTCGGGTGGAACACCGACGAGCTCGCCGACCACGGGGTGCCGCCGGGGCGCCGCCGCACCATGCTGCGCGAGTACATCGAGGCCATGCGCGCGTTGTGGACGGAAGAAGAGGCCGCCTACGACGGCGAATTCGTCAAGTTCGGTCCCAGCTGGGCCTGGCCCAAGCCGGTGCAGCCACACATTCCGGTCTTGGTCGGCGCGGCCGGCAACGAGAAGAACTTCAAGTGGATCGCGCGCAGCGCCGACGGCTGGATCACCACGCCGCGCGACTTCGACATCGACGAGCCCGTGAAGCTGCTGCAGGACACCTGGGCGGCCGCGGGACGTGACGGCGCCCCCCAGATCGTCGCGCTGGACTTCAAGCCGATCCCCGAGAAGCTGGCGCGATGGGCCGAGCTGGGGGTGACAGAGGTGCTGTTCGGGTTGCCGGACCGCCCCGAAGACGAGATCGCCGCCTACGTGGAGCGGCTGGCCGGCAAGCTGGCCGCCGCCGTTTGAGTGCCCGGCCCCCGCGTTCGCGAGACTTAAGCTGCTGCGATCGTCCGCGGCGTGTCGTGTGCGTGGTGTAAGTGTCGCGGAATGACGCGTCAGGTTTAGCGCGAGCAGACGCAGAATCGCACAAATCCGCGTGGCGGCGTGCGATTCTGCGTCTGCTCGCCGAAGAGCTCTACAGGCTGGCGAGGATCTCCCGGGCCAGCGCGGCCGTCTCCGACGGGGTCTTGCCGACCTTGACGCCGGCCGCCTCCAGGGCCTCCTTTTTGGCGGCCGCGGTGCCCGACGAGCCGGACACGATCGCGCCCGCGTGGCCCATCGTCTTGCCCTCCGGCGCGGTGAATCCCGCGACGTAGCCGACGACGGGCTTGGAGACGTGGGCCTTGATGTAGTCGGCCGCGCGCTCCTCGGCGTCGCCGCCGATCTCACCGATCATCACGATGACCTTGGTGTCGGGGTCCTTCTCGAACGCCTCGATGGCGTCGATGTGGGTGGTCCCGATCACCGGGTCCCCGCCGATGCCGATGGACGTCGAGAACCCGAAATCGCGCAGCTCGTACATCATTTGGTAGGTCAGCGTGCCGGACTTGGACACCAGCCCGACGGGGCCCGACCCGGTGATGTTGGCCGGGGTGATGCCCACCAGCGCCTCGCCCGGCGTGATGATGCCGGGGCAGTTCGGCCCGATGATGCGGGTCTTGCCGCCCTTCTCCACGTTGTAGGCCCACGCAAAAGCCGTGTCCTGCACCGGAATTCCCTCGGTGATGACGACCAGCAGCGGGATCTCGGCGTCGACGGCCTCGATGATGGCGTCCTTGGCGAACTTCGGCGGCACGAAGATGATCGACACGTCGGCGCCGGTCTTCTCCATCGCCTCGGCGACGCTGCCGAACACCGGCAGCTTGGTGATCCGGCCGCCCTTGTCCTCGTGCGTGACGGTGGTGCCCGCCTTGCGGGCGTTGACGCCGCCCACAATCTGGGTGCCCGCCTTGAGCATTCGGGCGGTGTGCACGGTGGCCTCGCTGCCCGTGATGCCCTGGACGATGACCTTGTTGTCCTTGTTCAGGAAGATCGACATGGTTCCAAAGTCCTTTCTAGTGTCGACCCGCTGCGACCGGCTGCGCCGCTCTTGCGATAGCCACGTCTCAGGCGCTCGCCAGCTCGGCGGCCTTGTCGGCGGCCTCGTCCATGGTGGCCACCAGCGTCACCAGCGGGTGGTTGGCCTCGGTCAGGATGCGGCGGCCCTCCTCGACGTTGTTGCCGTCGAGGCGCACCACCAGCGGCTTGTTGGCCTCGCCGCCGAGGATTTCCAGCGCCTTGACGATGCCGGTGGCGACCGCGTCGCACGACGTGATGCCGCCGAAGACGTTCACGAACACGCTCTTGACCTGTTGGTCACCCAGGACCACGTCCAGCCCGGCGGCCATCACCTCCGCCGACGCGCCGCCGCCGATGTCGAGGAAGTTGGCCGGCTTGACGCCCCCGTGCTTCTCGCCGGCGTAGGCGACGACGTCGAGGGTCGACATCACCAGGCCCGCGCCGTTGCCGATGATGCCGACGGCGCCGTCGAGCTTGACGTAGTTGAGGTGGTGCTCCTTGGCCTTGAGCTCCAGCGGGTCGGTGGCGTCGCGGTCCTCGTACTCGGCGTGGTCCGGGTGGCGGAAGTCGGCGTTGGCGTCGAGGGTGACCTTGCCGTCGAGCGCCAGGATCCGGTCTTGCGGATCGCGCACCAGCGGGTTGACCTCAACCAGCGTCGCGTCCTCGGCGACGAAAAGCTCCCACAGCTTGGAGATGGTGACCGCGGCGGCGTCGAGCACCTCGGCGGGCAGGTGGCCCTGCTCGGCGATCGACCGCGCGGTCGCCTCGTCGACGCCCTTGACGGCGCTGACGGGAACCTTGGCCAGCCGGTCGGGCTTGGTGGCGGCCACCTCTTCGATCTCCATGCCGCCCTCGACCGAGCACATCGCCAGGTAGGTGCGGTTGGCGCGATCGAGCAGGAAGGAGATGTAGTACTCCTCGGCGATGTCGCTGGCCTCGGCGACCAGCAGCTTCTTCACGATGTGGCCCTTGATGTCCAGCCCGAGGATGTTCTGGGCGTGTTCGTACGCGTCGTCGGGCGTCGCGGCGTACTTGACGCCGCCGGCCTTGCCGCGGCCCCCGATCTTGACCTGCGCCTTGACCATCACCGGGCGACCGATCTCCTCGGCGATCACGCGGGCGCCCTCAGCGGTGTCCGTCACCCGGCCGGGCGTGCTCGGTACGTTGTGCTTGGCGAACAATTCTTTTGCTTGATACTCGAAAAGGTCCATGGGCTCACTGTCTTCGGTCGGCTTGCTGCTAGGCCTGTACGTGGGTGGCGGCGCCGGAATCGGCAACTCGCACGGTGGCACTGTATCCACCCGCCGAACGCCTGCTACCGTCGCGTCCACCGATGTGGCACAGCTCACGGCATACCGGCGAGCCTCAAAAGTGATGCGAATCACAATATTGGTTGGGCTCTTGGCCCGAGGTTGCCAGCCCGGTCGGTTAGCGGATACCTTCCTAGGGTCCAGATAACGTTATGGTCACGATACGAGGACAATTCAGCTTGTCGCAGCACCGTTTAAGCCGCCCTTCTGCCGTGTCGAACGGCGTCGTGAGGGTCGGTCGCGCGGCCGGGGGCCGGTGGACCGAGGCGAACCGAAACGAAGTCACCGAGATCCTTCCGCTCGACGGATTCGACTTCGACGACCTGGAATTCGCCGACGAGTCGGGTGATCTCGACGACCTGGACTTCAGCAACGACTCGACCTTCGACAACGAGGCTCGCGTATTGCTGGCTCCCGAGCTCGACGACCTACACGACGTCGACGACCTGGGCCCGCTGTTGCTGGCCGCGCCCGCCGCCGTGGCGGTCCCGGCGAGGTTCCAGCCCGAAGTCCCGGATACCGAAGGGCGCCGGCCCAACCACTCGGACATCACCGACGTCATCCCGGCGATCCGGCGCGGCGGGGCGCACCGTAAGCAGCCGACCAGCGCGGCCAGGGGCCGCCTGCTGATCTCCGCGATGGCGGCCGGAGCGGCCGCCGCAGCGGCCCACACGGCGACCAGCCACGCCGACACCCCCAAGACGGAGGCGGTGCTGACGGCCAACGCGTCGGCGCTCAGCGGCGGTTCGGGGCCGAGCACCATCCGCGGCGCCCAGGTGATCGCGGTCCAGCCCGCGGCCAACGCCGCGGTGCACAACGAGGAATTCGCCAGGGGCGTGGCCTACGCCAACGATCGGGCGCAGCGCGAGGCCCGGTTGCAGCAGCCGCTCTTTGTGATGCCGACGAAGGGGATCTTCACCTCCAACTTCGGGTACCGCTGGGGCGTGCTGCACGCCGGAATCGACCTGGCCAACTCGATCGGCACCCCGATTTACGCGGTGTCCGACGGCGTCGTCATCGACTCCGGGCCGGCCGCCGGCTACGGGGCGTTGGTCAAGCTCCGCCACGCCGACGGGACGGTCACCCTCTACGGCCACGTCAACACGACGCTGGTCAGCGTCGGCCAGCGCGTCATGGCCGGCGACCAGATCGCCACCATGGGCAACCGCGGCAATTCCACCGGCCCGCACCTGCACTTCGAGGTGCTGCAGGGCGGCACGGAGCGGATCGACCCCGTGCCGTGGCTCGCAAAGCGGGGACTTAACGTCGGCAATTACGCTGGCTAGGGTGAGTTCGCCCAACGATCCCCCTGCTCCGCCGCCCGAGACCGCAGCACCCCCCTCGGAATCGCAGACTCGGATCATCCGGCGGGCACCGACCGGGCCGATGCCCGTCGTGCCGGAATCGCCGACCAGCCAGATCCCGCGGCAACCGCCGTCGTACGAGCCCCCCGCCCGGCACGCGGGTTTGCCACGCAGTGAACCGAGCGGCCGGACCGCCGTCGCCGCCGCCGCCGCGGTCAGCATTGTCAGCGGCTGGGCCACGTCCGTGGTGGCCACCGACCTGATCGCCGGATGGTGGCGCACGGACCGCCTGTTCTGCATCGCGGTGGCCTTTCTCGCGCTGGTGTTCGCGATCACCACCGTTTCGGGTGTCATCTTGTTGCTGCAGCATCGGCCCGTGGGGCGCTACCTCATCGCGGCCGGCGCGGTGGTCGCGGTGTTGACCTACGGCGGCGTGTTCATCGCGGGTGCGCGGGTGGCGTGGATCGTCTACACCCTGTGGCTGCTGCCGGTCGCCAGCGTGGCGCTGGCGTTTCACCCGCAAACCAAACGCTGGCTGCAGGCCTAAAGCTTGCTGACCGGGGCGTGGTTGTGCATCAGCTTCACGCGTCCCGCGCTGCCGAAGTCGATCAGTGACATCGCCGATTCGCCGACGCCGGAAACCTCCTCGACCCGGCCGAGCCCGTACTTGTCGTGGGTCACCCGATCGCCGGGTTGCAGCACCAGCGGCGGCCGCTTGCTCGCCCCCGAGCGGGTCGGCGACGGGCGCGGCGCGCCGAACCGTCCGGCGCCGCTCACCGGCGCACTGAACGACGGCGCGGGCGCGCTGCGCCGCCAGTCGATGAGCTCCTGCGGAATCTCGCGCAGGAAGCGCGATTCCGGGTTGAGCATCGGCTGCCCCCACGAGGACCGGACGATGGCCCGGCTCACGTACAGCCGCTGGCGCGCCCGGGTGATGCCGACGTAGGCGAGCCGGCGCTCCTCGGACAGCTCGATCGGATCGTCCAGCGAGCGCATGTGGGGGAACATCCCGTCCTCCCAGCCGGTGACGAACACAACCGGAAACTCCAGCCCCTTCGCGGTGTGCAGCGTCATCAGCGTGACCACGCCGGCGCCGTGCTCGGGGATGTCGTCGGCGTCGGCGACCAGCGAGACGCGTTCCAGAAACGCCGCCAGCACACCGGTGTCCGGCACGTCTTCGTCCTCGGGCGCCGACTCGTCCAGCGCGGCCGCGTTGGCCTGGTCGGTGCTGAATTCGTGTGCGACGCTGACTAATTCGTTGAGGTTGTCCAGCCGGGCCAGCTCCTGCGGATCGGTGGAGGACTCCAGCTCGTTGCGGTATCCGGAGCGCTCGAGCACCAACTCGACCAGGTCGCCGAGGTCGTCGTCGAGGTGGCTCCGCAGGTCGTCCAGCAGCTCGACGAATCCCGCAATCGCCTTCTCGGCGCGCGTATTCAGCATCGGCACTTTGCCTTCGGCCGCGGCCACCAGCGCGTCGGCGAAGCTGGCGCCGGTGTTCTCGGCGTACACGGTCACGCACGCCTCGGCGCGATCCCCGATGCCGCGGCGCGGCGTGTTGAGGATGCGCCGCATGCTGACCGCGTCGCCGGGGTTGTCCAGCACCCGCAGGTAGGCGACGATGTCGCGGATCTCCTTGCGCTCGTAAAAACGCACTCCCCCAACAACTTTGTACGGAATCCCGGCGCGGATGAAGACCTCCTCCAACGACCGCGACGAGTTGTTGGTGCGATAGAACACCGCCACGTCGTTGTAGGTGATCTCGCCGCGCTCGGCGAGCGCATCGATCTCCTCGGCCACGAACCTGGCCTCGTCGTGCTCGTTGTCGGCGACGTAGCCGACGATCAGCTCGCCAGCGCCGGCGTCGGTCCACAGTCGCTTCTCGCGGCGCCCGGAGTTGCGGGCGATCACCGAGTTGGCGGCCGACAGGATGTTCTGTGTGGAGCGGTAATTCTGTTCCAGCAGAATGGTTCTCGCGTCGGGGTAGTCGCGCTCGAAGTCCTCGATGTTGCGGATGGTGGCGCCGCGGAACGCGTAGATCGACTGATCGGCGTCGCCCACCACGCACAGCTCGCCGGGCGGCACGTCGTCGACGGTCTCGGTGCCCACCAATTCACGAACCAGCACGTACTGCGCGTGGTTGGTGTCCTGGTATTCGTCGACCAGGACGTGGCGGAAGCGGCGCCGGTAATACTGCGCGATTTCGGGGAACGTCTGCAGCACCGCGACGGTCTCGCCGATCAGGTCGTCGAAGTCCAGCGCGTTGGCCGCCCGCAGGCGCCGCTGGTACTCGCCGTAGACGGAGGCCACCGTGCGGCTCAACTCGTCGGAATCCTCGGTCAGGTTGGTCACGGCCTCGTCGGGGTAGACCAACTCGTTCTTCAGGTTGGAGATGGCGTTGGCCAGTAGCCGCGGCGAGTAGCGCTTGATGTCCAGGCCCATGTCGCGGCCGATCATCTGCAGCAGCCGCCGCGAGTCGTCGGCGTCGTAGATCGAGAAGTTGGAGTTGAGGCCCTTGATCAGCGACGCCTGGTTGCGCAGGATGCGCACGCAGGTCGAGTGGAAGGTGGACACCCACATCGCGCGGGCCCTGGGGCCCACCAGCCGCACCACCCGTTCGCGCATCTCCGCGGCGGCCTTGTTGGTGAAGGTGATCGCCAGGACCTGGCCGACGCCGACGCCCCGCGCGGCGATCAGGTAGGCGATGCGCCGCGTCAGGACGGCAGTCTTGCCCGATCCCGCGCCCGCGACGATCAACAGGGGCGAACCCTCGTGCACCACCGCCTGGCGCTGTTGCGGGTTGAGCCCGTCGAGCAGCTGCTCTGCTTCGGGGGCGGACTTGGCATCAGGATTACTGGTCGCGTGCACACTCATGTCGGTCCAAATTTACCGCCGCCCTCCGACTACTTCGCTGGCCAGGCCCTCCGGCGCGGCGTGACCGTTTTTGCGTGGTTACGGCCGTTAGTGGCACACTCGGTGAATGCTCAACAGGCAGCGCCGATTTTTCTACGGGTACCGGCCAGCGGTGCCCGTGGTGTAGCTGCTTTCGCAGAGCCCCGTGGTCCGCTTCCGGATTCGGGGCTCGTCTCTTTTGTGAGGCCCGATATCGGATGAGACCAGAACCCCCACATCAAGAGAATGCGGAGTTAGCAGAGATGAACATCGAGATGGTCGAGGCCCAAGAGGCCACCGACATTGACGCGTTGCGCCAGGAGATCGACCGGCTGGACGCCGAGATCCTGGCCGCGGTGAAGCGGCGGGCCGAAGTCTCCCAGGCGATCGGCAAGGTGCGGATGGCCTCCGGCGGCACCCGGCTGGTGCACAGCCGAGAGATGAAGGTCATCGAGCGCTACAGCGAGCTCGGGCCCGAGGGTAAGGACCTGGCGATGCTGTTGCTGCGGCTGGGCAGGGGCCGGCTCGGCCACTGAGGCCGTCCGTCACACCTGGCTCCGTCCCGTCGGGCGGCATTAGGGTCGAACCATGACCCGCGTCGGCGACCATGCAGAGCTTTGCGATGAGGAGGAGCGGCGCCCATGACATCCGTGCACACCATTCCCGACATCACCGCCACCCCGGCGTGGGACGCCCTGCGCAGGCATCACGAACAAATCGGCCAGACCCATCTGCGGCAGTTCTTCGCCGAGGATCCCGATCGCGGCCGCGAACTCACCGTCACGGTCGGCGACCTCTACATCGACTACAGCAAACACCGCGTCACCCGAGAGACGCTGGCGCTGCTGGTGGACCTCGCGCGCACGGCTAATCTCGAAGAGCGCCGCGACCAGATGTTCTCCGGCGTGCACATCAACACCTCCGAGGACCGGGCCGTGCTGCACACCGCGCTGCGGCTGCCCCGCGACGCCGAGCTGATCGTCGACGGCCAGAACGTCGTCGAGGACGTGCACGCCGTGCTGGACGCCATGGGCGACTTCACCGACCGGTTACGCAGCGGTGAATGGACCGGGGCCACCGGGAAAAAGATCAGCACGGTGGTCAACATCGGCATCGGCGGGTCGGACCTGGGTCCGGTGATGGTCTACCAGGCGCTGCGCCACTACGCCGATGCCGGGATTTCGGCACGCTTCGTCTCCAACGTCGACCCGGCCGACCTGGTCGCGAAGCTGGCCGACTTGGACCCTGCCACAACGCTTTTCATCGTCGCATCGAAGACCTTCTCCACGCTGGAGACGCTGACCAACGCGACCGCCGCGCGCCGCTGGCTGACCGACACGCTCGGCGACGCCGCGGTGTCCAAGCACTTCGTTGCGGTCTCTACCAACAAACGCCTGGTCGACGACTTCGGCATCAACACCGACAACATGTTCGGGTTCTGGGACTGGGTCGGCGGGCGTTATTCGGTCGATTCGGCGATCGGGCTGTCGCTGATGGCCGCCATCGGCAAGGAAGCGTTCGCCGATTTCCTGTCCGGATTCCACATCGTCGACCGGCATTTCAAGACCGCCCCGCTGGAGTCGAGCGCGCCCGTCCTGCTCGGCCTGATCGGGCTGTGGTACTCCAACTTCATGGGCGCGCAATCGCGCGCCGTGCTGCCCTACTCCAACGACCTTTCGCGTTTCGCCGCCTACCTGCAGCAGCTGACCATGGAATCCAACGGCAAGTCGACCCGGGCCGACGGCACGCCGGTTACCACCGACACCGGCGAAATCTTCTGGGGCGAACCGGGAACCAACGGCCAGCACGCGTTCTATCAGTTGCTGCATCAGGGCACCCGGCTGGTGCCGGCCGACTTCATCGGCTTCAGCCAACCCGTCGACGACCTGGCCACCGCAGACGGCACGGGCAGCATGCACGACCTGTTGATGAGCAACTTCTTCGCCCAGACGCAAGTGCTGGCGTTCGGCAAGACCGCCGAGGAGATCGCCGCCGAGGGCACCCCCGCCGAGGTCGTGCCGCACAAGGTGATGCCCGGAAACCGGCCGTCCACTTCGATTTTGGCCGACCGGCTCACCCCGTCGGTGCTGGGCCAGCTGATCGCGCTCTACGAGCACCAGGTCTTCACCGAGGGGGTGATCTGGGGCATCGACTCCTTCGATCAGTGGGGTGTGGAGCTGGGCAAGACGCAGGCCAAGGCGCTGCTTCCGGTGATCACCGCCGACGCCTCACCCGCGCCGCAAACCGACAGCTCGACCGACGCGCTGGTCCGCCGCTACCGCACCGAGCGGGGACGCACTGCCTGACCCCGCGAGCAGACGCAAAAGCCCCCGCGCGCTCGGCGTGTCGGGGGCTTTTGCGTCTGGTGGCCGGGCAGGGCCCGGCGAACACCGCCAGAGGAATTAGGCGAAGACCTTCGTCAGCGGGGGCGGCAACACCCGCATCAGCTGCACCAGCGGGCCCCACGGCCACCATGGCACCACGGCGCGGCCGGGTTCGCGTTCGATCGCGTCGACCAACGCCTTGACGCCAGTTTCGTTGTCCACCATGAACATTGTGCTCTCCGACTTGGCGGTCATCTCCGACTCGATGTAGCCCGGCTCGATCAGCGAAACCTTGATCGGACCGCCGCGGTATTCGGCGCGCAGCGACTCACCCAGCGAGCGCATCCCGGCTTTGCTTGCGGCGTAAGCGGCCTTGACGCCCGGCACGCCCTTGTTGCCGAGCACCGACGAGATGAGCACCAGGTGGCCCGAGCCGCTCTTGGCGAACATCTCCAGCGCGGCCTCGATCTGGATCAGACCGGCCACCAGGTTGGTCTGGAGGGTTTTCCTGTTCGCCCATGGCTTGCCCGAACCCAGCTTCGCGCCATGGCCGATTCCGGCGTTGACGATGATGCGGTCGACGCCACCGAGCTCGTCGCTGATTTCGGCGAACACCTTCGGAACCTGCTCGTGGTCGTTCACGTCCAGCGCGGCGACGGCGATCTTGATTCCCGGATATCGTTGTGTCAGTTCGGCTTTCAGCTCGTCGAGCCGGTCGGTGCGGCGGGCGCACAGCCCCAGGTCGCGCCCCTTGGCGGCGAAGGAGCGCGCCATGCCGGCGCCCAGGCCGGAACTGGCACCGGTGATCAGGATCTTCTGGCGAGTCACCCGGGCAGCATATCGACCGCTGCCGGCGGCTACTTGAGCAGCCGCGACAACCGGCGGTCGGCGAGCACCTTGCCGCCGGTCTGGCACGTCGGGCAGTACTGAAAAGACTTGTCCGCGAACGACACTTCGCGCACGGTGTCCCCGCACACGGGGCACGGCAGCCCGGTGCGGGCGTGCACGCGCAGGCCGGAGCGCTTCTCCCCCTTGAGCATGGCGGCGCCCTGCCCGACGGAGCGACTGACCGCGTCGGTCAGCACCGAGATCATCGCGTCGTGCAGAGCGGTCAGCTGTTCGTCGGACAGCTTTCCCGCGGTGGCGAACGGCGACATCTTCGCGACGTGCAGGATCTCGTCGCTGTAGGCGTTGCCGATGCCGGCGATCACCTTCTGGTCGGTGATGACGGTCTTGATCCTGCCGGTGTTGCCCGACAGCACCCCGGCCAGGTCCTCTGGGCTGAGCTCCAGCGCGTCGGGGCCCAATGCGGCGATGCCCGGCACCAGCTTCGGGTCGTCGACCAGCCACACCGCCAGCCGCTTCTGGGTGCCGGCCTCGGTGAGGTCGAAGCCGGGCGCCTGGCCGGGCGTGCCCAAGTGCACCCGCAACGCGATCGGGCCCTTGCCGGGGCGCAGCGGCGCCGCGGTCAGCTTGTCCGACCAGCGCAGCCAGCCCGCCCGCGACAGGTGGGCGATCAGGAACAGCTCCCCGGCCTGCAGTCCCAGATACTTGCCCCACCGCTGGGCCCCCGTCACGGCCTGACCGTGCAGCACGCTGATCGGCGGGTCAAAGGTTTTCAGCACCGAAAACGCTACGACGTCGACGCGGCCGATCGTCGATCCGACGGCGTGGCGGCGCAAATGGTCGACGAGCGCTTCGATCTCGGGGAGTTCGGGCACGCCTTTCAGTCTGCCGGTCGGAGTAAATAGGTGTCCATGATCCAGCCGTGCCGCGCTCGGGCGTCGGCGCGCAGCGCCACGATGCGCGCCGCGACGTCGCCGACGGTGCCGGCCACCAGCAGCTCGTCGCCGGTGCCCAGGTAGGCGCCCCACCAGATCTTCGTGTCGGGCGGGCACGTTTGAAACGAGCAGTCGGCGTCGAGCATCACTACCGCCGATCCGGCCAACCCGTTTTCGCGCAGCTGCCTGCCCGTGGTGATCAGCACCGGTTCGCCGACCTCGTTGAGTGGGATGCGGTGCCGTGCCGTCAGCGCCTGGATCGCGGTGATGCCCGGAACGACGTCGTAGCTGAAATCGAGCTCGGCCTTGATGGCGTCCAGGATGCGCAGCGTGCTGTCGTAGAGCGAGGGGTCGCCCCAGGCCAGGAAGGCGCCGACGCCGTCGGGACCGAGCTCGGCGGAGATGGCGTCCGCCCAGACGCGCGCCCGCGCGGCGTGCCACTCCGCGACGGCCTCGCGATAGTCGGCTTCGGCGGACCGCTTGGGATCGGGCAGCTCGACGAAGCGGTAGCCGGGCTCGCGGATGAACCGCGCGCAAATCTCGCGCCGCAGCGCGACCAGATCGCTTTTCGCCTCGCCCTTGTCCATCGCGAAGAACACCTGCGTGTCGTTGAGCGCCTCGATCGCCTGGACGGTCACATAGCCCGGGTCGCCGGCTCCGATACCGATCACGTGGATATGCCGAGCCAAGAAGCCCTCCTCACTGCTTAAATCAGATTGCCGAATCGAGACCCCGAAGGCCTAGCCGGGACCCCAGGTACCCGATACCATGGGTACCGTCTGCAGCACCCAACGAAGGGACGCGCGCCATGACCACCGCGGTGAAGCCGGGCGGGCCGAGTCGTGAAGAGTTCTCGGACCGATTGCTGAAGGGCTCGGTCAAGAAGTCCTACGAGCCGGTGGTCGACATCGACTGGGACGCGCCGCTGGACCCCGACAAGTTCTACCTGCCGCCGCGGCTGGTGTCGCTGTACAACACCCCGATGTGGGACGAGATGACGCGCGAGCAGCAGATCGACCTGTCCCGCCAGGAACTGGTCAACACGCTCTCGGCGGGTATCTGGTTCGAGAACATGCTCAACCAGTCGTTGCTGCGCACCATCTTGCACGAGGACCCCACCAGCTCCTCGACGCATTACAAGCTGACCGAGCTGGGTGACGAGACCCGCCACATGGTCATGTTCGGCAAGGCCATCGAACGCATCGGCGCAAAGCCGGTGCGCCCCAGGTTGTTTCACCGGTGGATCATCAACGCGCTGCCACTGGCGTTCCAGCGTGGCTCGATGCTGTGGGTGGCCGCCCTCATCGGCGAGGAAATCTTCGACTCGCTGCAACGGCAGATGATGGACGATCCCGAACTGCAGCCAATCATCCAGCGGCTCATGCGGATTCACGTCACCGAAGAGGCCCGCCACATCCAGTTCGCCCGCGACGGCGCCCGCAAGCGGGCAGCGGAGATGCCGCGGCTCAACCGCTGGTTCATGGCCAACATCAACGGGCTCGGCGGATACTTCTTCAACTACTTGTTCAGCAATCCGATCCCCTACGCGCGGGTGGGCCTGGACGCGAAGAGGGCGCGAAAGACCGCGCGCACCAGCCAGCACCGCCGCGAGATGCAAGTTGCCGGCTTCGCTCCCCTGGCGGCGTTTCTGACCGAGGTGGGCCTGCTGGGCCCGATCGCCCGCCGCGGCTGGAAGCGCAGCAGATTCCTGTGACCCAGCCGCCCGCGCGCTGCCATCGGGTGCTCGTCCTTGGAGCGGGAGACAGCGCGCGGGCGGCCCTCCAAAGGGCCGGCGTCACCGACGTCGTGACGCTCGAAGGCGAAGTGGTCGGCTCACGATTCGACGACGCCACCCACACCTGGCTGCTGACGACGGACGGCGGCGAGACGGTCCGGGCCCGCGTAGTGGTGGCCGCCCACCCGCCGGCGCGGGTGCCGTACCTACCGGACATCGCCGGACGCGACGACTTCCGGGGCGAGTCCTTTCACGCGGCGCAGTGGCGCACGGGTTTCGACCCGGCCGGCAAGCGCGTCGCCGTCGTCGGCGCCGATTCCACCGCCGGCCACTACATCCCGGGGCTGATCAGATCGGCGGCCGCCATCACCGTCTTCGCGCACCCGCCACGACGGGTCGTCGACGAGCTGCCGCTGCCCGCCACCCGCGCCAAGCGCTGGCTGCGCCGCCGCGTCCGGCCGACCGCCCACGCCCAGGCGCGCCCCACGCTGGTGAGATCCGCCGTCGTCGCCATCACCGCGTCGCGCATCCGCACCGCTGACGGCGTCGAGCACGACGCCGACGCCATCGTCTACGGCACCGGATTCGCAATGCCGGGCGAGGCGGGCTGGCGCGACGGCACGGAGCCCTACTTCGGCGTCGCCCTTCGCGGCTGCCCCAGTTACTTCTTCATCGGCGGGCCCGACACCGGCGCGCAGGCGCGCTACATCGCCGACTGCGTCGCGCTGATGGAACGCACCGGCAGCACCCGCATCGAAGTTCGCCGCAGCAGCCAGCGGGTGTTCAACGAACGCCTCTATTTGCGGCCCGCCCAGCCCCAGCCGGTGGCTTCCGCCTTCGATCTGGCGTCCGGCGCCAGCCGGCCCGACGCGACCTACGAGGGCACGGCGACGCTGACGATCGCCGGATCCGACCATCCGGTACGCGTGCGCCTGGCCGGCCACCTGGACCCGATCGACGGCCACTACCACTGGCAGGGCACGGTCTTCGGTTCCGCGACGCTGCCGGGCGAGTCGCTCAAGCAGGCGCGCACCGCGACACTGACGGTCGGCGAGCGCAGCGCGCCGGCCCGCATCGTCGAACAGACGCCGTGGGGCACGCACACGGTCGCGGGGGTCGGCGCTCCGCCGTACGCGCTGAGCTGACGCGCACGGCGCGATAATCCGCAGGTTTGCCGATCGTGGCGTTCGGGTAATCGCGTTAATCTTATTTCCATCTCGTGGGGGCGGGATAAACGGCCGAATTCCAGGAGCGGGGGATATGGCAGCGGACGGCCGGATAAGGAAAATCGCATCCGCCTTCTTTCACGTTGGGAATGCGGGGGCCTAAATTGCTATTGAGACACGCGGACCCGGATGACACGGCTTGCCGGGTCGCGGTCGGCGAGGATAAAGCCCTGACGGGAAAGGGGTGGCTGCGGTGAGCGCGGTAGCTGAGTCACCAAGCTCGCTGGCCGTTTCGACGCGCACGGAGCAGTCGGTCGTGGTGCTCACGGTCGAGGGCGTGCTCGACAGCAGCAGCTCCGCGGCGCTGCGCGACATCATCACGAAGGCGACGCTCGACGAGCCGTCCGCCGTCGTCGTCAACGTCTCCAAGCTGAAGGTGCCCGCGGAATCGGCCTGGTCGAGCTTCATCGGCGTGCGCTGGCAGGCGCACATCCGGCCCGGTGTTCCGATAGTGCTGGTGTGCGCGGATCGCGCCGCCCGCGAGGCGATCACCCGCAGCGAGGTGGCCCGCTTCATGTCGGTGTACGCCACCGAGAAGTCCGCGCTCAAGGCGCTCGACCGGCTCACGAGCCGCACCGTGCGGCACGCCGACGCCCAACTGCCCGCCAACCTGACCAGTCTTCGCGAGTCACGCCGGCTGGTCCGGGAGTGGCTGACCGCGTGGTCGCAGTCCGCGCTCATCCCGGTCGCGTTGGTGGTCGTCAACGTATTCGTGGAGAACGTGCTCGAGCACACCGGAAGCGTGCCGATGATGCGGGTCGAGACCGACGGCGCGACGGCGACCATCGCGGTGTCCGACGCCAGCAGCACACCGGCGCTGCGGCTGCCGTCGCCGGACAAGGGCATCGACGTGTCCGGCCTGGCGATCGTCGACGCGTTGTCGCGCGCCTGGGGCAGCACGCCGACGTCGTCGGGCAAGACGGTCTGGGCGATCATCGGTCCCGAGAATCAGCTCTGACCGGCTGGCACCTTGTTCGGGGACCCGCGCGCGGGTAAAAGTAGAACACGTTCTAATCTCGTGTGACGGCCCCCCAAGGAAGGCGGACGACGTGCGGTTCACCTACGCAGAGGCGATGACGGACTATCGCTACTACATCCCGCTGGCCAAGGCGGCCGAGGCGGCCGGCTACCACGCCATGACGATCGCCGACAGCATCGCCTATCCCTTCGAGTCCGACTCGAAGTATCCGTACACCCCCGACGGCAACCGCGAGTTCTTGGACGGCAAGGAGTTCATCGAAACCTTCGTGCTCACATCGGCTTTGGGCGCGGTGACGACGAAGCTGCACTTCAACTTCTTCGTCCTCAAGCTGCCCATCCGGCCGCCGGCGCTGGTGGCCAAGCAGATCGGATCGCTGGCCGCGATGACCGACAACCGGGTGGGTTTCGGCGTCGGTACCAGCCCGTGGCCCGAGGACTACGAGCTGTTGGGCGTGCCGTTCGCCAAGCGCGGCAAGCGGATGGATGAATGCATCGAAATCATCCAGGGCCTCACCACCGGTGAGTACTTCGAATTCCACGGCGAGTTCTACGAAATCCCCAAGACGAAGATGACACCCGCTCCCACCAAGCCCATCCCGATCCTGATCGGCGGTCACGCCGACGCGGCGCTCAAGCGCGCCGCGCGCCTGGACGGCTGGATGCACGGCGGCGGCGACCCGGAGGAACTCGACGGGCTGCTCGCCAAGCTGCAGCGGTACCGCGAAGAAGCGGGCAAGACCGGGCCGTTCCAGATCCACGTCATTTCGGTGGACGGCTTTACGGTGGACGGCGTCAAGCGGCTCGAGGACAAGGGCGTCACCGACGTGATCGTCGGCTTCCGAATTCCTTACATCATGGGCAAGGACGACGAGCCGCTGGACAACAAGATCCGCAACCTGGAAATGTTCGCGGAGAACGTGATCGCGAAAGTTTAGCCCTTACAGCGGCGGTCGCGAGCGCGGCGAAGCCGGGCGAAGGGGGCCGCCGCCAAACATCACAGCGGATCCCACTTGGGGGGCCGCTTCTCCATGTGCGCCCGGGCCGCTTCGGCCGGGTTGTTGGTGAAGCCGCTGAGTATCTGGGTGCGGTTCTCCAGCTCAATGGCGTGGCGCAGGCTCGGCGCGTCCAGCGCGGCGTTGAGTCCAATCTTGGTCTGCCACACGCCATACGCGTTGTTCCCGGCGATCTCGCGCGCTTTGTGCAGCGCCGCGGCCATCAGGTCGTCGGGCGCCACCACCTCGTGCACCAGGTTGATGCGATAGGCCTCGGCCGCGTCGATGATGCGGCCGGTCAGCATCAATTCGCGAGCAACCCCGGCGCCGACGATCTTGGGCAGCAGGTAGCTGGTGCCCATGTCCATCGACGAGAAGCCGGCCTTGATGAACACCGATCCGAACCGGGCGGTTTCGGACGCGATGCGGATGTCGCTGACCAAGGTGAACGCCAGCCCACCACCGACGGCGACGCCGTTGACCGCGGCGATCACCGGGATGGGCAGTTCGTAGATCCGCGTGAACAGCTCGGCCAGCCGAACCTGCGAGTCGTAGTTGACCTTGAACGCCGGGCTGGCCGGTCGGGGCTTGGTCCACGCCTCGCCGGTACCGCTCAGATCGGCGCCGGCGCAGAAGCCCCGCCCGGCCCCGGTCAGGATCGCGACGCGGTGCTCGCCCTCGCCGAGTGCGTCGAGGGCCTCCTCCACACCGCCGATCAACGCTCCGTCGATCGCGTTCAGGCGCTCCGGCCGGTTCAGCGTGATGCGGGCGATGTTGTCCTCGAGGGTTTCGAATTCCACTGCGGGCATAGGTGAACCGTAAGCGACTCAGCTGACGTTCAGGACCCCGGCCTAGCATGCAAACCATGACACGAAGCGAGGGTGATTCCTGGGACCTGGCCAACAGCGTGGGCGCCACCGCCACCATGGTCGCCGCCGCGCGCGCGGCCGCGACCCGACGTCCGCAGCCGGTCATCACCGACGAGTACGCCGAGCCACTGGTCCGCGCCGTCGGCCTGGACGTGTTCACCAAGCTGGCCAGCGGCGAGCTCGACTCCGACGATCTCGAGAGGGACGTCCCGTTCCCCCGCATGGTCGACACGTTCGCCGCCCGCGCCCGGTTTTACGACGACTACTTCGCCGCGGCCGGCAAGGCGGGGGTGCGCCAGGTCGTCATCGTGGCGTCGGGCCTCGACGCGCGGCCGTACCGGCTTTCCTGGCCGGCCGGGACCACCGTCTACGAGATCGATCAGCCCGAGGTGATCGCGTTCAAGACCGCGACGCTGTCGCAGATCGGCGCGGCCCCCACGGCCGAACTGCGCGCCATCGGCATCGACCTCCGCGAGGATTGGCCGGCGGCGCTCCAAGACGCCGGCTTCGACCCCGCCCAACCCACCGCATGGCTGGCCGAGGGCGTGCTCATCGGTTGGTTGCCGCCGGACGCCGAGGTCCGCCTGCTTGACTCGATCACCCCGTTGTCGGCGGAGGGCAGTCGCTTCGCGGCCGACTACGGGTCGCTCAACGACGCTTCGCAGCAATCGAAGGAGCAGGCGTTGCGCACGACCGAGGGCTGGCGCCGCCACGGGCTCGACATGGACATCGCCGCCCTGACCTACCCCGGCAAGCACACCGACGTCGCCGCGCACCTGGGCGCCGACGGTTGGGACACGACGACGTTTTCGCTCGGCGACCTGTTCACCGCGGCGGGCCTGCCGGAACTGCTCGAGTCCGAGCACGGCCCGGCGGCCACGATCAGGTTCGTGCGGGCGATCAAGTCCTAACCGGTCCGCTTGGCGAGCCAGTCGGCCTGCATCGCGAGCAGGGCCATCGCCTCCAATTGTGGTGTTTCCGAGTCCAGTTCGCGGTAGCGCTGATAGACGTTGACGACGACGCGCTCGGCGTCCAGCCAGGTCGCGTACTCGCCGAGGTCGATGGTGTCGGCGGCCTCGGACCAGGACAGGCCCTTGCGGTAGGCGGCCTCGGCCTGTTCGGCGACGTGCGCGAGATACCCACGGACCGCGCGGATCCCGTCCGGGTCGGTGACCGGACCGTGGCCGGGCACCACGATCGGGGCGTCGAACGCGATCATCACATCGCATGCCCTGATCCAGTTGGCGATGGGGCCGGCCCACACGATCGGGGTGCAGCCGATGAACAGCAGGTCGCCGCCGAAGAGCACCCCGGCATCGGGCACGTGCACCACCGAGTCGGCGGCGGTGTGGGCGGGGCCCAGGTTCAGCAGGTCGATCCGGCGTCCGCCGACGTCGATCGTCAGCTCGTAATCGAACGTCTGGTCGGCGTTGCGCAGTTTGATGCCGCTGAAGTCGAAGGGCCCGAAGCGATCTCGCACGTACGGGGTGGCGACCGGGCCGAGGTTGGCGGTCTGCGTCATGGCCAGCATCTCGGGCGCCATGCCGTGCGCGATCTCGTCGGCCGTGCCCTGCGCGGCGAGGATACGCACCGACGCGTCGAGCAGCTGGTTGCCGTGGGTGTGGTCACCGTTGGAGTGGGTGATCAGGGCGTCGGTGATGGGCGCGCGTTCGGTCATCGGCCGCATCGCGGTGAGCATTTCGCGGGTCAGCGCCAGGTCGAACAGCGTGTCGACGAGCAGCGAGGCGCCGTCGCCGGCGACCAGCCCGGCGTTGCTCCACCCGTAGCCGCCATCCGGGAGTGTCCACGCCCACACCCGGTCGGCGACCTCGTGCAGGCCGCGGGTGTAGGGCACCTTCGCCGGCGCCCGGTTGACCCGGGCCGGGGCGGGCGCCGCGTCCGGGTTGGGCCGGGCGGTCAGGGGGTGCGGCGGAGCGCTGGCGCGCACGGTTTGCCGGGTCTCCCCCAATCCCTCGACCCGCAGGGTGACGACGTCGCCGTCGTGCAGCCAGCCCGGAAACGATTCCGGCGCGGCGGGATTGAGGTGCTCGACGAGCGTGCACGTGGGCACGGTCCCGGAGCCGATGACGTCGCCGGGCGTGAGGGTCACGCCGCGCGAGACGTAGGAGATGACCTCGCCGAAGGTCCAGTCCATCTGGGCGGTCGACCCCGAGCCGATCACGGTGTCGTTGACCAATGCGGTCACCTGCAGGTCGAGCCTGCCTTCACGGAGGTGCGGCTCGAGCTCGTCGGGCGTGACCAGGCAGGGGCCCAGCGTGACCCCGCTGTCCTTGCCCTTGCCCTGCCCGATCGCGAGCTGGCCTTCCCGCTGCTGCAAGTCTCGGGCGGACCAGTCGTTGAAGATGGTGTAGCCAATGATGGCGCGTTCGGCTTGCTCGACGGTCAGGTCACTGCCGCCGACGCCGATGACGGCGGCGATCTCCAATTCGAAGTCCTGCCACGCGCTTCCGGGCGCCGCCGGCACGTCTTCGTAGGGTCCCAAAACGGTTGCCGGGCAGGCGAAATAGAACGCGGGGATGCGGTACCAGGTGTCGGCGAGCTCGCGGCCGCCGCCCATCGCGGCCTGGCAGTTGCGCATGTGATCCAAGAAGCACAGGGAGTCCCGGATTGACGGCGGGCGCGGGATCGGCGCGAGCAACGTGACTTCGTCGAGCCGCGCCACCGCCGCCGGGGAACGCAACGCGTCTTCGCCGGCCTGGCGCAGTCCGTCGGCGCCGCGGCCGATCAGCTCGAGCAGCGTCACGCCCGGCGGCATCGCGTAGATGGTGTCGCCGGACAGCACCCCGGCGCGTTCGCCGTCATTGCCGAGAAAGGTCAACCACTTCACTCGCGTACCACCTCACTTGGTTCCTTGTCCGGCCGCAGCCCGCGCCAACTCGATTGGCGCAACCGATCATCCGGCGTCCATTCGCTGTAGCGCACCTCGCCGACCAGGACCGGCTCGACGAACGTCACGCCCCTGGCGTCCAGCCGGGACAGCGGGGGGTCAAATGGGGATTGGTCGGTCCGCAACGGCGCCAACGTCGTTTTCAGGTTCGCCAGGTCGCGTTCGGTGAAGCCGGTGCCGACGCGTCCGGCGAAGTGCAGCCCGTCGGGGCCGGGGATCCCCATCAGCAGCGAGCCGATTCCGCTGGTGCGTCCGCCCTCGCCCGCCTTCCAGCCGCCAATGACGACCTCCTGGGTGTTCCAGTTCTTGTCCTTGATCCACGACGCCGAACGCCGGCCCGGCTGATACGTGGAGTCACGCTTCTTCCCGACCACGCCCTCCCATCCGTAGCGGCGGGAGTGCTCGAGTGCCTGGGCGCCGTCACCGGGCAGCAGGTCGGGGACGATCAGATTGCCGCCGCCGCCAAGGATTTCGAGCAGCTTGCGCCGGTCGGAGTAGCGCGCGCGCAGCAGCGAGCGGCCGTCCAGGTAGAGCAGGTCGAACGCCCAGTACTCGACGCGGGAACCGCGTCCGCGGTTCTGCATCTCGTGGAAGCTGGGCACACCGTTCTCGTCCCGGATGACGGCCTCCCCGTCGAGCACCACGTGATGCTCGGCCAGATCCGCTGCGAGGGAACGCAAGTCGGGATACTCCTTGGTGACTTCGCGGCCGCGTCGCGACCGGATCCGCAACGAGCCGTGGTCGACCTCCACCAGGAGCCGGTAGCCGTCCCACTTGCCCTCGAAGGCCCACTGCCCGGCCTTGAGGCCGGTCACCGAACCCTCCGAGGCGAGCATTGGGGTGATGTTGCCGAAGTCGAAGACCTTCTGGTCCTTCATCCGGTGCGCCAGCCACTGGTCGCCGTTGGTCTGAATCAGCGCGTACCGCCCGGAGATCCGGTTGCCGTGCAGGTTGACGATGACCTCGTCATCGAGGAACTTCTCGGCCTCGTAGGTGCCGGCATCCCAGATGACCACCTTGCCGGCGCCGTACTCCCCTTTGGGGATGTTTCCCTCGAACGCACCGTATTCCAGCGGGTGGTCCTCGGTGTGGACGGCCAGGTGGTTGACGGATGTGGTCTCGGGCAGGTTCTTGGGTACCGCCCATGACACCAGCACGCCGTCGCGCTCCAGCCGGAAGTCGTAGTGCAGCCGCCGGGCGTGGTGTTCCTGGATGACGAACGAATTGCCCTGGCCGGTAATGGGTTTTCCGGCCGGCACGGGCTCGGGGGTTTTCGACGCGTCCCGCATGCTGCGGTACTTGCTGAGCCGGTCGCTGACTGGCGCGTCGGCGTCCAGCTCCGCCAGCAGATCGCCGTCGCGGGAAACCCGTTCCAGCACTTCGTCGTACCGCAATTGGCCCACCGAAGGGTCTTCGAGTTCGTCCCAGGTGCGCGGCGCGGCGACCGTCGGCTGTTCCCGCCCGCGCAGCGAATACGGCGCGATGGTGGTCTTCGAGCCGTTGTTCTGGCTCCAGTCGAGGAATACCTTGCCCGCCCGCAGGCTCTTGGTCATGGTCGAGGTGACCAGCTTCGGCATCGCCGTTTCCAGTTGCTGGGCAACGCGTTTGGCCAATACGGTCGCACCCTTGCTGCTCACCGGGTTGTCCAGCGGCGCGTAGAGGTGCACCCCCTTGCTGCCGCTGGTCAGCGGAAAAGTGGTCAGGCCGATGTCGCTCATCAGCCCCCGCACGGCGTGGGCGACCTCGCACAGCTGCGGCATCGTCACGCCCTCGCCGGGGTCCAGGTCGAACACCAATCGCGTTGCGGGTCCAGCCTTGAGCTCTTCGGCCCGGCTGCGGGTCCACTCGGCGACGAAGCGCCACTGCGGCACGTGCACCTCCAGCGCCGCCTGCTGCGCGATCCAGGCCAGCCCGTCGACGCTGTCGATGATCGGGTAGGTCGTCGTTCCAGAGCGGTGGGTGACGCTGGCCCGCGGCAGCCAGTCGGGCGCGGAGGACGCCAGCTGCTTTTCGAAGAACGACTCCTGCTCGACGCCGTTGGGCCAGCGCTTGCGGGTGGCCGCGCGCCCGGCGATGTGCGGCAGCATCACCTCGGCGATGCGGGTGTAGTAGTCGAAGATGTCGCCCTTGGTGGTCCCGGTGGCCGGATACAGCACCTTGTCGGCGTTGGTCAGCGTGACCCGCGCCCGTGCTGTGGAAGCCATAACGTCAACCTAGTTGTTTCCGCGCGGCCGCCGGTACCGTCGAAGCCGTGGTTCGGCTGAGCAGCGCCGCCCTGGGACGGCTGCCGATCGCGACACCGGGCTATGACCGGGACGGCGTCGCGGCCGGCATCGCGCATTTCGGGGTCGGCGGCTTTCACCGCGCCCATCAGGCTGCCTACCTCGACGGGCTGCTCGAGCGGGGCCGGGCGCGGGAGTGGGGCATCTGCGGCATCGGGGTGATGCCGGCCGATCGCCGGATGCGCGACGTCCTGCGCGCCCAGGACGGCCTGTACACGCTGGTTTTGGAGCATCCGGACGGCAGCCGCGAGGCGCGGGTGATCGGCTCGATCCTCGACTGCCGGTATGCGCCGGACGACCCGTCGGCCACCATTGAGCTGCTCGCCGCGCCGGCGACGCGCATCATCTCGATGACCATCACCGAGGGCGGCTACCAGATCCGGGACGCCGGCTCGGTTTTCGGCCTGATCGCCGAGGCCCTTGCCCGGCGCCGCGACCGCGGCATCGCCGCCCCCACGATCCTGTCGTGCGACAACATCGAGCACAACGGCGAGATCGCGCGCCGGGCCGTCATCGCGCATGCCGACCTGGTGCGCCCGGCGCTGGCCGACTGGATCGGCGAGCACGCCCGGTTCCCGTGTTCGATGGTGGACCGCATCACCCCGGTCACCACGCCGGAGATCGCGGCCGGCGTGGAGCGCGACTTCGGCGTCGCCGACGAGTGGCCGGTGGTGGCTGAGGCGTTTGCCGCGTGGGTGCTCGAAGACGATTTCGCCGACGGCCGCCCGCCGCTGGAGGAGGCGGGCGTCCTGTTGGTCGACGACGTCGGCCCATACGAGGCGATGAAGCTGCGGCTGCTCAACGCCGGCCACCAATGCCTGTGCTACTTCGCCGCGCTGTGCGGGTACCGCATGGTGCACGACGCGGCGCGGGACCCGCTGTTGGCCGAATTCCTCTTGGCTTACTTCGATTCCGAGGCGGTGCCGACGCTGCGGGCCGTCCCCGGCATCGACCTGCACGCCTACACCCGTGGGCTGATCGAACGCTTCGCCAACCCGGGGGTGCGCGACACCGTGGCACGGTTGTGCGCCTATTCCTCCGACCGAATCCCGAAATGGCTGCTTCCGGTGATCCGCGACAACCTGCGCGCCGGCGGGCCCGTGCGGCTCGCGGCGGCCACCGTGGCGAGCTGGGCACGTTACGCCGAGGCGGTCGACGAACGGGGCCAACCGATCGACGTCGTCGACAACCTCGCCGACTCGCTGGTGCCCGTCGCACGGTCGCAACGCGAGCATCCGACCGCGTTCATCGAAAACGCCGAGCTTTTCGGCGATCTGGCGCAGGAACCGCGCTTCGTCGAGGCGTATCGCTGGGCGCTGGATTCGTTGCACGCCCGCGGGGCGCGGGCGACCCTGGACTCGTTGCTGAACGGTGTCGGGCCGTGACCCGCGCGCTGGTCATCGGCGAAGCGCTGATCGACATCGTCGGCGCCGCGGAGCATGTGGGCGGAAGCCCGCTCAACGTCGCCGTCGGGCTCGCCAGGCTGGGTCGCGATGTCGATTTCGTGACGCACATCGGCGACGACGAACGCGGCCGCCGAATCGCCGGCTATGTGAAAGCCGCTGGCGCGCAGCTTGTTTCGGGGAGCGCCTCGGCGGGCCGGACACCGACCGCGGTCGCGACGCTCGCGGACGACGGGTCGGTGGCCTACGCGTTCGACCTGGATTGGCGGCTGTCCGGCGCACCCCGCAGTGGCGCCGCCGCTGTTGGTGCACACCGGATCGATCGCCGCCGTGCGCGAGCCGGGGTGCCTGGCGGTCGCGGCCCTGCTCGACGCGTACCGGGTATCGGCCACCGTCAGTTTCGACCCGAACGTGCGCCCCTCGCTCATCGCCGACCGGTTTCAGGCCCGCGACCGCATCGCCCGCCTCGTCGAGCGCAGCGACATCGTCAAGGCGAGCGACGAGGACCTGAGTTGGTTCGATCCCGACCGCGACCCCGAGTCCACGGCCCGAGCGTGGCTGGCGTCGGGCCCGTGGATCGTCGTGGTGACGATGGGCGCTCGGGGCGCGGTGGCGTTCTGCCCGGCCGGCGAGGCCCGGGTGACCGCCAGGCCGGTCGACGTGGTGGACACGGTCGGCGCGGGTGACGCGTTCATGGTCGGCCTGCTGGACGCGCTCTGGGAAATGGGTATGTTGGGCGCCGCCCAGCGGGCCGCCCTGGGCCGGATCGGGCTCGACGCGCTCACCGTCGCGCTGCAGTCCGCCAGCCTGGCCTCGGCTTGGACCGTCGGACGCGCCGGCGCCGCCCTGCCCGACCGGGACGGCCTGCGGGCCCTTCTGCCGTAGTCGAGAAATTAGCTGTGCCCGAAAGTCCGCGGTGCGGGCGTGCTGCGCTGTTTTGCTGGGGGCGGTATGGGCATACTGACTTACATGCGTTCCATCTGGAAGGGTTCGATCGCGTTCGGACTGGTGAACGTCCCGGTCAAGGTGTACAGCGCCACCGAGGACCACGACATCAAGTTTCATCAGGTGCACGCCAAGGACAACGGCCGCATCCGCTACCAACGCATCTGTGAGAAAGACGGCGAGGTCGTCGAATACCGTGACATCGCCCGGGCCTTCGAGTCGCCCGACGGCCAATCGGTGATCATCACCGACGACGACATCGCCACCCTGCCCGAGGAACGCAGCCGCGAGATCGAGGTGCTCGAGTTCGTCCCGGCCAGCGAGGTCGACCCGATGCTGTTCGACCGCAGCTACTTCCTCGAGCCGGATTCGAAGTCATCGAAATCCTATGTGCTGCTTGCCAAGACGCTCGCCGAGGCCGACCGGATGGCGATCGTGCACTTCACGCTGCGCAACAAGACGAGGCTGGCGGCGTTGCGCGTCAAGGACTTCGGCAAGCGCGACGTGATGGTGGTGCACACGTTGTTGTGGCCCGACGAGATCCGCGATCCCGACTTCCCCGTGCTGGACAAGAAGGTCGACATCAAGCCCGCGGAGCTCAAGATGGCCGGGCAGGTGGTGGAATCGATGGCCGAGGACTTCAACCCCGACCGCTACCACGACACCTACCAGGAGCAGCTGCAGGAGCTGATCGAGGCGAAACTCGAAGGCGGCGAAGCGTTTACCTCCGAGGAGCAGCCCAAAGAACTGGACGAGACCGAGGACGTCTCCGACCTGCTGGCCAAGCTGGAGGCCAGCGTCAAGGCCCGCTCCGGCGACGGCAAGGCCGGGGCCGGTTCGGGGGCCAAGAAGGCGGCGGCGAAGAAAGCGCCGGCAAAGAAGACGCCGGCCAAAAAGGCGCCGGCCAAGAAGGCCGCATCGAAGTCCTGACCGCGCTGGGTGGTCAGCGCCGCCGAGAAGACACGAAGCGGAACCCGGCGGCCACCAGGTTGATCACCGCGACGATGATGATCAGGCTCAGCGCCGCACCCCAGATGCGCAGGAACCCGGCGTGCTCGGGGTTGGTGAGCTCGGTGTAGATCAGCAGCGGCAGCGAGGCCATGTTGCCGTGGAACATGTCGAGGTTGATGGAGCGGCTGTAGCCGACCAGGACCAGCACCGGCGCGGTTTCCCCGATGACGCGCGCAACGGAGAGCAGCACACCCGAGACGATGCCCGGCATCGCGATCGGGATCACGATCCGCACGATCGTCTTCCATTTGGGAACGCCCAGGGCATAGCTGGCTTCGCGGAGATCGTCCGGCACCAGCCTGAGCATCTCCTCGGTGGACCGCACCACCACGGGCAACATCAGCAAGACCAGCGCCAACGAGACGGCAAAGGAGCTCTGCTGGAAGCCCAGGGTGGCGATCCAGAGGCTGAAGATGAACAGCGCGGCGACGATCGAGGGCACCCCGGCCAGCACGTCGACCATGAACGTCGTCAGCCGGACCAGCCGTCCGGTCCCGTATTCCACCAAGAACACCGCGGTCATCAGGCCCAGCGGCACGGACAGCACGGCGGCCACGCCGGCCTGCACCAACGTCCCGTACAGCGCGTGGTACACCCCGCCGGCAAACTCCTCGGGCAGCACGCCGCGCAGCGAGTGGGTCCACCAACCCGAGCGGGTGACGGCGTACCAGCCGCGCGCGAGAACCACGCCCAGCACCCACACCAGCGGCACCAGGGCGACGAGGAACGAGGCGACGAAGAACGTCGTCGCGGCGTTGTTGGTGATCCGCCGCCGCAGGCTCAGCGGGCTGAAGACGTCCGGTTTGACCGGCAGGTCGAGCGCGTCGATCGTCATTCGCGCCACTCTCCCCCGCAAGCGGGCGGTGCCCCCACCCCATCGCTACGGACAAAATCGTCGCCGGCGCGCGTCATCCGTTGACCTTCCCGCCGGCGATCGCACGCGCGCTCGCATTCACGATGAAGGTCAGGACGAACAGCGCGAACCCGGCGGAGATGTAGGCCCCGGTCGGCAGGGGCTCGCTGAATTCGGCTGCCGCGGAAGCGATCTTGGAAGCGAACGTGTAGCCGCCGTCGAACAGCGACCAGCTGCCGGCGCGGGCGGCGGACCGCAGGATGATCAGCACCGCCACGGTCTCGCCAAGGGCCCGGCCCAGCCCCAGCATCGAGGCCGCGATGACACCGCTGCGTCCGAACGGCAGCACGGTCATCCGCACCACCTCCCATTTGGTGGCGCCCAGAGCTTGCGCCGCTTCCATCTGGATGGGCGGGGTCTGGCGGAACACTTCGCGCGACACCGAGGTGATGATCGGCAGGATCATCACCGACAGCACGATGCTCGCCGTGAAGATGGTGCCGCCGCCGGCCAAGGACACGTTGCCCTGCTTGAACAGGAACAACCAGCCCAGGTTGCGGTTGAGAAATTCCGCGAGGGGCTCGATCTTGGGCGCCAGCACGAAGATTCCCCACAACCCGAAGACGATCGACGGCACCGCGGCCAGCAGGTCGACCATCGCGCCGAACGGTCGCGCCAGCCGCTTCGGCGCGTATTGGGTGAGGAATACCGCGATCCCGACGGCGACGGGCACCGCCAGCACCAGGGCGCTAACCGAACTGAGCACCGTGACCATGAACAGGTCGCGGATGCCGAACGCCAGGTGGTCCGCCTTGGTGGTGTTGAACTCGGCGCTGGTGAAGAAGTTCGCGTGATCCGCGCGCAATGACGGGATCGCGCGAACCAACAGGAATACCGCGATCAGCGCGATCGCGATGACAATCGTCGACCCGGCCGCCGCGGCGACCAACTTGAACAGTCGGTCGCCGCGGTGCGCCTTGCGGGGATCGGTTGCCTTCAGCGCAGGCTGAATCCCAGTCGAGGGACTGGCAATCGCTCCGCGGGTCATGGCATCACGGATCACGCGATCGCGTTGACCGCAGTCGACAACTTCGACTTGAACGAGTCCGGAATGGGAATGTATCCGTTGTCCGCCAAGCCGTTTTGGCCCGCGCCGATGGTGCTCTGCAGGAACGCCCTCACGGCCGGGCCGACCTGGGAATCGGGATACTTCGAGCAAACGATCTCGTAGGTCGCCAGCACGATCGGGTACGAACCGGCCTGCGTCGGCTTGTAGAACGAGTTGGTGTCGAGCACCAGGTCGTTGCCCTGTCCCTTGACCGTGGCACCGGAGATCGTCTTGCCCACCGAGTCGGCGCTGATCGCGACCGCGTCGGTCCCGGGCGCGGTGACGATCTTGGCCATGTTCAGGTTCTGGGCCTTGGCGAACGACCACTCGTTGTAAGTGATCGATCCCTCGGTGGCCTTGATCGCGGCCGAGGTGCCGTCGTTGCCCTTGGCGCCCTCACCGACTCCGCCGTTGAACGTCTTGCCTGCGCCCTTGCCCCATGCGCCGTTGGAGGCCGCGTCGAGGTACTTCTGGAAGTTGTCCGTGGTCCCGGACTGGTCGTTACGGAAGACGACGTGGATGGGCTCGGCCGGCAGGGCGGTTCCGCTGTTGAGGCCCGCGATCGCCGGATCGTTCCAGGTGGTGATGGCGCCGTTGAAGATCTTCGCCGCGGTCGGGCCGTCCAGATTCAGCGAACTGACGCCCTTGACGTTGTAGGTGATCGCGATCGGGCCGAACACCACCGGCAAGTTCCACGCCGGCGAGCCGCAGCGCTGCTGGGCCGCGTCGTACTCTTTTTGGGCCAGCGGCGAGTCGGAGCCGCCGAAATCGGTTTGGTTGCCGTTGAATTCGCTGATCCCGGCTCCCGAACCATTGGCCGTGTAGTTCAGGGTCTGACCCGGGCACGCCTGCTCGAAGGCGTTGACGAAGCGGGTCATCGCGTTGGCCTGGGCCGTCGAGCCACTGGCCTTGAGGGTCTTCTTCCCGCCGCAGCTCACTTTCTCCGCGGACGCGCCGGAAGTCGCACTCCCCCCGCTTGCATTGTTGTTGTCGTTGCCACACCCGGATAACACCAACGCGGCGCTAGCCACGACACCCAGCGCGGCGCCAAATCGGTTCAGTTTCAATTCGCTTCCTAACAGTAGGTATGAAACGTCGCCGCCGCCGGAGGCTGCGGCGCGGCAATCCAGCCATCACTCGCAGCCATGTAGCTAACAGTAACAAGGTTAACGGTCGGAGAATTCTGTCCGGCGTTCGTCACCGCGCCAACGAGCAGGCAATTGGGGCCTCGGGGGCATTGCATCCCGGCGCCGTTATGACAAACTAGAACCTGTTTCAGAAATGCCGTTATCGGAGTCGGCGAGGTCTGTTACCGTGTCGCCGGACAACTCGAATAGAGAGGCCGCAATGATCCTTGACAGGTTCCGTCTGGACGACAAAGTCGCCGTCATCACAGGTGGCGGGCGCGGCCTCGGTGCGGCCATCGCGCTGGCTTTCGCCGAGGCGGGCGCCGATGTGCTGATCGCGTCGCGCACGCAATCTCAACTAGATGCCGTCGCCGAGCAGGTCCGCGCCACCGGCCGCCGCGCCCACGCCGTCGCCGCCGACCTGGCCCATCCCGAGTCGACCGCGGAATTGGCCGATCTGGCCGTCGAGGCCTTCGGCAAACTAGACATCGTCGTGAACAACGTCGGCGGGACCATGCCCAACACCTTGCTGACCACCTCGACCAAGGACCTCAAGGAAGCGTTCACCTTCAACGTCGCCACGGCGCACGCGCTGACCGTCGCGGCGGTGCCGTTGATGCTGGAGCACTCCGGCGGCGGCAGCATCATCAACATCACGTCGACCATGGGCAGGCTGGCCGGACGGGGGTTCGCCGCGTACGGCACCGCCAAGGCCGCGCTGTCTCACTACACCCGGCTGGCCGCGCTGGACCTGTGCCCGCGCATCCGCGTCAACGCAATCGCGCCGGGGTCGATCCTGACGTCGGCGCTGGACGTGGTGGCCTCCAACGAGGAGCTGCGCGCCCCGATGGAGAAGGTCACCCCGATGCGCCGCCTCGGCGACCCCGTCGACATCGCCGCCGCCGCAGTCTATTTGGCGTCCCCGGCCGGCAGCTTCCTCACCGGCAAGACGCTGGAGGTCGACGGCGGCCTCACCTTCCCCAACCTCGACATCCCCGTCCCGGACCTGTGAGCTGAAGGCCGCTAAAGACCCACTAAGGAGCCCGCCATGGCCATACCTGTCGTTCAATTGGGCACCGGCAACGTCGGCGTCCACGCGCTCAAGGCGCTGATCACCAATCCCGAGTTCGAGCTCAGAGGCGTGTGGGTGTCGTCGGATGCCAAGGCCGGCAAGGACGCGGCGGAGCTTGCCGGACTTGCGGATTCGACCGGCGTGCTGGCCAGCACCGACCTGGACGCCGTGCTCGCCACGGGTCCGCAGTGCGCCGTGTACAACGCCCTGGCCGACAATCGCCTGCCCGAGGCTCTCGAGGATTACCGCCGGGTCCTCGCCGCCGGAATCAACGTCGTCGGCAGCGGGCCGGTCTTTCTCCAGTACCCCTGGGAAGTGATCCCCGAGGAGCTCATCAAGCCGCTGGAAGATGCCGCGCGCGAAGGCAATTCGAGTCTGTACGTCAACGGCATCGACCCGGGCTTCGCCAACGACCTGCTGCCGCTGGCACTGGCCGGCACCTGTCAGAGCATCCAGCAGATCCGGTGCATGGAGATCGTCGACTACGCCACCTACGACAGCGCCGCCGTCATGTTCGACGTGATGGGATTCGGCAAGCCCCTCGACGAGATCCCGATGCTGCTGCAGACCGGCGTGCTGAGCCTGGCGTGGGGATCGGTGGTGCGGCAATTGGCTGCGGGCCTGGGCATCACGCTCGACAGCATCGCCGAGGAATACATCCGCGAGCCCGCGCCCGAGGACTTCGACATCGCCTCGGGGCACATCGCCAAGGGCACCGCCGCCGGGCTGCGGTTCGAGGTCTTCGGAATGGTCAACGGCGACCCCGTCGTCGTCCTGGAACACGTCACCCGGTTGCGCGAGGACCTGCGTCCCGATTGGCCGCAGCCCGCCCAGGAAGGCGGCTCCTACCGCATCGAGATCACCGGCGAACCGTCGTACGCGATGGACGTCTGCCTGAGCAGCCCCAACGGCGATCACAACCACGCCGGACTGGTCGCCACCGCGATGCGGGTCGTCAACGCGATCCCCGCGGTGGTGGCCGCCCCGCCGGGCATCGTGACGACCCTCGACCTGCCCCTCGTCACCGGACGGGGGCTCTACGTTCCGAGCTGACGACTCGGAAACGCCCACTACCTCGGTTCTCGCAAGGCGGGTTGTCCCGGCGTGCACCACCCGATGGTGTATTCGGTTAACCTAACTTTTTTATTCGAGAATGTGGATCGAGGGCCGATACGTTGGCGCAGGGCACCGAGGCCTCGCTCAAGACGAGCTGGTATCTGCTCGGCCCGGCGTTCGTCGCCGCGATCGCCTACGTCGACCCGGGGAACGTCGCGGCCAACGTCAGCGCCGGCTCGCAGTACGGCTATTTGCTGCTGTGGGTCATCGTCGCGGCCAACGTGGCGGCGGGCCTGGTGCAGTACCTGTCCGCGAAACTCGGGTTGGTGACCGGACGGTCGCTGCCCGCGGCGATCGGCAAACGGATGGGCCGGCCGCTCCGGCTGACGTTTTGGGCGCAGGCCGAAATCGTCGCCATGGCAACCGATGTCGCCGAAGTCATCGGCGGGGCGATCGCGCTGCGCATCCTGTTCGGCCTGCCGCTGCCGGTCGGCGGGATCATCACCGGGGCGGTCTCGATGCTGGTGCTGACGATCCGGGACCGCCGCGGGCAACTCCTTTTCGAGCGCGTCATCACGGGCCTGCTGCTCGTCATCGCCGTCGGCTTCGCGGCGAGCTTCTTCGTCGCCACACCACCGCCCGAGGCCGTGATGGCGGGATTGCTCCCCCGGTTCCACGGCACCGAAAGCGTGTTGCTGGCCGCCGCCATCCTCGGCGCCACCGTGATGCCGCACGCGGTGTATCTGCACTCGGGCCTCGTCCTGGACCGGCATGGGCATCCCGCGCCCGGCCACGACCGGCGCTGGCTGCTGCGCGTCACCCGGGTCGACGTCGTGCTGGCGATGGCCGTCGCCGGGTTGGTCAACGCGGCGATGCTGCTCGTCGCCGCGATCAACCTGCAGGGCCACCGGGAAAGCGCGACCATCGACGGCGCCTACACCGCGATTCACAACACCTTGGGCCCGACGATCGCCGTGCTGTTCGCGATCGGGCTGCTCGCGTCCGGCCTGGCGTCGTCGTCGGTGGGCGCGTACGCCGGCGCCATGATCATGCAGGGTTTGCTCCACCTGTCGGTCCCCATGCTGGTGCGCCGGCTGGCGACGCTGTGCCCGGCCGTCGCGATCCTGGCACTCGGCTGGGACCCGACGCGCGCGCTGGTCATCTCGCAGGTCGTGCTGTCCTTCGGCATCCCGTTCGCCGTGCTTCCGCTGGTCAGGCTCACCAGCAACCGCGACCTCATGGGTACCGACGCCAACCATCCCGTCACCACTGTCATCGGCTGGGGCGTCGCCGTCATGGTCAGCGTGCTCAACGTGGTGCTCATCTATCTGACCGTGGCGGGCTGATCCGAGATCGACGGTGGCGTGCAGCTCACTCGCACTTCTTCGCGCCAACGTCGATCTCGACGAAGAGCGGTCGCAAGGAAATCGCAAGAACTTCACCAAGACCTGGCAAGCGGCGCGGGCCAGCCTAATGATGCCCGCCGCGGCACCGCCAGAAAAAAGTCTTCAAAAAATGTCCGACTCACGCCGGGTGCGTCCTCTTACCTGTGACGGCGGCCCAACCGGGGCCGCGACCCGCACCGAAAGAAGCACCTGATGAGCACCTGGGACGACATGGATCGAACCGCCCTCGCACCGCGCGTCGACGACGTCACCGAGGCCTGGGCCTGGGCATCGAGTCCGCTCGGCGAGCCGACCGACGAGTCCGGCGATCGGCCGTCCGGCCACGAGTTTCCGCCGAACCCCCTCCCCCCGGCCAAGCCGAGGTCCATCGACAAGCTGTGGGTCACCGCGGGCGTCGTCGGCCTGATCGGTGCGGGCGTCGCGCTGGGCATAACCTTCCTCAGCAGCTCGCCCCAACCCCGGTCCGTGGCCGTGACTTCGGGCTCAACAGCCGTGCCCGCGGCCCTTCCCGCCTCGGCGGCACCGGCGCCCGCCGCCGCGGTCGTGCCCCCGCCGGACAACGGCCCAGCGCAGGCCCCGGTCGACGCCACGCCCAGTGCCCCGGCCCCCGTCGCGGTGGTCGCGCCCCCGCCGGATAACCCCGCGCCGGCACCCGACCCGGGCGCCCCGCCCGCCGCCGCTCCCGAAGGCCCGGTGGTCGTGGTGAATGCGCCTCCGCCAGTACCTGTCTGGGTCCCGGCTCCCCCGCCGCAGCTACCGCCGCCGCCTTCGCTGCCGCCGCTGCCCGTGCCGCCCAAGCTGCCCCCGCTGCCCGCGCCGCCGAAGCTGCCGCCGCCCCCGCCACCGCCGGTGCTGTGCCTGCCGCCGCACCACCTCGTGCAGGGCGTCTGCAAGTGAGCACGCGGGTCCCGGCCAGGCTGATATTGCTCCTGACCTCCCATGCGCCCACCACGGAGCTGGAATTTCTCGTGCTATTTCACCGCTGTGCGCGCACACTTATTCGCAGCGTCGGTTCTCGCACGAGGGGCACCGACGCCTCATCGGCTGGGGAGACGATGTGACGACCGCACTATCGAACTTTGACATCGTCAGCGACGGGGAGCTGGCCCGCGCGGCGGCGACGGGTGACCGTCGCGCCTTTGCCATGATTTACGACCGTTACGCCGACCGGTTGCACGACTTCTGCATCGGCATGGTCCGCGATCGCGACACCGCGGCCGACTGCGTGCAGGACGTCTTCTGCTCCGCCGCGACTCAACTGCCCAAGCTGCGCGACCCCGAGCGGCTGCGCCCCTGGCTCTATGCCATCGCCCGCAACGAGGCGCTGCGCTGCATCCGCGACCGCCGCCGCGAACAGGTCTCCGACGAGCTGCCCGAGGCCGCCTCGCACGACGCGGGACCCGACACCCTGGCCGCGCGCAACGAGCTGGCCGCGCTCGTCGCCGAGGCCGCCGGCGGGCTCGGCGACCGAGACCGCGCGGTGCTGGAGCTGGCCTACCGCCACGGGCTGGACGGGCCCGAGCTGGCCAACGCGTTGGAAGTCAGCCCCGGCACCGCCAACAAGATGGTGTCGCGGCTGCGCAACACCATCGAATCGTCGTTGGGTGCGCTGCTGGTGGCCCGCCGCGCCCAGCACACCGCCGACAAATGCGCCGAGCTGGGCACGATCTTGGCGGGCTGGGACGGGCGCTTCAGCGTGCTCATGCGCAAGCGCATCACCCGCCACATCGAGTCATGTTCCATTTGCGACGAGGAACGTCGCCGCATGGTCAACCCGGTCGCGCTGCTGGGTGCGGCGCCGGTGCTGATCCCCGCGCCCGGCTGGCTGCGGGATCAAACACTGGGACAGATCCGGCTGACTTCGGCCGACAGCGACCTCACCACCGACGGCAGCGGAGACGGCCACGCCTGGTCGGACGACGCTTACCCACCGACCGCCGGCGGCGCGGACGAGCATGACGGGGGCTACCTCGACGCCGCCCAACCGCAGCGGGCACGCCGGTTGATCCCGTGGATCGCGCTGTTCGCGGGTACCTTCCTCCTCGCGCTGGGGTTGATGTACAGCTTGCTGTACCACCACAAGACGGCCATCACCCCGACCGAGCTAAGTGGGACCGCGCCCGCGCCGATGATGAAACCGGCCCCACCGCCCGCCGCCAACCAGGTCCCACCCGCTCCGCCCGCGAATCCTCCCGCGCCTATTTTTTCGCCGCCACCGGTCCAGGCGCCGGTCGCCCCGGCCCCGCCGGTGGTCGCACCGCCGGTCGAACCGCCGCCGGTGGCGCCCCCGCCGCCGCCGGTCGCGCCGCCCCCGCCGGTAGTGCTGCCCCCGCCCGTCGTGGTGCTGCCACCGCCGGTGATACTGCCGCCGCCGATCGTGTTGCCGCCGCCGCCGTCGGGAACGCTCCCGCCGCCGCCGAGGTTTCCGCCGCCGTCGCCGCCGAAGGCGCCGCCCCCGTCCGGGACACCGGCCCCACCTCGGCCGCTCCCTCCGCCTAAGCCGAACCCGCCGCCCCCACCACCGCCGTCGAGTCCGTCCGGCCCGATCCTCAGGTGACCGGCACGTAGCGCGCGGGTCACCCGGTACGGCACTATGAGAACGTCGTCGTCCGTGGAGAGGCTCGCGGGAGTTCGCTTGGTCCAACATCTCAGCGCCCAGACGGTGACTGCCTAGATGCCGGCCCGCCGGCACCCCTATTTCGCATACGGGTCGAATCTGTGCGTCAGGCAGATGGCGCTGCGTTGCCCCGACGCCGCGGACCCGCGACCGGCGGTGCTGGCCGACCACGACTGGCTGATCAACAAGCGCGGCGTGGCCACCGTCGAACCGTTCGCCGGCAACGAGGTCCATGGGGTGCTGTGGCAAGTCTCCGACGACGACCTGGCGACGTTGGACAGCGCCGAGGGCGTGCCGGTGCGGTACCGGCGCGACCGGCTTACCGTCCACACCGGGGACGGGCCGACACCGGCCTGGGTCTACATCGATCACCGGGTGATCCCGGGCCCGCCCCGCCCGGGTTATCTGCCCAGGATCATCGACGGCGCCGCGCAGCACGGGCTGCCGCAACGATGGATCGACTTCCTGCGCCGCTGGGATCCGTCCCGCTGGCCTCGACCTGTCATCGCAAAAACCCCTGCGCCGCAATCACTTTCGGCGCTGTTGAGCGAGCCCGGGGTGACCGAGGAGAGCCGGCTGCGGTCGCGTTTCGGTTTTCTGGCGATCCACGGCGGCGGCCTGGAAGAGATGACCGACGTCATCGCCGAACGCGCCGCCGAGGCGGCCGACGCCTCGGTGTACGTGGTGCGCCATCCCGACCGCTACCCGCACCACCTGCCGTCGGCCCGCTACGACCCGGACGAATCGCCGCGACTGGCCGAGTTTCTCGATCACGTCGACGTCGCCGTCTCGCTGCACGGCTACGGGCGCATCGGGCGTGGCACCCAGCTGCTCGCCGGGGGACACAACCGCGCGCTGGCGGCCCACCTGGCGCGGCACATCCGGCTGCCCGGGTATCAGGTCGTCACCGACATCGACGACATCCCGCGCGAGCTGCGGGGCCTGCATCCCGACAACCCGGTGAACCGTGTGCGCGACGGCGGGACGCAGCTGGAACTATCGGTCCGGGTGCGGGGTCTCAGCCCACGCAGCCCGCTGCCGGGCGCCGACGGCTTGTCGCCGGTGACCTCCGCCCTGGTGCGGGGGCTGGCGGCCGCCGCGCGTTCCTGGTAAGTGTTTTTGGTCGCTGAACGGAGGTTGTTGGTGGGCAAGGATTTTCGCTTCGGACTGAGCATGCGCTTCTTCAAGTCGCGCTCCGCGTTGGTCGACAAGGTGAAGCGCGCGGAAGATCTCGGCTACGACATCTTGTGCGTGCCCGACCATCTCGGCGCTGCGGCACCGTCGCCGACGCTGACCGCGGTCGCGATGGTGACGACCAAGATCAAGCTCAGCATGTATGTGCTCAACGCCGCGTTCTACAAGCCGGCCCTGCTCAGCAGGGACCTGCAGGCCCTCGACATGCTGAGCGAGGGCCGGCTCGAGATCGGGCTCGGAACCGGCTATGTCCGGGAGGAATTCGAGGCCGCCGAGCTGCCATACCCGAGCGCCGGGGCCCGCGTCGACTACCTCGAACACATGACGACCTACCTCAAGGAACATCAGCCGACGACGCCCATCCTGATCGCCGGCAACGGCGACCGGGTGCTGACGATAGCCGCCCGGCACGCCGACATCATCGGGCTGACCGGCGCCCGGGTGCGCGAGGTCGACGACCCTCTGGCCGAACGCATTGAGTTCGTGCGCAACGCCGCGGGTGAGCGGTTCGACGCGCTGGAACTGAACATGGTGATCACGGCGATGCCGCCCGAGGGCGAGAGCGCACCCGACCTGAGGATGACCCGCCAGTACGCACCCGAGCTGTCCGATGAGCAGTTGCTGTCCATGCCGTCGGTGCTCAGCGGGTCACCCCGCGAGATGGCCGACACCCTGCGCGGCCTGCGCGAAAAGTACGGGCTGACATCCTTCACCGTGCAGGACAACCGCCTCGACACCTTCGCGAAGGTCATCGCCGAACTGCGGTGACGGCGTCTTGCGTGCTGTCCCCGGTAAGCTCAGCCCGTCCGCCCTCGTAGCTCAGGGGATAGAGCACGGCTCTCCTAAAGCCGGTGTCGCAGGTTCGAATCCTGCCGGGGGCACTTGGTGTTTGCGCAGTTCAGCGATGGTTTTCAGATGTCTGCCGACTGGCCTCGGCTGGTTCTGGTCGGTGCTGTGGTCGGTGATTGGTTGGCGTCAGCTGGCGCAGCCTGGCCCGCGATAGTCAATCGCGTTGCATCAGCCGACGATGAGCGCGCGGGCGTCCTTCATCAACAGCATCAAATGCAGCGGATCGGTCGAAGACGCCCAAAACTCGAAGTTGGCGTAGAACGTGCGGACCTCATCGTGCGGCACGCGCACAAAACGGCCCCCGCTATCTATAGTAGAAAATGCTATAGTTGGGCATGAGCGGTCGGAGTGACGTATTGCGGACGGTGATGCACGAAACAGGCACCACCCAGTCCGAGTTGTCTCGGCTCAGCGGTGTGCACCAGCCGAGCATCAGCCAGTTCCTCTCCGACAAGGTTGAACTCAGCGATGAGCAGCTCGACCGACTGCTGTCCTGTATGGGGTACCGACTCGAAATCACCCGCCAGCCGGTCACTCCCAAGCTGACACGTTCCGAACGCCGCTCGTGGAAACTGCACCGCGAGCTGGCCAGACACCTGAGGCGGTCGACTCTCACACAATGGCAACCCGCGATCGAGCACAACCTGCGACGATTGCGGTCCGGCGTCACCGGCCAGCCACACATGAGAAACCTCGACCGCTGGGAATCACTCATGAGAAGCGGCGACGTACCCGGCCTTCATCGCGTCCTTACTGGACTCAGCCGCGATTGCATCGAGATGCGCGAAGTCTCACCGATGGGTGGACTGCTCCGCGATGAGGAGCGCATCCGCGTTTTGCGCACGGTGCGCTGATGCGGCGCGACCAGCTTGAGCACGCTATCCGGACTGCCTGCCAAATCGCGGGCCTGACTGAAGTGATCATCGTCGGCTCCCAAGCGATCCTCGGCACCTACACCGAAGATCAGCTGCCCTTCTACGCCACCAGATCGGCGGAAATCGACGTTCTCCCGATCGCCGACAACACCGGTGAAATCACCCGTCTCGCAGACGAAATCGAAGGAGCAGCGGGCGAATTCTCCCCATTTGAGCAGCTTCACGGCTTCAGTATCGACGCCGTAGACCTGCAGACCTCGACACTGCCCGGCGGATGGCGCGATCGACTGGTCAAGGTCCAGAACGAGAACACCGCCGCCCCATCGGGCGAACCTCAATTCATCGGATGGTGCCTCGACAAGGAAGACCTGTGTGTTGCGAAATTGTGTGCTCTCCGAGAGAAGGACTTGAACTTCGTCGACGCACTGATCACTGCTGATCTTGTTGACCCGCAAGTGATCGCAACGCGCCTCGCGACCGTACCCGAACGCTTTGGGAGAGCCTCCCAACGCGCAGCCGCCTGGCTCGCTCACCGCACAAACAGTGTTGAGTAGCTCGCGAACCGCAGCCGCGGCGTTGGGATTGGCCAGGATTGGGAAAGGATGTCACTTCGCCGCGAGGCACTTCTTCCGAGTACTGCCACATTATGGATAACCGCTATTGATCCATCAGGTTCCGGCTACACGTTCGCCCGCCGCTCGCAGACGTGCCAACCGGATGGGGCGCCGATATGTCGCCCTACGTCGCTCGGGACGACGTTAGAGGTGCTAATGCGTCGCGGCAATCACCGTGAGACAAGTCGGCTTCTCTGCCAAGGGCGGCTCTGGTCCTGCCGACCCTCCGTCAACGCTGATCCGTGGTCGGTGTTTGGTCGGTGAATCTGGGACACGCCGTGGCGCGATGTAGCGTCAGATGGCCCAATATGGCGGGGCCAGAGGCGCTTCGACCCCGCGTGTCGGTTCCGGTCGAAAATTGAGCAGGTAGTTCCGGTCGAAAAGTGAGCACCCTTCAACGATTGGAGACTCAACCCCGTAAACCTGCTCACTTTTCCACCGGAAGAAACTGCGCAGGATTCGACCGGAGCCGACACCCGCGGGACTCGTCCGCTTGGAGGTTCTCACAGGACGAGCGAGCTGGCCGGTGGCGTAGCGGCTTGCGCCAAAAGCCCCTGGCGCATCTCGCCGAGATATAGTCAAACGCCTCGCCAAAATTCATTGCCGAACCTTGCCGATGGCCGCCCCGAATTCATCAACCCTAGCGATAAACCGTGAGCATAAGCGGCCGAGAACATCTATCTGGTTGGTCCAGCGACCATGACCTCGCTATACGAGAACACTCACGTGTGAATGATCTGTGGCCGTGCCAGCAAAATGGGAAGCTCACCGAGTCTCCACGGGGTATTGATACCGCGCTGGGCTCGAAATCTGTTGTGGGGCCAGCGTAGTTCGACTCGCAAGCGTGCGCTTCAAACCCTACCTAGCCGGGGCGCTGACTTGTATTATTCAAAGATGTCTCGCTGTCTCACGGCTTTTCGACTAGTTATCGGGATGGCGCTCGTTCCCGTCGGATCGGCCGGCGTCTCGCACGCATCGCCGTCGGGGGAAGATGCATCCGGACAGTGCTCCTTTGTGCTCACACAGCCTGAAGTTGTACAGGTATCCGGAGAGAGCAAGGTGTTGGTCACGATGCATCCGGGGCCGTGCACCACAGCTGCCGTCCCCAACTCGCAGGTGGTGTGTGTATCTATAGCGGGCGACGGTTCGCCTGGGCATTGCGCATATAAGTCCGGTCAGGAGACGGTGCGCATGTACTACTTCTACCGGCCTGGGGCGACATACGTGGTGAAGGCCCAAGGATGTGCAGACTCCATCACGCCGCCGTACACGTTGTGCCAGAATTTCGGCCCGACACAGACGACCCTGTAATGCTGCCGCGCATATCCCTTGGGCCACCGCGCTTTCCGACTAGATGGGGTCGAAAGAGGAGATCAGCCAACGGCTGCCGCTCTTGTCCAACGTCACCCGGACAGTGGATGCGGTGTCAGTGGGCGCATCATTGCCAACAGTCACGGTCTGGTTGACGAACACCAGGACAACCGCGTGGTTGGGAGTCGCCGACACCGACGCCGCCGCGGGAACGGTGGCGATCGCCGAAATGTGGTCCTTTCTGGCGCCAGGCATCACGACGTCATGGACCAACTGTGTGTAGGAGTCCTTGAACTTGCCGGTCAACCGGTCCCGCGCGGCAGTTAGGTCTTTATCGACGGTGTCGGGCTGGTAAGACAGTATTGCCACGGTGGAATCCTTAGCGGCCGCGACCGACTCGATACCGGCGACCGCCGAATCCCGGACCCACGCGTCTTGCCACTTCAAATAACCCGCGGCCGCCGCGATCATCATTGCGACCGCTGGAAGCATCCAGAAGACAAGCACCCGCGACCATTTGATCCGGCTGATTCGGCGTTTACGTTCCGGCGGCTCAACGTCTTTGACATCTTCTTCGGTTTCAACATCATCGGCTTCAGCATCATCAGAGGACGTGTCGCCCGATTCGGCAACGTCTTCCGCGTCCCCGTCGCTCGTGTCCTCGGCAGGTTCGGCCCGGTCTTCGGCGTCATTGGTGATGGTCTCCGCGTCGCCGATCGCCTCGGGTTCGCTCGTCTGGCTGGCGACCTGCCCAGCCTTCTCCTCGGAGACCTCGGTTGCGTCCGGATCGGTCTTGCGATCGGTATTGAGCCGCACTGCGATAGTTCCTTTTCTGGTTGGCAGAGCCCGGTGTCGGCGGTTGCCGGACAACGGCCTGCTCACGGTACAAATCCGACATTGGAGACTTTTGCGCCACCGCCGACCTTCTGCACCGTTATCCGCATTCGCCAATGCCGCGGATCCTGTTCGGCCGCACCGGCATTCGAGGTCTTAACGGATACAGCCACCAGAACCTGGGCTTCGTCGCCCGATTGCGACTCGAGACCCGCGTCGGTGATTGTCCCCACCGACGTGGACTGCGCCTTCTTGACCACATCAACGAAAGGTTTTGATCGCTGGGAGAAATCGTCGTAGAACTGACCCGTCGCGGAGTCCAGGATGCGCTGGACGTCAGCGTCGGCGTGGTGCCAGTCGATTGTGGTCAGGTTCAGCGCGCCTTGCCGCCCGACCTGAACCAGCAGCTCGCGTTGCTGTTGGGCCTGGCGTGACTGATATCCCCGGTACCCGAACCATCCGGCGACCGCGGCCAAGGCAACGACCGTCACCAAACCCAACGCCGCTGCCAGCCGCACCGGCGTGACCCTCTTTTTGGGCGGCGCGGCGTCTTTGGAAGCGTCGTCGGCGTCTTCATCGACGGCAGTGTCATAGTCGTCGGCCGCATCGGACTCGTCCGCGGGTACCGCCTCGGCGTTCTCGTCTTTCGAGGTGATCCTGTTGGGCAATTGCGTTGAATCGCCGTCGCTCTGCCCCGGCGCCGCCGCGGACGTAGACGGACGGCCTGCCGCGCTCAGTTCGTCTTGGGCGGCATCAGCATGCTTTGCCATGTTTGCTCCTTTGTGGCACCACGGGCCAGGTCTCGTTGTGTGTACATACGCCCGTCGGGACCCACATACATGCCCGTGGCTGGGTCGTACTGGACGGCCGCGATCGGCGGTGGTTCCGGACCGGGCGGCGACGGTGCGGGGACCTGCCCCGCTGGCTCCTCCCCCGGCCTGAACTGCGGGACACCTTGACCGGATAATGTTGCGTTCGGATCGCCCTTCCAGTTCCAGCCGTCGTTCAGCGGAACGTACGTCTCGTCGCTCTCGCACATCTTGACGGTCGGCGCCCGCTTGCCGGGGCGGGTCTCACACGGCAGATTGTGCGCGCCGCGCACGTTGAGCTGCGAGTCTTGTGGCACCCGGCAGTAGAAGTCCCCCTTCGGAACATCCGGGTAGTCCTCGTAGCTGGGGGCCCGCTGCTGCTGGGCCGGCAGGAATCCCGTCGTGCACGGCGGCGGCCAGTTTTGGTTTAGCTTGAAGCTCAGGTAGGGGGCGTGGTAGGGCTGTTTGGTGTCTTTGTTGGCCACGCCGATTGCTTGGATGTCGGCGGTCCCCTGTGGCAGCTCCACCAGAAGGGATTCCAGATTGTCGCGGTAGGTGACGCCTACCTGCCCGACACTGACCAGGTTGGCCAGGACGATCGGCAAGGTGGGGTTCAGCCGGTCGAACAAATCGCGTGCCTCGGCGGCGGCTGGGCCACCCTTATGCAGCAGGCCCGCAACCGAGGAGTCGTTGTTGCGCAACTGCGAGGTGATCGCCGCCAGGTGTGAGGCCCACGCCTGGATTCCGTCCGATGAGTCGATCTGACTGTCGAGCAGCGGCTTGGAGTTGTCGATCAGGTTGACCAGTGCGTCCAGGTTCTTTCGGGCGTCGATCGACAGCGCAGTCGTCCCTTTCACCAGCCGGGAAAGTTCCGGCCCGAGCCCGCCGACTGCGACATACGACTCGTCGACCACCGTTTTCAGGTTGTCCCGTGGGATCGCGGTCAGTCCGCGGTTGGTGGCCGCCAACAGCGAATTGATGTCCGGCGGGACATACGTGCGGTCGACCGGTATCACGTCACCGTCTTTCAGTGGCGGCCCGGCCGTGCTGCGGGGCAGCAGTTCGACGTACTGCTCGCCGATCGCCGACACGCTATGCACCTGGGCGCCGGAATCGGCCGGGATATGGAAATCCGAGTCCATCCGCAGCACCGCCTCGGCGCCGCTATCGGTCAGGCGCACGGCCTGCACCCGACCGACTTCGACCCCGTGGTAGGTGACATTCCCGCCGGCATACAGGCCACCCGCCTGCGGCAGTTTGACCGTGACCTCATACCGATCGATCCCGAAAAAGAAGGTCGGTATCTGCATGTAGGCGAAAAACATGATGGCGGCCGCGGCGGTGCTGACCGTCGCGAAAACCGCCAGCTGGAGTTTGACGCGTCGGGGGAGTCGGTTCAGCATGATGTCACGGCCCCTGGTTGAAGTGGTAAGGCACGACCAACGGGTTACCGGGGTTGTACTGGCTTCCCGCCATGCAGGGGCTGGGCAGCTGGCCGATGGTGCGGCCCCACTGAAGCTCCAGCTCGCTCAGGTTGCACTCAAACCGGGTGCCGGTGAACAACCCCGAGTCCAACCGGCTCAGGGTCAAGTCGAAGATGCCGGTCAGGTTTGCGTAGTCACCGCGCAGCCATTTGCTCAGCGTGTCCTTGGGGAACGGGAAGGTGCCGAAGAGGCCCAGCGAACGGGTCAAGGACACCCCCGCGTCGCCCAGTGACTGCAGCACCGGGCCGAGGTCGTTAAGTTCCTGCACGAGGCTTTGCTTGGTCTTGTTGACCGAGTCGGCGGCAAGCGCACCGAATCGGCTCAGGTCACCCAGCGCGTTGGCAAGGTCCTCCCGATCGTCCTTCAGCGCCGTCAACGCGTCCGGGATCGTCTTCAGCGCCTTGTCGATCACCGGTTTTTCGTCGGCGAATTGACCGGCCAGGTTGTTCAGGCTGTCCGTCGCGGCGATGATATCGTCCTTTTGGTCGTTGAGGTAGCCGACGAACTTGTCGAGCTGGCCGAGCAGGCTTCTCAGGTCCTGCTCACGACCGGTGAACGCGGTGCTCAGCGCCTTGGTGATGTCCTGGACCTGCCCTAGGCCGCCGCCGTTGAGCACCAGGGAAAGCGCCGCCAGCGTGCGTTCGGTTGACGGATATCCGCCCGCCGAGGACAGCGGTATAAACGACCCATTTTTGAGCTTGCCCAGGGGCGGCACCCCACTGGGTGGCGCCAATTCGAGGTGTACCGAGCCCAGCAGGCTGGTCTGGCCGATCGTGGCCGTCGCGTTGGCCGGGAGGTCCACGCCGCCTTCGATGCTCATCGTGACCAACGCGTGCCAGCCCTGCAGTTCGATGTCGGTCACGGTGCCGACGGTGACGTCATTGACCCGGACGCGGGAGTTCCGCTGCAGGTTTTGAATGTCGGACATCTCTGCTTTAACGGTGTACGAACCGGGCCCGCCGCCCTTGGTTCCCGGCAGCTTGAACGAGTTCGCCCCGTGGAAGCCGCAGCCCGATAGCACCAGCGCAAGTGCCGTCACCAGGCCCGCGGCCATGCGATACCAGCGTGGTGCCCGGCTCATTGTCCACCCCCGGACGGCACCATCATTCCGCGCAAGCCGGCGGCCGGATCTGGGGTCTGCACCGGCGCGGCCGGCGGTGGCGCGGCCGGCGCGTCTGGCGCCGTCGCGCTTTCCTGCGGCGGCGCGGCGGCCGGTGCGGGCGCTCCCGGAGGTGGCGGGGGAACGTAGTCGGGCCGCAGCCAGTCCTCGCTGTAGGTGATTTCGTTCGGCCGCGCGGTTGCGCCGACGAAGAGGTTTTCCCCCAGCGGGAGGAAGTTGATCTGGCGGTTTTTGATGATGGGCGCCAGGTACTGCACGCACAGCTTGGCCGACTCCTTGGAGTTTTTGCGCGACGCGGCTTCGACCGCGGCGCACAGGAATTGGATCGTGTTGGCGAATTGGTTGACGCCCAGGATGCCGGTCAACGAGCCCTGCGCGGGGTTGTAGATGTTCAGGAAGTTCTGGAACGCGGTCGGGGCGACATGCAACACCTGTTTGATGTCGTCGAGACTCTGGTTCACCGCCGTGGTCACCGACGCCAGCTTGTCCGACGTGGTGCCCAGCGTCTCTCGGTTGTCGGCGACGAAGTCTCTGACGTCGCCGGCCACGTCGTTGAGGTCGCGGACCGCGTTGCCGACGGCATCGGGGTCGCTGGCCAACAAGCCGGTCACCGCGGCCAGGTTTTGGTTCAGTTGCCGCAGCAGGTCGCTGCTGTCGTGCAGGGCGGAGACCAGGATGGACAGGTTTTTGAAGGTGCTGAACAGGTCGTCGCTGTGATCGCCGAGCGCGGAAATCGCCTGCGACAGCTTGATGAGCGTGCTACGGATATCCGGCCCCTGGCCGCGCAGGTTGTCGGCTGCGGTGTTGACGAACGCCCCCAAGGTGCTGGTTCCGCCTGGCTTGGCGGGCTGGAGTGTCTCAGTCAGTTTTTGTAGCTGCTGGCGAAAATCGTCGTATTCGACCGGAACGGCGGTGCGGTCCTGCGGGATTGTCGCGTGATCGGCCATCGTCGGGCCGCCCGTGTAGGCGGGCGTCAGCTGGATGGCTCGCGGTGTCACCAGTGACGGCGCGATGATCACGGCTTTGGCGTCGGCGGGCACCTTGTATTTGTCGTCATACCAGAAGGTGATCTTGACGCGGCTGGGTTGCGGTTCGATCTTCTCGACCCTGCCCACGCGCACGCCGAGGATGACGACGTCGTCCCCGGCGTAGAGGCCGGTGCTGTCCGCAAAATAGCCGACGACTTGCGTATGGCCGATGCCGGTCGCCAATCCGACGACGGTGACAATGCCGCCGACAAGGACGACCGCAAGTGCGATGGCCACGCCGAGCTTGACGTAACAGTTCCTCACTGGCCACCACCTCCAGCCGGCTGGGATGGGCCGATGGGTCCGGGTCCGTTCAGCACGGGCGGTTGGCTCGGCGGTATCTGACCAGGTGCTGGTAGTTCGACGGGCCCCCCTGGCGGGATGGACTGTCCTTCGCCCGGACCCGGCGGCGCGGGAGGTCCCGGCGGGGGGCCGCCGGGTGGCGGCGCGGGCAGCGGCTGCCGATACGGATAGCAGCCGGGGCCGGGCAACGCCACGCCGGGCACACCGCATGGATGGTCGCTCGGGTTGCCGGTGATGGCATCCGGGATGGTCATGCGTGGTTCCCCGCCTTGGCCGGTGCGCGGGAACGGTATCGGCAGCGGCGGCGTGCCCGGCTGCCCGCGCTGCGGGTCGGTGCGCTGTGAGGGCAGCAGCACATTGGGGTCCAGGCCCAAGTCGGAGAAGGCCGCGTCGATGAAGGGCTGCACGAACTGCCCGGGCAGTAGGTTGACCAGATACGCTTTGTAGAACGGTCCCGAGCCGACGGATTCACCGAGCCCTAAGGCGTATCTGCCTAGGCCGACGATCGCTTTCTGGACGCGTTCCTTGCGGTTGTCCAGGATGGCCAACACCCCGTTGAGCTTGTCCAGTGCCGGCTTGAGCGTGTTGCGGTTCTCGGCGATGAAGCCCTTGATCTGCTGCGCCACGGCGGACAGGTTGTTCGAGATCTGGCTCAGCGCACTGCTTTGGCTTCTCAGTTGAACCAGTAGCGCGTTGGTATTGGCGACGAGCTTGACCACTTCGTCGCTGCGGTCGGCCAACACCTTGGTTGCTTTGTTGGCGCTGCTCAACAGGTTTCGCAGCTGCGCATCGCGCTCGTTCAGTGTCTGAGAGAAGCGCGCGACCCCCTGCACCGCCTGCTTCAAGTCGGGCGGTGTGTCGGCGAAGGTGTCGGACAGCACGGCCAGCGAGGTGGACAACTGCTGGGTGTCCAACCCGCTGATGGTATTGCTGAGATCGCTCAGCGCGTCTGGCAGTTGATAGGCCGGCCTGGTTCGGTCGAGCGGTATCGGGCGGCTCAGCTGCCCATCGCCGCGCGGGGTTACCTCCAAGAGTTTGCTGCCGAGAAGGCTCTTCAGCTTGATCGCCGCCTCGGTGCGCTCACCGAGGCGGACGTCGTTGGCGACGCTGAACTTGACCAGCACCCGCGGTCCGTCCAGGTCAACGCCCAAGACCTGCCCGACGCGGTAACCCGACACCTGGACGTGGTCACCCGGTACCAAGCCGCCGGCCTCGGCGAAGTACGCCGAATAGGTCTTGCCCCTGCTGAAGAACGGCAGCTTGTCATAGTTCAGGGAGATCAACACGAGAGCCAGGGTGACGCCGATGCCGATGAGGCCGACGATCAACGGATTGCGTTCGGAGAAGGGTTTCATCGCGGCGTGCACCTGCCGGTGGCCTGGCCGGCCAGCTTGATGTACACCGGCTGGCCGCCCTTGCCGTTGACCTTGATCAGAATGTCGCACAGATAGAAGCTGAAGAAGTCTCCGTACATGCCCTGCCTGTTGAGTATTTGCGTCGCGTCGGGCCACGTGTTGAGGAAGTTGTCGAAATAGTCGTGGTCGGCCAGCACGTTTGCGGCGGTCCGGTCGAGTTCGTGGACCACCTTCCTGGCCGGCGGACGGGCCTGTGACAAGAGATCGGCGATTGACCCGGCGGCCGCGTTGGCGTACGCAACCCCGTTGCTGATGTCTTGCTTGCGGCCCTTGAGCCCTTGCACCAGTTCGGCCAGAGAGTCGACCGCCGTGGCGAACTGCTTGCTCTGGCCGCTCAGTGAACCGAGCAGGGTATTCAGGTTGGTGATGACCTGACCGATCAGTTGATCGCGGTCGGCCAGGGTGTTGGTCAGGGCCGCGGCCTGGGTGAGAAACGAGCCGATCGTGCCTCCCTGTCCCTGGAACGCCGCGACGAGTTGGCCGGTGAGCTTGTTGACCTGGTCCGGGTCCAGCGCGCGGAACAGCGGCCGGAAGCCGCCGATCAATGCGTCGAGGTCCAGCGCCGGCTCGGTCCGCGCCAGCGGGATGGTCGTGCCCGGATTAAGCCGCTTGACTCCCCCGGCGCCCTCCTCCAGGGCCATGTACCTGCCGCCGATAAGGTCCGCGAAGCGGATGGCGGCCCTGGTGCCCTCGGTGAGCACAACCGAGTCGGCCGTGGCGAACTCGACGAGCACGGTGGAGTCGGGCTGGACGGTGATGCTTTTGACCTTGCCGACCTCGACCCCGGCGACGCGGATGAAGTTTCCCTCCTGCAGGCCGGACACGTTCGCGAACTGGGCCTTGTAGGTCTTCTCCGACTGGAAGCGCAACTGGGCGAAGACCGCGATGAGCGCAAACGCGCCGAGCATGCACACGACCAAGTAGATGGACAGGCGCCACAGGGCACCGACCAAATTCTCTCGCATGTCTGCCTTCCTCTATCGCTGCTGGTGTCTCATTCGGTGGTCACGGCGCCGGGCTGTAAGGCGGCGGTGGCAACGGTGCGCAGTCGTTGTTGACCAGGCCGCAGGTTTGTTGCTGCCCGGAGCGCACCGGCGGCACGAACGGTTCCGAACCCGCCGGCGGGGGACCAGGTTCGCGTGGCCTGCCCGGCGGCGGAGCCGGCGGCAGACCGGGATACAGCGGGGTGCCGTCCGGGGCGTATCGCGGCGCCCCATAGGGTGCCGGACTGTCGTATCCATCCGTTCCTTGGACGGGGCCGGGCGCCGGGCCGCCGGGGTGCCGAATGCTAGGCGGTTGCGGTGTCCCCCGAGTGACGGGGAGATAGTCGACATACCCCGGGAAGCCGATGCCGGGGTTGGGCCGCATGTCTAGTCCGGTGCCCCACCCGGTGTTGGTGACGAGGTAGCGCTGCGGGAAATTCTTGGCGACGTCGGGCAACGATCCGCACCCGGGCTGGCCACCGGGGCCACCCTTGGCGCCGTTGATCGGCAGGTTGTCGGGGAACTTGTATGCGTCTTCCCCGAAGAGTAAACCGGCGTCCAGGATCACCGAATATCCGTTGTCGCCGCCGGTCGGCCCGATGAACCTGTCGACGGCGGTCTTCCCGCCAACCAGCGTGCAGGTGAGCTCTGGGTTGTACTTCATCAGCAGCCGCGTTGTGGACTCCAGCAGGTTGATGCCGTGCACGAGGTTGTCCTTGTTCGGGCCGATCAGGTTGGTGCCCGCGCGGGAGAGTCCGCTGACGTTGAGCAACAGTGCGTCAAGTTCCTTGGCGTTCTTGGTGACCGTGGTGCCGGTCGTGCTGGCAGCGTCCAGCGTCGTGAGGATGTCGTGTGCGGCCGCGCTGTAGGCGTCGCTGAATCCCTTCAGGGCGCGGTAGTCGGCCCGGATGGTCTCGCTGCGCGGATTGATCGTCAGCAGGACCTGGTTGAGGCCGGTGGTGGCTTCGCCAATCGCCTCGCCCTTCCCGCGAAATCCGTCGGCCACCGCGGTGAGCACGGCGTTCAGTTTGGGGACGTCGACCTGGTTGAGTACGCCCACGAGGTTCTGAAAGACGGTGTTCACCTCGACGGTCACGTTGCTTGCTTCGACCACCGCGCCGGATGCGAGCCGTTTGGAGGTCGGGTGGGCGGGCGTGGTCAGGTCGACATACTTGGCACCGAAGGCTGTGGTGGCGGTGATTTTGGCGCCCACGTTGGCCGGGATGTACTTGAGCTGCTCCGGGTAGAGCTCCAGCTGAAGTCTCACCGGATCACCTGGCTGAATCGACGAGACCCGGCCAACCTGGACGCCGCGCAATTTCACCGCCGCGCCAGGTTCCATCACCAGGCCCGCACGATCCGACATCAAGGTCACTCGGCTATAGGGCCGCAAGTCCCTGTTGAACTGCGCGATGGTCAGCGCGACCGATCCGATGATGACGCCGAGGAGAACGAAGGTCCAGATCGCGGGGTGCAGGCCGGCTTCGCGGCGCTTCTTATTCTTTTCCATAGCCGCTACCCGGACAGGTGGAAGTTGCCGGACACTCCATAGGCGGCGAGCGCCACCGCCAGCGTCACCGCCATCGCCACGGTCAGTGAGGCGCGCACCGCGCGACCGACCGCCTCACCGACGCCGGCCGGACCGCCCGAAGCGTAGAAACCGTAGTAGGTGTGCACCAGCATGATCGCTGTGGCCGAGGCGATGACCTGGAGCAAGGACCAGATCAAGTCGAGTGGCTGCAGATAAGAGTGGAAGTAGTGCTGGTAGACACCGGGAGCCTGGCCGTACCCGAAGATGATGAGGCTGCGGGTGGCAAAGTATCCCGCCATCGCCGCCATACACCACAGCGGAATCGCGACGAGCACGCCCGCGACCACCCGGGTGGAGACCAGGTAGGGAACGACGCGGATGCTCATCGTCTCGAGCGCATCAATCTCCTCGTTGATCCGCATGGCGCCCAGCTGCGCGGTGGCGCCGGCGCCGACGGTGGCCGCCAGGCCGATGTCGGCGATGATCGGCGAGGCGATGCGCGTATTGATGTAGGCGGATGCGAAGCCGCACAACGCCTGCACGCCGACATCGGATAACGATCGGAAGAGCTGGATGGCTACATACGAACCGGTGGCCATCGTCAAGATGACGACGATCACCACGGTGCCGCCGATGACGGCCAGCGCGCCGATGCCCATGCTCATGCTGGCGATCAGGCGCATCATCTCCACTTTGTATCGGGCGATGGCTTCCCAGACCGAGCCCAGAGCCCTGACGTAGAACGCGGTCTGGCTTCCGAGCTCGTTCCACCTGTTGGCGAAGGCGCGCGCGGCGTTGCTCAGCCGCGGCAGCCGACGTGCTGCTGGCGCGGCCGTCACATCGTCGCCTTCGTCGTGATCGCGAGCAAGATCCCGTTGATGATGAACAGTGCCAGGAACGTGTACACCACGGTTTCGTTCACCGCATTGCCGACACCTTGCGGACCGCCGCCAACGGTCATGCCCTTGTAACACGCAATGAGGCCCGCCACCACCCCGAATAATGCCGCCTTTGCGTAGGCCGTGATCGTCTCGGTAAGCCCGACAAGCAGCGTGAGGCTGGCCGCGAAGGTACCAGGGTTGACGTGTTGGAAGTAGACGGAGAACAGATAGTCAGCGACCAGGCTGACGATGGTCACAACACTGTTCAACACCAACCCGTTAAGCCCGAGCGCCAAAACCCTTGGCACCAGCAAACGTTGGACCGGGCTAATCCCCATCACCCGCATGGCGTCAATTTCTTCGCGGATGGTGCGAGCGCCCAGCTCGGCGCACATCGCAGTAGCGCCGGTACCGGCGATCACCAGCACCGTCGCAATCGGTCCGATGAACACGACGCTGGCCAGCGCGGCCCCGGTCCCGGATGCGTCGGCGGCGCCGATCTCGACCAGCAGGACGTTGATGATGAAGATCGGCAGCGTGCTGAGCGGGATCGCCAAGAAGACGGCGGGAAACATCGACACCCGCGCCACGAACCAAGACTGATGGATGAACTCACGCCACGCGAAGGGCGGCCGCACGAGCTGCACGAGGATGTCGAGCGACAACGCGAAGAAGGCGCCGACCTCGCGCAGCGGCTTCGCTTCAACGTCCCAGGTGGGCCGCACCCCCAGGGACGCCAACACCGCCATCGGAGATCTGACGGGAGCCGGATCCGGCGCCGCCAAAGGCTCTGTGTTCGCCGTGTCTCTCACAACCATTAGTGCCCTCGTCGGTATCTAATCGCCACCGACATTGGACCGATCAATGCTCACCCAGCGGAAAGTCAAACCGCCCCCTTCCAATAGTGTGACAGGTAGCACAGCGGGACGGTACACCATGGCTTTCACGGAGGGCAACATACACCTCTCTTATTCGCGCCCATGCCGGATTGGTCGACGCCTGTTAAACAACCGCCGATTTGCTGCGACGGTTCCGACAAATTTAGTCCGAATGTGGCAACCGTTATCGAAATAGTCGGCCAGCGCCCCCCGGTCGAAGACTCCCAGCTAGCCGTTCTTGCATGTGAGCCGCCCACTAGGCCAAGGTCTCGCGGCCCGGGCCAGCGCGGAGGCGCCCCGCCCTCCAAGCGGATTGGAAGGGTTCGGCGGAAGTTAAAGGCGACCCGTCACTATGACTGAACAATTTGCTATCCGGTAAATATTCCGCATATTCGGAAGACTTTTTGAACGAACGTTGCCATACAGAATTTTCCACTAGAGCGCCCTTGGTTAATCTGGGCGGACATACACTTTAGAGAGCGTCGACAATTCTGTCTTACAATGCCGGCAGAGCGGTCCAACAATAGAACGCCACCATGACAAATAGATCGCGATAAATGCTTCCACATCGCCGCCGAAAAGCAGCGCTCGTGTGGCGAGGTCGATTGCCGCGTCGGTTACATCGGACGACCAACGGCCGGGGACTAGAGGAAGCCGACTGGAGCCCGTGCTCCAAATGAGGCCATGACCTGCAATTACGCGAGACGACGACGACGCCATCATGGTTGATGGGCACGGCCGCGGTGCATCCGCGGTCATCAACGTCATCGCGTATGCCGTCCCAATATCCCCCAAGTGCAACACCAGTAACTAATCGCTCCCAACCACCGGGGGATCATTGCTGGCCACGTCGGGTCGACGACCACATGCGAACATAAGACGCCTGCGGCTGCGTTATGACATCAAAATATCTATCTATTTATCTGGTTTTCTAATTTGCACGACTAGACGCATTGCCGTCGAATCTGAAGCAATCTGTCGGGCGCCCAACCTCATCGGGATTACGGTTGCTGCCCAACGGTTGCTACCCGGTTAGCTCGGTATGGAATCAACTTCCACCCCCCCGGATAGCAGCTGGAGCGATCCCTGATCCGCAGCAGGTCCGTTCTACTGCGGCGGGCAACGCCGCCGTCAAGTGCTCCCTAGAAGGCTTCGGCCAGCGCATGAGATAAGGCCGGTTTCGCGCGCCACTGCCCCGTCTTGGCCTGATCGCCTCACTGGTGCGCCGGGCGTCGTAGTGTGCACTTGTGACCGCTCAGGGCCACGCATCCCGCGCACGTTCGTGGCGTGCCGACACTCCTGCAGACGAGGAGGAGGCGCGCGAACGGTTGCTGGCCGCAGCGGAAGCTTGCTACGCCGAGAAAGGCCCGGTTCGCACGCGGATGAGCGACGTTGCGCAGCGCGCCGGCGTGCACCGCTCTACTGTGTACTACTACTTCCCGAACAAGGACGCACTGCTGGCAGCCTCGTTTGTGCGAGTGCTTGGCGTCACGGTGGAGCGCGTTTACCGATGCTGGCAAACGGACGAACCCTTCTTGGCTCAGCTGGTCGCGGCATGCCTGGTGGGCCAAGAGATCGCTCGCAGCTCACCGATAATGCGATCGCTGGTCGACGACCACCAAGCCCTCGGCGCTGCCTATCACGCGGCCGAGGGTTCTGAGTTGTGGCGAGCCAAGCTTGCTGACGCGCTGGTGCGGCGCCTCGAGGATGCCGCCGTTGCTGGCGAGATTCGCCGTGATCTTCCGGCGGAAACCCTGGCCCGCTGGATTGTCCGGGTCAGCTTCAGTCTTGTTGCCGAACCGGCCGACCCTGAAGACGGTGGTGATGAGGGCGTGCTGCGGAATCTACTTGGTGCTTCGTTGAAGCCTCGGCCCTAGCCCCGTCAGGCGGCCAACGGTGTTATGCCGGCTGGGCAGTCAGCGTTCGCCACCATCGTCCCGACCTTTCTCCGCGGCTCGTGCCGGGCCGAAATCGGCTAGGACACTGCGGGATTCGTGCCCTCGTGTTTCGCCGCTCCGAACGGGAGGACGCCCCACCGAATGCTCGTCCGCTGTCGCCGTTGACGAAGGAGCCAGATCGTCGACTGATCACTAGCTCCGTCGGAAACAGGACGGCGATGCTATGGCGAAAACATCAGAGTACGGATAACCTTGTCTCGCTTAGCCATCACCGCGGTTTGTCGAGCAAGTGGCCGTCGGGCGGCCGTGACGGTGGCACATGTCGTTTGGCGCGAGGTACGCGGCATTGCCGATCGAAACCTACTGAGGTGGGCTTGTGTTGAAGTCGTTCATCCACGCGTCCGCTGCCGGTGTGATCGCGGCAGGCCTCGCGGCGTGCTCGTCGACGCCCGTCAATCCATCTTCGTCAGGGCGACTACCGGCAGGAACCGCGCAGGTGACGATCAACAATCGGACTCTCCCCGAGACCCGCTCAGTCCAGTGCATTCTGCTCGGTTCGCTAACGACGATCGCCACCGGCAACCCGGCCGTGGGCGTTAACGCATTCGTTTCCAACAAGGATGCGCTCGCTGCTAACTCCGTCAGCATCAACGACTTGGGCGGATTCACTGGCAGTTATGAGGCCGGCCTCGGCGGCAGGGCCGACGTGACCATGAACGATCAGACGTACACGATCCGTGGCAGTGCGGACGGGTTCAACACAGATAACCCCGGCCAGAGGACAACCGGCACCTTCACGATCAGAGTCGCCTGTTAGCGGCTATCTGAAACCCCGTTGGTACCTGCGAGACATGCCTTCCGCCACAACGTTTCGGGGGCGGCGCCGTTTTGTCCGGCAGGTGCCGCGATGCACACCGGGCATCAGCCTGGCGGTGGCAGGTAGTTCCCAGCGGAATTCCGCAGCGACCAAATGAGGCTGGGGCACAGTTCCTGGGCGGCCTGGCCTATCAGATACGTCGCCTGATACTCGCCGGAGTTGTTGAAGTCGGCTTTGACGTCACGCGCGATGCTGGCGTAGCTGTCACCTCGGGTGATCTTGTCGCAGATTCCGTGACCGTAGGCCAGGGCCGCATCGGCGTTGGCGAAGCCGTACCCAGGCCGAACAGTTACGTTTAGCAGGTACGCGACCGCGTCCGCGTCTGCAGCTGGGGCTGTTGCCACCGCGACAACGCTTGAAGCAACGAACGTAGCGACGGCGAGCTTAGCCCTAGTTTTCCCTTGCTTCATGACCGTCAAAGCGTAATATATCTATCTAATTTCTCCTAGTACCATTCCAAACCGCGACGTGTACACGGCGTTGCGCTCAGCTGGGGGTTCTGCGATGACGGCTCAGACAAGCAGGAGCCTGTACACGCGCTATCGGCCGTTGCCTTTGCCCGTCCTTCTGATCGCCGCCACCCTGCTGGCCAGCCCCACCGCGCACGCCGACAATGACAACAACACGCTCATACCGAACAACAAACGATTCAACGACGGTGTCCTCGCCAACGTTTTCACAGTGCAGCACCATGCAGGCTGCACCAATGACGTCAGGCCCAACAAGCAACTGCAACTCGCAGCGCAGCGTCACGCCGAGGATCTGCTGAACAACCGCGCCCTCGATGGTGATACCGGCTCGGACGGATCAAACCCACAAGATCGCGCCAATACGGCCGGCTACCAAGGTCAGGTGAGCGAAACGGTGGCCATCAATCAGTCCATAGCAATCAGCGGCGTCGATCTGATCAACCGGTGGTATTACAACCCAGATGATCTGGCCATCATGTCCAACTGCGCCAACAGCCAAATGGGAGTTTGGTCGCTAAACAATCCAGGTCGTACCGTTGTCGTCGCCGTTTACGGCAAGCCAGCGCAGCCAGTCAACACCGAAGGCGAGAACATTCCGCCCGATCCCAGCCCCGACTATGACGCCAGCGACGAGCTCGAATTTGGCTTCAACTGGTTCCCCTGGATTCTCAGGGGCGTGTACCCGCCGCCTGGAAATCCACCGCAATAAGCAAGGCTCACACGTAATGATCAACACAGTCGGCTTCATTGGAGCGGGTCAGACGGGTGAGCCCGTCGTGCTGCGCCTGCTCGACGCCAACGGGCGCGCTATGCGGTTCCGCTGAGGACTTCAGATGCCGCTACCCGATCTGGTTCTCGTCCATGGTGGAGCGCATGCTGGCGACTGCTGGGATCTGACGGTCTCGGAATTGCGCCGCCAGGAACCAAAACTCCGCATCCTCGCGGTGGACCTTCCCGGTCGCGGCTCGAAGCCAGGTGACCTGACCGCAGCCACCATCGGCGCCTGGGTGGACTCCGTGGTCGCCGATATCGATGATGCGGGTTTTGGCGAAATCGTCATCGCTGGCCACTCGATGGCGGGGGTGACGGTACCCGGGGTGGTGGCCAGGCTGGGCTCTGCGCGCGTCCGTGAGATGGTTCTGGCGGCGGCGTTCGTGCCGCGTCAGGGCGAAGCGATCACGGACACGCTCGACGGTCCAATGGCATGGTTCGCTCGACGCGGCGTGGGGAAGCGAAAAGCGATGAAAATACCGGCTTTCCTTGCGCGCTATGCGTTCTGCAATGAGATGACCGAGAAGCAACGCCGGTTCATGATGGCACGGCTCTACCCCGAAACGATATCGATCGCGACTGAACCGGTGGACCGTAGTGACTTTCCGGCGAACGTATCCCGCACCTGGATCCTCACTACCCGCGATCGCGCGCTTTCCATCGCGTCCCAACGGCGAAGTATCGACGCCCTGGGCGGGGTCCACACCATCGTCGAGGTCGACTCATGCCATGACATGATGATCAGCCATCCGAATCGCACAGCGCAGGTCCTTCTCGACCGCTGCCGCCGATACGATGCCTCGGTCGGGTGAACGCGTGTACTTCAGATCGAGCCCCGCAGGCTTGGCAGCACCGACTTTTGACTCGTGCTGGCGGCCGCGGTTGACCTGCCCCACCCGACGTACTTCGTTCCGCGGGGACGATTTGCATCAATGGAGCAGGCCACAGCCCTCAGGTTGAACCGCAGCGCGCAGTCCCGACGCCTGACGCGGAATGTAGGAGACAGCCGACGGCCCTTCAGCGTATGAATGCCACTTTGGGTCAGACGGCTTGACGATCTCGTCACCGATACACCAGACATCCATTTCCAGATCGTCGACGTAACGTACCGCGGAATAAGCTCACCCCACTTCGGCGGCATCCGCGAGGTCCAATTATCCCGCGGCTCACACAGATGACCGTCTGCGTCGATGATCATCTGTTGTTCCTCCAATTGTGTTGACCTGACCATTCTCGAATGAGACCCACTTGCGTCGCAGAGGCAACGTGGTTGCCGCGCTCGTCGAAGAATCCGCCGACGCAGAACGCCCTGCCTTCCGAGGCACTCGGCGACAAATGATCGAAGCGCAACCACTGATCAATGCGGAAGGGGCGGTGAAACCACACAGAGTGATCGAGGGTGAACGTCTGAACGTCGTTGTGGGGCCCGATCTCGTGGGGGCTGAAGGAGCTCCTCAACAAAGTCAGGTCAGCGACACATATGGCGATGGCACTGTGGACCGCTTGAGGACCTTCGAAAGGTGTCGACGTTCGCACCCAGAGGCGCGGCAGCGTACCCTTGCCCGTTGTCGTAAGCGGCTTGCGCCCCTTCGAATCCGGGCACCAGTCGACGTCCAGAGAAGACCATCGTCGATAGAATTCCGCCCAATCATCGGGAAAGGGACGCATGGCCGCGCCGGCCTTTGGCGGGCCGTCGACCGCTTCGGCAGCCAGTTGATGCTCGGGCCCAGTTTCCGGAGCGTGGAACGAGGCCTGCATGGAAAGGAGCTGCTGACCCTGCTGCTCGGCTATGACGTGCCGGTCGGAGAACGAGCGTGAGTCGCGCAAGCGTTCGACGCGGAAGTCGATCGGCGGCCCGATCAGCCCCGCGGAGAGAAAGTGCGACTGAACAGAGTGTGGGAGGCGTTTTTCCTCGACGGTCTTGGCCGCTGCCATCAGCGCCTGGCCTGCCAGCTGCCCGCCGAAGACCCGGGGCATACCGATATCGGGCGTGGTCCCTCGGTAGAAGTCGCTTGCGACGAATCGGACGTCGAGCAGGTCGATCAAGGATGCGACACTGGCGACCATCAACAGCCCTCTTGGAGCGGGCTGCGACTTCCGACCGGCGTCCGCGATGTCCGGCGCTCGTGTGCAAGTCGCAATACCGCGGCGGCTTGTTCGGCTGGGATGAGGGCGAGGACCCCGCAAAGGTTCGACAGCGGTGTCTTCTTGACCCGGCGAACGGACGCGACCGCGCTTTTGCTGGGCGTGCCTCGTGTCTGGGTACGCAGAGCTGCCATGGCAATCCCTGTCTATCTAGGCCATTCTTCTGGGCCGTGACTGCCCGAGAATTTCCGTCCGCTTCCCGGTGACCATTTCGCGATACAAATCTACTATAGAGCAGAAATTCGAGTACGCCGGCGCGCTCTAAATCAAGGACCGAGGCACTGCAGGCTGCTGTGACACTTCACACGCAGCACCACGGGCCTGGCACAATCGCCAAGCACGCGAACGGCTTTCGTCAAGTCCTTGTTCGCGCCCTTCGCTTCGACCGTTACCGAACACATCCACCTTCTTGGGAGGGCCCCGCGCTGGGCGCGATACCGTCGATGAGGCAGCGACGCGGAGTAGGCGCCTACAGCAAGACCGACTTGACCTTGAGATCGATAACCTGGTCTTCGTCATAGCCGAGTTCGGACATTACTTCATCGGTGTGCTCACCGTGTCCTGGTGCGCACCTCAGTGATAACGGCGTCTCGTCGAACTGAACTGGACTGCCGGCCAAGGCGAATTCGTTGCCGTTGGTGTCAGTAGTGCGGGGCAGGTATCCGTTTGCGATCACCTGAGGGTCGTCGTGGATCTCGCGCGCGGTACGCATCACGTCCCACACGCCCTCGAACCCGGCGAATGACTTTTCCCAATGCGCGAGATCTTGCGCTGCGAAGACCGCCCGTAACTCGGCGATGCACTCCTTGCGATTCTCGAAACGCACGGGCGCAGTGGCGAATCGCTCGTCTGAAATCAAGTCCGGGCGACCCAGGCGTGTACAGAAATCAGACCAGAACCGATCAGCCTGAAGAAGTACAAAAGCGATGAACCGGCCGTCGCGCGTCTTGTAGATGTTGACAGCCGGGTTGGGCATCTCATCTGGCTGGAAATTGGGACGGTCCTGACCGGTGATGCCCGCGCCGACGATGTCGGGTCCGAGTTGCCACACGGCGGCGCTGAGCAGCGAGACGTCGACAATGGACGGTTCACCTGTTCGCTCGCGCTTCACCAAGGCCCCGGCGATGCCTGCGGCGATTGACAGGCCGCCATATACGTCACCGAACGCGGGCAGCTGAAGCGGTGGATAGGATCCGTCGCCGGCCGCGAACCCCATGCCAATCCCTCCGCGAGCCCAATACGCCGCAAGGTCGAAGCCACCATGCGTTGCTGCTTCTCCCCTGGTGCCGTAGCCGTGGCCGCGGGCATAAATGATCTTGGGGTTCCGCGCACGCACCTGGCCGACGTCGATTCCCATGCGCTGCCGAGAATCCGGCAGCAGGTTGGTGAGGAACACGTCGGCCGTTTCGATCAACTTCATCAACACCTCCAGGCCGTCTGGACTGGAGGTGTCCAGACCGATGCTGCGTTTGCCGCGGTTCGGCTGTTCGATGAAGTGGTTGACGCCGCCCGCGCCGGCGACAACTCCCGAATTGACTAGTCCGCGTTGCGGATCTCCGGTTTCGGGGTGTTCGATCTTGATGACGTCGGCACCCCAGTCGGCCAGCACGGCACCAGCAGCCGGAACGAAGGTCCATGCGGCGAGTTCGACGATGCGAATACCGTTGAGTACATCGGTCATGCGCTGGTGTATCCAATCGTCTTGGTTTGAAGATGCTGCTCGAAGCCTTCGTGACCGTTTTGCCTGCCGAGTCCGCTCATCTTGTAGCCGCCGAACGGTGCGTCGGCGCCGTAGAACATGGCGCCGTTGAGATTCAAAGTGCCGGTGCGGATTCGGCGGGCCACCGCCATGGCGCGGTCGGGCGATCCCATTACCGCCCCCGACAGACCGTAGGTCGAATTGTTCGCCAGCTCGACCAGGCCATCGTCACCATTGTCATAAGGCGTAATCGTGATAACCGGCCCAAAGATCTCCTCCTGGAACAGACGATGATTTGGGTCCACATCGGCGAAAACGGTCGGCGCTACGAAGTAGCCGCGATCGAGTTCCTGCGGCTTGCCGCCGCCGACTGTCACCCGCCCCCCTTGCTGCCTGCCGATCTCGATGTAATTCAACACGCGGTCACGTTGCTTGGCCGACACCAACGGACCGCAGAAGGTGGCAGGATCGGTAGGGTCGCCGACCGGAACCGCCGCATAGGTCGCAGTGGCAACTTCCACGGCCTGGTCGTACACCCGGCGGGGAACGAGCATTCTGGTAGTCAACCCACAGCCCTGACCCGAATGGATTAGCGCACCCATGCATCCCGGCAAGACGGTATCCATGTCGGCGTCGTCGAGCACCATGTATGCCGACTTGCCTCCTAGTTCGAGCAGAGTGCGCTTCATGGTCTCGGCGGACAGTCTTTGAATCAACTTGCCGACCGCCGTCGAGCCGGTGAAGGAAACCATGTCCACGCGCGGGTCGGTGGCGAGCAGCTGCGCGACGTCGTTGTCGGACGTTGGAACGACATTGAACACACCCGCTGGGATGTCGGTCTTCTCCGCGACGATGCGGCCCCAGCGCAGCCCGCTCCATGGCGTCTCGATCGCCGGTTTGAGCACCATGGTGTTGCCGGTCGCGAGGATCTGCGCCACCTTGTTGCTGATGATCTCGAACGGAAAGTTCCACGGCGTGATAGCCCCGACGACGCCGACAGCTTCTTTGACGACCTTTCGGTGATACGGCGCGCCCAGCAGTGCACCGTCGGGAAGTGCCCGCTCCCAGGGAAACTCCGAGATGTACTGGGCCGGCCACCGAACGGCGTCAGCGATCGGCCACTCCAGCTGCGGAATATATGTTGAAGACAGCGGCGCACCCACCTCGGCGACGAGCTCGGCGCGGATGTCCTCTTTTTCCTGCTGAAGGGCTTCGTGGAGTTGCATCAGGCAGTGCTGACGGAACTCGTGATTGGTCGACCAGTCGGTTGTGCCGAGCGCACGCCGCGCTGCAGCGATTGCCAACTGCATATCCTCTGCGCCGGCGTCGGTCGCCACGCCCAGCACCTCTTCGGTGGCTGGATTGATGTTGTCGGCAGTCCTTCCGGTCAACGAGTCCCGCAACGTGCCGTCGATGTACAAGCGGGTTTCGGCATTGAACGGAACGGTCGGAGTGGCAACCGACGAAGTCGTCATGGAATGTCCTCTCGCGGGGCCGGGGTATCCTGCATCAGTGTACGTCATAATAGCTAACTGTTTAGCTAATTTGCGGCCACCGGATCGTCTCGTAGGGAATGCCGGCTTACTATTCTAGCTACGTACCGATTCTGTCACTAAGTTGATTTGCCCTACGGAGGGACGCACGTGGCCCCAGGCACGGTCGTCGAACAGCTTGAATCTGGTGCACTGGAGCGCCCAGACAGCCCCCTTCTGCTCGAACCCACCGGCGCAGCACTGACCATCGCTGAGGTGTCCTACCTGTCCGCTGCGGCCGCACGCTGGCTGGCCGTACACGGCATCAATAGCACCATGACCGTCGCTTGGCAGCTACCCAGTCACTGCGCTGCCGCAGTTCTGATGCTGGCGCTCTCGCGAAGCGTGTCCGTCCAGGTCCCAGTGCTGCATTTGTTCCGACAGCGTGAGGTAGCTGCCGCCCTCGAAATTGCCGGCGCCGACGTGCTGATCGTTGACGAGACCACGCAGCACAACGCACCACCGGACACACCCGTGATTTGCCTGCCCTCCAATTTCCTCGACGTCCTTCGGGCCATGCCCGATGACCAGCCATCAGAGACTGCAGTGAACTTCCGTTCGGACTGCCCGCGATGGGTCTTCTTCACGTCCGGAACGAGCGGGCGCCCGAAAGGGGTGCGACACAGCGACAAGTCGATTTTGACCGCGGCGCGCGGCTACGTGAGGTATCTCGGGCTGGGATCCGCGCCCGACGATGTTGGCACCATCAACTTTCCCATCGCACACGTCGGCGGCATCTTCTATGTCTCGTGCGCCCTTATCGGGAAGTTCTCGGTGCTGTTGCTGCCGCGGATCGGACCGGACATCGCCGCAGTGCTCGCAGCCAATCGAGTGACGTTCACTGGCTCGAGTACGGCGTTTTACCAGATGCTGCTCTCCGCACAACTCTCCTCGGGCAGTGATGCACCCGTCATTCCAACGCTTCGCATGCTGATCGGCGGCGGTGCGCCCTGCCCGCCAGAGCTGCACGAAAAGGTCCGGCGCGTACTCGGGGTGCCGGTGCTGCATGGATACGGCATGACGGAGGCCCCCGCCGTTACCGCCAGCCCGGCGTCGGACACCTTTGAGCAGCGGTCGCACAGCGCGGGCCGCGCGGTTCCCGGTGCCGAAGTCCGTATCGCGGAGTCGGGAGAGGTCGAAGTGCGCGGCGATGTCCTGACACCCGGCTACGTCGACGATGGGGAATGGGCCGCATCTCTCACGCCCGACGGCTGGCTCCGAACCGGGGACACGGGATACCTGCGGACCGACGGCCGGCTGGTGGTCACCGGTCGGATGAAGGATCTGATCATTCGCAAGGGTGAGAACATTGCTCCCGCCGAGATCGAGAACGAACTGCTCGCGCATCCGCGCATCGACACCGTCGCCGTACTCGGCCTTCCCGACGAGGCACGTGGCGAGCTGGTCTGCGCGGTCGTCCAACGGTCGCCCGGGCATCGCGATGTCACGCTCGAAGAGATATGCCGTTTCCTTGATGAACGGGGCTTGATGAAGCAGAAGTGGCCCGAGCGGTTGTACATACTCGATGCGTTTCCACTCACCGGTTTGGGCAAGGTGGCGAAGCGTGAACTTGCTAAGCAGCTGACGACGTGAAGGGCCGACACCCGAAGCGACATCACGTCACGGCCAGTGGTCCTTCTTCCGCGACGCCACGCACGAAGTCGATCGACACACCCATCTCTTCGGCCAGCGCGATCGCTGTCGCGACGTCCTTGCGTAGGTATGGCGTCACGCGGCCCTCGAAAGGAGCAACGCCGCCGACCTGCCGCACTCGCTGAAGGGCCGCGCTACTACCGCTACACGCGCTCAACGCGGCGAGTAACGACTGCTCGTTCAAGCCCAGCGCTGTCCCGGCCGCAGCAGTACCCGCCAGCAATTGCGAATTTGCAGCGAACAAAAGGTTATTGAGCAGCTTGACCAGCAACGCGCTTCCCAACGCACCGGTCGGGATAATTGGGTCGGCGTAAGCGCTCAACACGTCACGCGCCGTGTCGACCGCGCCGTCCTCCCCGCCCAGGAGGACAGTTAGCCTACCTTGGAGAATGTCTTCCGAGTCTCCGCTGATCGGCCCGTCGACCACCCCAAGCTGCGGTGCGGACCGAGCGATGTCGGCGACGAGCGCCGGACTACCCGTCGTATGCGAAACGACGATCGCACCCTCGGGCAGATGAGCAAGGAAACCTTCCTCGCCAAAAGCCGTTTCACGCAGCTGCAGGTCAGAAAACAGACACAGAATCAACACGTCACTGGCTCGCGCGAGCTCCTTGAGGGAACCGGCCAAACGGGCCCCACGCGCGACATGGGGTTCACACACCTCGGGTCGGCGCGCGAAGAGAACGACTTCGTGCTGACCGCGATCGAGCAGCCGCGACACCATCGGCGCACCCATTTGGCCGACGCCGAAGAAACCGACTCGTGACATCTCATGGCCCCGAATTGGATTCGAGACGACGACCCGGCGTGAAACGGATGGGCAAATGGCGGACAGCGTAGACCTCACCAGCGTCCTCGAACCGCACGATCTCGCCGTCGACCGCGAAATCGGGTAGACGGGTGAGGATTTCGGAGATCATCTCCTGGAACATCACCCGGGCGAAGTTGGAGCCCAGACAACGGTGAACGCCGAGGCTGAACGCGAGGTGGCGGTTCGGTGATCGGGTCAGATCGATTTCCTCGGGGTGGTCGAACACCTTCGGATCGCGGTTTCCCGAGGCGAACATCAACATGACCCGGTCTCCAGCACGCAGCTTCTGACCGTGAAATTCGCAGTCCCGTTTGACGATTCGATAGAGCCCCTGCGTGGGAGTGTCGTGCCGGAGGAACTCCTCGGTCGCAGCATCGAGAAGCTCGGGATCGTCAATCAACTGCTGACGCAATGCCGGATCTTCGTCGAGCCGAACCAGCGCATTTCCGGTCAGTCCGCTCGTCGTGTCCATGCCGGCAAGCAGCAGGAGGAAGATGTACCCGATCAGCTGCTCCTCGGTGAGCGGCGCGCCGTCGACTTCGGCTTGCAGGATGACACTGATCAAGTCGTCGCAGAAACCGTTGGTCCGCCGATCCTCCATCGCGGTCACGATGGCGCCGTAAATATTCATGACGCCGCTGCTGGCCCGCTCGGGGTCGTGCGAGCGGTCGTGAATGGTGGAATGGATCCAGTGCACCCATTCCGGCCAACGGCTGTCGTCCAAACCCAACATCTGCAGGATCCAGCGCGCTGGCAGTGGGGTGGTCAGCTGTTGGACGATGTCGGCTCGGCCGGTCTCGATGAAGTCGTCGACCAACTCCACCGCTAACTGGCGAATTCGCGGCCTCCAATGCTGGGCAGCGCCCGGGGAGAAGCGCGACAAGACGATACGGCGGCATGCGCCGTGCAGCGGCGGATCAATGTCGATGGGAATCAACGGATCCGGGGACAGCGGCGGGACGGCTTTCTCCACGCCGTTGCCGAACAACTCGGCGTCCTGCGCGGCGTCGACGATCGCGTCGTACCCGAGAAACAGCCAGAACCCATCCCATGCGGTCGAGTGCAAAACCGGGCAACGATCGCGAAACTCAGAGTAGATCGCGAAATTGTTCTCCCGGAAGTACTCCGAATGGTGGTCGAGGTGGGTCGAGGACTTCTCGGTGCCTGAGTCGATAGTCGTCATCACACGTCCTTGAGGTCGTCGATCTTGATCGCCCGCTCGGGACATTCCTGTTCGGCTCTTCGGATCAAATCTTCGTTCTCTACGGCGATTCCGTCGTGGCTTGTGACCGCTCGGTCCTCGAGGTCGAGGAATTCGAAGGCGTTGGGCGCTATCGTCAAGCAGCGTGCATGTCCTCGACATCGCTGCGGGTCCACCTCGACCCTCATTGTTGCTGGGCCGTCCTCGGGAAGTTGAGCATGCGCCGCGCGTTGTCCTCGACGATGAGCGCACATTCGTCATCGGGCACCGTGGCGAGCACTTCGGCCGCACGCTTGCGCGAGTTGGGCCAGTTCGAATCCGAGTGCGGGAAGTCGATCTCCAAGGTGATGCGGTCAACGCCGATCGCATGGCGGTTGGCCAATCCGTGCTCATCATCGATAAAGCAGCCCCAGAAGTGGGAACGGAAGAGATCAGAAGGTCGTGCGTCAAAATCGATCGGCTGATAGTAGCGGTGACGCTCCCACACATAGTCCGTGCGCTCCAAAATGTAAGGCAACCAACCGATACCACCCTCGGATAACGAGATCTGAAGGTTCGGAAACTTCTGCAGCTTGCCGGAGAACAGCAGGTCGACGGTCGACCACATGAGATTGGTCGCAAACAGCGCAATAGCCACCGCGAAGGGCGCCGTGACCTCCTGTTTGGCCAAATCGGCCTGCGAGGCGCTGATCCCCGAGAACGAGAATCCAGGTACGTATCCGCCCGACCCGAAATGCAGTGACAAGGGCATTCCTGCGTCCGAACAGACCTGCCACAGATTGTCCCAATGGTCCGAGTGGAACGACGGCAGGCCTAGCGGCACCGGGCTGTCGGGGAATGACACGGTACGCGCCCCCTTCGAGGCCAACCGCTGGGCCTCGACCACGCAGGCATCGACATCCCAGATCGGCAGCAAACCAAGGGGAATGAACCGGTCCGGCGCCGTCGCGCACCACTCGTCGATGTAAAAGTCGTTCCACGCCTTCACGCACAGCAAGGCCAGCTCGCGATCATTGCCGCGGTGAAACGTACCCGCCGCGAATCCCGGGAACGAGGGAAAGCACAACGCCGCCTGCACCCCGTCCAGGTCCATGTCCTTGACCCGGGCCGCGGGGTCGTAGCAGCCTGGAATCATCTCCTCGTAGCGCACCGGATCGGTGCCCCACTCTTTAGGCGGCTTCCCCGCTACCGCGTTCAGCCCGATCGTCGGATACAGCGTGTTGTCGTAGGACCACAGATGCTGGCCGTCAACCTCGACGATCTTGGGTCCGGCCTCCCGATACTTCTCCGGCAGACGGTCTTGCCAAACCCGCGGGTGCTCGATGAGGTGATCATCGACCGACACGATCTGATGGGTGTCTTGTAACGGCATCCGTCGCTCCTTTGCGCCCCTGGCCGAGGTGACTGTGATCGGTTGGCTCCATCTGTAAATCTGTTATCAGCCAGATTCTGTACCAACTTCGAATTTTACCAGTGACCGCGGGTGCGATCAAGGTTCTTGGGCATGTGAATCCACGCATCCCCAGGGCCACGACCGCACCTCTCCTTTCCTCCGCAATTTTCGGTTGACCAGCAGAATCCTGCTCTACGGTTCGTGTCGTGACAGATTCGGGAAGACTGGTGATTGGCGCAACGGATTCCTTGGTTCGCACGTGACACGACAGTTAGACGAGCGCGGCGACAGAGTCCGAGTCATGTTGCGACGCACCAGTTTGACGAAAGCCATCGCCCACCTCAACGTCGACCATTGCTATGGAGATTCTTTCGACGATGCAGCGCTACGCACCGCCATGGAAGGTGTTGAGGATATCTTCTATTACGTCGTCGACGCACGTGCATGGTTACGTGACACCACGCCACTTTTCCGCACAAACCTCGAGGGACAACGCCATGTCCTGGACTTTGCAGTTGATGCCTAGGCTGTGAGTAGAAGTCCAGCATTGGTAGAAGCGAAGATTGGCGTTGCTGCTCAGGCAGTGCTCGCAGCGCGGTTTCAAAGCGCGCCAACCAGTCTAAATAGCTGTCGATCAACGTGATCCGGTGACCCGCGGCGATCAGCCAGTCGATGTACTGGTCGAGGCCGATGCCGTCGTCGTGCGGGTTGGTGACATGGTAGGTCTCAAAGGTAGGTTCGGGGTTCAATGCCACGTTATAGCCCAAGGACGAAATAGCCTCAGCGACGAAATCGACAGGCAGTCCATCGTAGTGAGCGCGTTGTCGATTACCATTGATATCGTTCTCGTAGAATGACTTTGGCGCTATCCCGGTGCACAGGACAGACAAGATCAGCCGCGTGAACATGTCGGGCAGGTTGAGCTGACCGGCATATCGCGGCTCGGCCAAAATCATCCCGCAACGGAAGATCGATGCCGGCAAGTCGCACTGCTCATGCGCTTCGCGCAGCAGGATCTCCGCGGCCCATTTACTGTTTGTGTAAGTGTAACCGTTGGCATAGTTGGTGTGCAGTGTCCGCAGATGATTGACGAAGCGCACCGGCGTCGACGATCAGATCGACCGTATCCGCCAGCCTGCGCCACGTATCGTTGTCCAGGCCTAGATTCGGCTCCGCCTTGTCGGCGGCAACGGTATAGAGATGGCGTGCGGCCAGTCTTCGAAACTTGGCACCCAACGCCGAATCGCCGTCCGCGAGAATCCGGTCGAGTCGAATTCGCGCCTCAGCGTCGTTATTGGCCCGGGCCAGGCAGATTACCTGGCCGCCGATGAAGCTCATCCTTTCCAACCAGTCAAGCATGAGATAGCGGCCGAGAAACCCGGTTGCGCCGGTGATCAGAACCGCCCGGGGATGCGACGACGATCTGGGTAGTCGTGAGGCAGCCAGCAAGGTGGCCTCGTCGATGAACTTATCGAGCGCGAGCTGGTCTGCTCGAATTTCCGTCGCTGCTACACCGTGAACCGCTGCCGGAGTTGGAGTTAGCTGTTGACCTCCCGCGGCCTGCTCTAAATCAATGTAATTGGCGATCGCCTGCAAGTCGGTAGCCGGGCTGGTAATCACACCGACGGGAACGGTGATGGAGAAGATCGCTTGCAGCAGGTTGGCAAATGTCAACGCGGACAGCGAATCTCCACCGAGATCGACAAAGTGAGCATCGGGTGACAGGTCCGATGACACGGTGCCCAGCAGTGTGGCCGCGGCGCGTGTGACGGTATCGACCGTCGAACGGTCGATGCTGCTGGCCCGCAATGTGCGCAGCCGCTCTGCCTGCTGTCGCTCCAGCGTGTCATAGAGCGCATCGAGTCTTCGGGTCTGCTGACTGCGCGCCGCAATATCGCTGCGGGCCCTCACGGATATTACCGTGGCGGCCGCTTTGTGTTAGCGCTGTGGCTGTAGTTTCATTGAGTTGATATTGATGGCAGGAGGATGACAGTTGCCCCGTGGGGATCGCTCGCCGCGCGATGAGCACGCGGAGCGCGTGCGCAGCGCACTGCTTGACGCGGCATTGCAGCTCTTCGGTGCGTATGGATATGACGCCACGAGTACCGATGAGATCGCTGAGGCCGCAGGTGTATCCCCCCGGACCTTCTTTCGCTACTTCCCTACCAAGGAATCGGTGCTTTTCTCGGGAGAGTTTGACTTCATCCGCGCGTTCGGCGGTGTCTATCTCGCCCAACCAGACTCGATCTCCGACTTCGAAGCAATGGAGCACTCGTTCGCGCTCCTGGCCCCAGCACTGAAACGCATCCGGAGGCGAATCAGCCAGTACTACGACGCCATAGCATCATCGGCTGTTCTGATGGGCCGCGAACAACAGAATCACGCCGCCAACGTTGACGTGGTCGCGAAAATCGTCGCCCAGCGTCGTGGCCTTCCGGCGCCGGACGAAGAATGCGAGCTACTCGCGTCGGTGGGCATGCTGCTGCTCTCCCGGGCCATCAACCGGTGGCTGGAGACGCGCGGACAGGCCGTCGAGGACCTTATCCGCCAGGAATTCGCGGCGCTGCCTAGCATCCTCAAGTAGCCGATCGCGATTCGCAACGCTCACCGGCCAGATCAGCACGAGGTATCTTCGCGCATCGCTTCGTAGCGAAATCGCAACCAGATCAACGATTTTGGGATCATCAGTTCCCCCAGAGCTGCGGCCGGCTGCCGGTTGCGGCTCGCATCCAGGGCCACGCGAAGCACCAGGTCGCTTGTGATCAACTTGTTGTCATTGCGTTCCGCGCGCTCGATGAGGGCTTCGATGTCGTCGGACGTGCTGCCGGTGTCATGTCGCTGTAAATCGAGACGGTGCCGGCCAGCGACGCCTTCACGGACTCCAACCAGCGCGACCCCGCCTCAGTGGAGGGAATCGAGCACGTCCACGGCATCAAGCAGGCCGTCGCCGAGGCCGTCAAGGGTACCCCGATTGGGTGATGATGAACCGGACCGCCTGACCGTCGGGCGATACGAACATTTCCAGGCCGCGTATGAAGTCGTGGTTTTGGAACACTTCCGGCGGCAGATAGAAGCTGTCGTCGTTTTTGGCCTCGTCGACATAGTTCCCCATCATCGTCGAGCCTGCGGCGCCCTCTTGTATGCGGCGCTGAATGCCTGCCATGGAGGTGTGGGTGGACAGCATGAAGTTACGAATCGACTTCATCGAACCGATGGTCTTTGGTAAATCGGCGAGCAACTGAGGCATCAACAGATCCAGATAGTCGAAATCGGTTGTGATCCCGTTAAATTGGTCGGAAAGCTCGTCGATGCCGTCCAGCGCGTCAAACAGGTATCGCATGCTCCAGCACAACGGAACGGTCTCGGGGTGTGCATCTTGATGACGTCGGGGCCCCAGTCGGCGAGCACGGCGCCAGCGAACTCAGCAAAACGCGTACACGCCATCGCCGTGGCCGCCGACAGGCTCAAAGCGCCTCACCTGAGCTGCTGCGCAGCGTCTGCCGGGAACGACTGGCCGCCTCAGGTGCCCAATGCGGTGCGGCTCCTTGCCCGATTGCCGCGAAGCGAAGCCGGGAATACACGGCGCGCTGGCGTGGCGCATGAGCGTCGCGATCCACCGTGCTTGCGGAGATCGGGAAGGGCCTTCTACTATAATCAGATAAACAAATAGTTATATCGAAGCTGCGCTGGACCTGGCAGCAGTCGGTCGGCCGCTCCTGAAGATTGACATCCACACAATAACCGATTCGTGAAAGCTGCGCCTGTAATGGATTCATATCCTACTGTCGATTCGAGCTCTGGGGCACACGATTGCATCGTCGCCTAGTTGAACCACGCGGGGTGGCCGGTGGCGTCCCCCGTGACTATGGTGTGGCGAGACAGCGCCTGCTGGATAGCGTCGTGTGGCGACCGCCCACGCGTTTCACTGCCTGCGAACGAGCCACGCAGCGCAGCAACGGTGTCCAGCGCCGGCACACCACTGGCACCCGAACCGATGCCCAGCGCCCGAACGATCGCAACACTGCAGGATGACGACGCAACTGCACAGTGGTTCGAACCGGCAAGCTGTGAACCGGTCACGTCAGGGACAAAGCGGCGCATGCGGTGAGCGACACTCGTGGCACAGGATCGCATCGTCAGCGAATTTGCGTTCCCAGTCCCGGAATACCTTCGAATCCGCTCATATCCGCGGATCACGACTCGAGCGCACGCGAAAGCGGACTGCATCGCAACGCACCGTAATTCGGCGCTCCCGATCAACGAGGAGAACGTTGAGGAGACCAAATGACTCTCGGTGACACGGACGGGTGGGTGAATGGCCGGCCAGTGTCGATGTTTCTTTTCCTGAAGCGACCCGATGACACGGTGGTCGGATACCCCATGACCGGCATTCCACGTGACGGAGCCATCGAGTTCACGACCTACCGCAAGGCCGCGAAGGCGCGCTACCTGGCCGAAGACGATCGCGTCTGCGTTGTCATCGTCGAGTACGACGATTCCGCCTCGGGCGTTGCCTTGTGGGGCCGCAGTCGCCCTGTCGATGCAGCCGGGTTCATTCCCCCAACCCCAGGCGCGGGCCCGATTGCCGCACCCGATGGCATAATCGACACCGTTCGCGAGCGATTGGACAGCGGTAAGCGGTTAGTTTTCCGAATCGAAGTCGACCGGTCTCGACCGCCGCGGAGGGTGGCCGCCGCCGATGCCGAAGCGTGATATCCGCATGGGCGCGAAGGAGATCGACGACTTGCTGTCGCGCTGCAAAGTGATGGCAGTCGGCACCGTCGACGCTGATGGCTGGCCGATGGCCACCCTAAGTCATTGTGAGTTCCGCAACGGAGCACTGCTGCTGCGGTTGGATCCAACTGATCCCGTCGCCTTAGGTGCCGTTGCAAGTCAACAGCTGTGCTGTGTCGCCGATGAGCATCCGAGCTATTACGAGATTCGCGGTGTAACAGTGCACGGCAAGCCGATCTTCGTCGACAGAAGCGTTCGTGTCGGCATCGAGCGACGTTGGGGTTTCGATTTCGGAAAACTCCAACGCTAGGCGAAACCGCCGTGGTGGCGGATCGGGGCGAACCACCCGCTCGCGCAGGCACGCACACATCCGGTCGTGTCGGGTCTTCGAACAAACTCATCCACTCATCCCGACTGCGAGTCTTGAACTTCTCAGAGAGCAAAACAGCCATCGCGGGCCATGCATTTCGGCCACTCTGGTTCTCAAAGAGCGGATCATCGGACAGCTTCTTCATCCGCAAGCGGCCGCTGGACGTACCCCGCTACTGGATGCGTAACGTGCGGTTGGCACGCCAAGCGCGCGGGCCATGACCGACCGCAACCCCGATGCCGCCCAACGGTTTCTTCACTCGGAGCGGGCGTCTCGGGCCCTGTAGGCGAATAGAAGGCGGGTCTCGATGTTCCCCTGACTATCAGGCAACTGAACGGCAAGGTGATTGAATCGCCGATGGCAGGCAATTTCGGCACGACGCCAGCAGGAATTCAAAGGCCGACCGGCTTGATCTTGAGATCGATGATCTCGTCTTCGTCGTAGCCGAGTTCGGGGCAGTTCATCAGCGGTGTGCTCACCGTGTCCTGGTGCGCACCTCAGTGATAACGGCGTCCCATCGAACTGAGAAATCTTGTCGCTGTCAGCCATCAAGGCACTCCCTGCTACTCGTCCGAGAGCGAGGACGTCGTGTGCTGATGTGCCGGTTCATAGGCGTCGGGGAAGAAACAGATAAACATTTCTTTATATTCGGGGTAGGCTTCTCATGCGTCGTAAGGCTTCGGCGCTGGTGCATCAGAGGGAGGCATGCGCCTCGATGCGCATCCAGCAGGAAGGAACGCCGATCATGGGTTTGCTCGACGGGCGGGTTGTCTTCATTACCGGCGCGGCGCGCGGTCAGGGCCGTTCGCATGCAGTGACTCTCGCAGAAGAAGGCGCCAACATCGTCGGGGTCGATATCTGCCATGACGTCGACGCGGTGCCGTACAAGTTAGGCACGTGGGAGGACCTTGAAGAGACAGCTCGGCTCGTCGAGAAGACGGGCCAAGGAATGCACTTCCAGTCGGCCGATGTACGCGATAAGGCCGCCCTGCAGGCCGCCTTTGACGCAGGTGTGCGGCAGTTCGGGCATATCGACACGGTGTTGGCCAATGCCGGGATCATCCTCACCAACCCCGACGAGAACGACGCCTCGGAGTCATTGCGGCTGGGTATCGACGTCATGCAAATCGGTGTGTGGAACGCATTCCAGGTGGCGATCCCCCACCTGAAGGACCGGGGCGAAGGCGGACACTTGATCGCCACCAGCTCAATGGCTGCGCTATTGGACATGACCGACGGCGGTGGAGGCTCCGACGCCTATCTGATGGCGAAGGTTGCCATCATTGGACTCGTCCGAGCGTACGCTAATTTGCTTGCCGCGCACCGTATCCGGGTAAATGCTGTGGCGCCTACAAACTGCGCGACGGCGATGGTCCTGGAAAATCCGGCACTGTTCAAGGTCATCGAGCAGACGCCACACATGGCCACGGCGATGCAAACGGCGTTACCGGATTTCCCGTTGATCGAGCCCAAAGACGTCAGCAACGCCATCCTGTTCCTACTGTCTGACCTCGGACGAACGTTCACCGGCAGCCTCCTCAAAGTCGACGCAGGCATGGACATCCGCCGCTAAACGGTGCCCCCCGGGATGGAGGCACGAGCTCGTCGAACGCGACCCTCGGTGCGCCGGCGAGAAGTCCAAGCAGCTGAGCGATTGCGATGAGCTTGTTGCCGCCGCTGGCTATGCGCATGTTGCTGCTCGAGCGAGCGGCGATACTTTTGCGCTACTCATATTCCGACTACACGCGCAAGTGTTTCCCCCACATTTCTGATCAGTCCCGGGGTATAGCCGTGTGACGGAAGGTTAACGACCACTCCGGAAATGCCGGCGTCGATCACGTATCGCTTAACCTGCTCCGCGATGTCGTTGAGAGTTCCCACGGCGACGCGAGAATTCAGCGCAAATGCGTCGGAAGCGCCAGCGGCGTCTGTAACGACCAGCTGTATCAGAGCACTCGTCTCAAGGGTGGTCGGATCGCGATCCTGTTCATGGCACCGTCGCATGACGGCTTCGACCTTGCCCGGCAGCCGATTGAACGGGGCAATGACATTGAGGTGGTCGGCGTAGCGCGCAGCCAATGCGAATGTCTTTCGCTCACCGCTGCCGCCGATCAGAAGAGGCATGTCGTCCCGAACGCGAGGGTTGTTTAACACTGATTCAGCCTGATACCAGCGGCCGTTGAAGGTGGGGCGTTCTCCACGGAGCATCGGTGTGATGATCTGCAACGCTTCCTCGAGGCGTTCGAACCGGTCGGCGAAGGTACCGAATTCGAAACCAAGCTGCCTATGCTCAAGCTCGAACCAGCCGGCGCCGATGCCCAAGACTCCCCGGCCGCCACTCATCACGTCAAGGGTGGTCACCGCCTTCGCGAGCAGCGCGGGGTTCCGGTAGGTGTTCCCGGTGACGAGCGTGCCCAACCGCACGCGCCGCGTCGTCGTGGCCAGCCCCCCGAGCGCGGTGTACGCCTCCAGCATCGGGTCGTCGAGCGCACCCAGATGCGGAAGTTGGTAGAAGTGATCCATCAGCAGCACCGCGTCGAAGCCAGCGGCTTCGGCCTCCTGCGCCTGGGCTACGACGGCTGGATAAAGCTCGGAAATAGGCGTGCCGTAGGAAAAATTGGGGATCTGCAGGCCGAGCCTCAGAACGCCGCCACCACGTTGAGCGGGCGAAGGCCTCGCGGCGTCAGCAGCTGACGGCACCGACACGACCATCAGCCCTTTTCACCGGGTCGGTCAACACAGAGGCAAACACCAGAAATCTCGGCCGCCAGAAGGGCGCGCAGTAATCGAACCAAGCAACTCGACCGCCGATCAATCGTCTACGAAGCTGATGGCCCGTTCCGGGCAGTTCGCCACCGCCGAACGCGCCTCGGCGAGCTGAGTGTCAGGGACGCCTCCGTCGCCGACGACATGTCCGTAGCCTTGGTCGTCATCCTCGAAGAGATGCGGAGCCAAGGAGTAGCAGAGTCCGTGGCCGGTGCAGGCGGCGCTGTCGAGGTTGAGCTTCATCCCTCCGCCTTGTCGAACTCCAAATGAAGCGATTCGAGCCCGATGGTGCCGTGAGGCCAGTGCACTTTGGGTGTCGTGCCGGGCTTGATCCGGTAGTGCGGAATCTGCTTGTGCCATTCCTCATACGCGATGCCCAATTCCAGTCTGGCGAGATGTGAACCTAGACAGCGGTGCGGTCCCATCCCGAAGCTGATGTGCGGGTTCTCCGGCCGGTGGAAGTCGATATCGTTCGGGTTTTCGAATACGGCTGGATCCCGGTTAACGGCACCGAGATACGTCGACACGCGTGTTTCGGCGGAGAGCCGCGCCGACTCGATGTGAGCATCGGCGGAGGTCACCCTCGGGATGAACGGGGCTGGGGGGTCCAGACGAAGTAGCTCTTCAACCGCTGCGGGAATCAGAGCGGGGTCGTCGATGATCTCCTGCCGCTTGTCGGCATTCTCCGCAAGTCGTTGCATCGCACACCCCAACGTGTCGGTCACGGTGTCCAGCCCGGCGAGCACGAATAAAAAGCAGAGTCCGACGGCTTCGGCGTCGGTAAGGTCGTCGGGTGGTTGTTTGGCCAATATTTGACTCAAGACGTCATCACCGCCCGCACCACGGCGCTGGGGAATCAGTTCAGTGAAGTACGTGTACATCTCGAGGGCCTTCCTGATGCCCTCTTGAGCCGCGTCGCCCTCGGCGGCGAAACCTGCGCCAGTGAGGCCGATTACTGCGTTCTTCCATTCCCAAAACTGGTCGCGCATCTCGAGCGGCAATCCGAAGAACGTGAGGAATGCCTGGATTGGGAAGACCTGGGCGACCTCGCTGACGAAATCGCAGTGGCCGCGCCGCGCGATGGGTTCGATGAGCGCGATGAACTGACTTCGCAGCTCGGCCTCCATCGGCTTGATGACGCGTGGACTGAAGAACGGCTGCAGGATATGACGGTAGCGCGTCTGCGTCGGCGGGTCATAGGCGATCGGCACGAGCGGCACCGGGCTTTGCAGGATGTCGAACGCCTTCGCCGACGAGAACGGGTCGGGGTGTTTCAGCACTTCTTCAGCGCCGCGGCGGGTGGTCACCGCATATCCATCGGCAATGGCGATCAGCGGGGCCACCTGGGTATCATTCCACGCCTGGTCGCGTGCGACGTCCATGGGGAGGCCGTCCGTGTCGATCTGGGGGATTGCGTCTGCGGTCGTCATGGTCCCTCATCTGCCGTCGAAGTGTGCCGTACATCACTCTGGGTGTCTTGTAGAATCTAACTCACAGTCGAAAGTGTGACAAGGCAGCTCACTTGTGAACATCCACCCAATCGCAGTGTCCGGCTTACCGTCAGTCGGGCTCAGGGCCGTGCACTGCTCAGCCGAAGAAACGTCACGCCGGCACGGTGAACGAACTATGGTCGCCACGGCGACGCGTATCGGCCAGCGCTTGGCCTATGAGCTTTCCGAGCTGGCGTTCGATCCCGCTGATGTCAGCGATGTGCAGAGCCGAGGCCGAATCAAGCACGTCGCGTTGAGCGTGAGACTCATTGCTGTTCGGCGCCGTAACCCCGACACATACGAAGCCCACGCCCCGCAAGCGAGCCTCGCTCATGGCGTGGCGGGTGTCGCCCGAGGCCTGGGCGCCGTCGTAACCGTCATCGTAGGGATGCCCGTCCGAGACGAGGATGACCACCCGCTTCATTCCCTCGGTTTGACGTTCCAAGATGGCGATGCAATGACGAACGGCACCGCCGATTCGCGTGAAGCCCGCCGGACTCAGGTGGCCGATTCGCTCGATAGTCAAGGCCGACAAACGTTCTCGTAGACCCTTGATCGGCATTACGTGGACGGCTTCGCGACCCCAACTACGGAACGCGTACAAGCCAACAGGCACCCCGAGCGCATCAAGCGCGGTTGTGATGCGATAGGACAGCTTGAGGTGTTGGTCGAACACCGATCCGGTATCCCCGTCCACACGCGTCGTCGTGTCCAGCGTCGAACTGCTGACGTCCAAAAGTACCAACGCCGCGACGCACGGTCGTTGTCGCTTCTTCCCGATGAACGGCAGCGGCGCAGAGCCGGATCTGTTTCGGCGCCAGTATGCCAGGTCGACCACGCCGTCGGTGTGCAGTTGTTCACCAAATTCGCTGCGCCCGTGTGGCGCAATTTCCAGCACGCTACGAGCGAGGCTGCGCGTTAAGGCCGTCGGTGCCTGCATTACGTCGATGCGAGCGAGTGCCGTGTGGTCACGGAAACCATCTGGATTCCATGGCTCAAGTTCGTGCACGGTTACCCATTCCTTGCGATACTGCTTCGAACTCTCGTCCCACTCCGGATAGCGGGCGTCGCCGCTGTAATTGCCGCCGATGAATCTGTGAGCGGCCGAGGCGATGCGGCGGCCGATGTTGACTCGGCGTCCCCCGCTGGGCCGCCTGCTCGGTTTGGCCACCGGCTTTCCGCCGCCGGCTTGGGATGCCGCATCTGCAGATTTGCCACCAGAGTGCTTGAACAGACTCTGGATCAGCTTGGCCATCGGGTGGTTCGGCGTCAGCGGATTACTCAGCAGATCAAGGGACTTGGCCTCGTCGCTGTTGGTGTCGGGATCGTCCGCCTCATCGGCGTTTGAGTCATTGCGTATCTTCACGTCGCCGTCGTGCTCCCGGCCTGTGCGCGCTGTCGCCGCCAATACCGCACGCGCGGGTCTGAGCTGACCGAAGAATTCGGGTGCAGGAGGAATCTGGGTTCGCGCCAATGCTATCCGCATCGACTCTTCGGCTGAACTGGTCCTGGGGATGTCCGTCAGCCCAGCCGCTAATGCTGCTACAAAGGGCGGCAATCGATCCGAGGTCAGCGAGAGCGCACGCAGACCTTCCATGGCGGAGTACCGCGTGCACGCGCCAGACCGCCCGATGAGGTGACGCAGGACCCGCGGATCAAATGATCCGGCACCGTACATCGCGGCTTGTACGACTACTTGAGCCCGGGTCAGCGTGGTGAGTCGCCCGCCGTCGACTGCGATCGTGTTTCCCGACATATGGACGCCTTCGTCTTGCCCGGTCGTGGCCTTGACACACACCAGGCGTCCCGATACCGCACGGGCCAGCATTTGCAAGCCGGCGACGGTCGGTTGATCAGTCGATGTAGGCATCGATCAGTTCAGCGATCGACCTCGTGACCGTCGCGTCGTCGGTCAGCATGGCCGCGATCGCGCTGCGTGCCGCGCGATTGAGCGAAAGTCCGTTGGCGTGCAGCCGTGCCGCCGCGATCAAGGCCCGAGTCGACACCATCTCCGACATGCTCGGCTCGTTCAGATGTCGCACTGCTTGACCTAGTCGCACTAGTGTGGCGACGGCCTCGTCCGAGGCGCCCGACTGCTCCTTCACTATTTGGTGTTCGAGTTCCGGTGGTGCGAAGTCGAGTTCCACGGCCACAAAGCGTTGACGCGTTGAGGGCTTGAGGTCCTTGAGCAACGTCTGATATCCAGGGTTGTAGGACACGATCAGCATGAATGATTCAGGGGCATCGAGTGTTTCATTGAGTCGATCAATGAACAACTGTCGCCGATGGTCTGCAAGGGAGTGAATCACCACCGTTGCGTCGACGCGGGCTTCGACGATCTCGTCGAGATAACAGATGGCACCACCACGAACCGCCGTGGTGAGCGGTCCGTCCTGCCAGACGGTGTCCGCGCCCTCGAGCAGATAACGCCCCACCAGATCTGCGGCGAGCATGTCCTCATGGCACGACACCGTGACGAGGTCCAGTCCGAGTCGACGTGCCGCACTTTCCACCAACTTCGTCTTACCGCAGCCCGTCGGACCCTTCAGCAGCACCGGCAGACGCGCTCGCCAGGCTCCCAGCAGGATGTCCAGTTCATCCCCGACGGGATGGTAGTCGTCGACGACGCCGAGTGTGAGGTTGTGATTGTTGATCACGGGACCACGTTGGGAGGAGTGAATCGTCATACGTCCTTGCTCAGGTTAAGTAGGGCAGTTGAATCGTCGTTCGGCCGCTTCGTAGGTTTCCTCAGCGCCCGAGGTAAACATCGACCCAAGTGCGCCCGTCACCGGGGATATCACTAGGCGAGCCGGGTTGCCCGCCAGTCGAAATGGGCCGTCCCCCAGAGGGATCGGGGCACGGATAGGATGTTTCATGCCCGCAGATTCCATTGATCAGATGCGACGGATAGACCGCGTGGCTGTCGTTGTCGATCTGCAGGCCGATCCCGATCATCACGATGTTGTAGCTCAGGTAGCAGATGTTGGTGACTGCGGCGACCGCCAAGACCTGCAGGCCGACCTTCGCTTTGTTGGACACATTGACGCGGTCGACCCCGCGCTCGACGACGGAATGGCCACGGTCGTCTAGATAGAAGCGGAGCACCATCAGCGGCGCCCAGCCAAGTCCCCCCCACACCAGCGCCTCATAGAGGGGGAACTGGTGCGACGTGCCTTCGAAGAGGGTCAGCCAGCTCACGGTGTTCGGATAGGAGATGATGTGCCCGTAGCACAGCACGGTCTCGATGACCAAGTCGGCGAGCATCATAAAACCCAAGGACCACAGAATGATGCCCAGCTTGCCCGTCTGTGGCCAGCGCCTCATGACGACCTTGCGCAGGAAACCGCAACCGATCATGCATAGCGACGCGCTCCAGATGAACCCGATGCCGATCAGGATGGTCGGCTCGGGCATGAGGTTGCCATGAGGTGACACCCAGCCGGGCATGTCGGTCGTCCACGACCCGAAGTTCATCATCAGCGACGAGTACGAGAACTGCGGCGTGACGTAGTTCAGAATCGGATCCCATTGGATCAGCAGCAGGTAGGCGACTACGAGGATGGCGTCGAAGGTGACCCGCCGCTCCCGTATGCATCGCCTGCCGACGTAGATCAGAGTTCCGATGACGGCAATGATCGTCAGCACCTGGGCGCCGATGTTCCAGGCCAGATCCCTGCCCAGGGTCGGGTTGTTGGCGCCGATCGGCGTCGGCGTTGCTCGACCACCGAGGATCCAACTCGACGCGACGTAGATCGCCAGGGCGATGAACGCCGCACCGACCGTCGCCCAAGCGACGATCGGAACCGTGGTCCGCACCCGCGGCGTCTGCTTCAGCTTGTCAGTGCCAGCACTCGCCAGCGGCCCTCTTTCCAACGTCGCCATGCGCACGCCTCCTCGTGACGAGTTCAACAATGAAACCTTACTGTGAAATGTATAACGAGTTCGGCACGCTTGGAAAGCAAAATCTAAATTGTGATCGAAACTAAGAACAGACCTCCGGCGACGCCTGCGGACACGCGGCGCGGACCCGTCACCGAGGTAGTCGTAAAAAGGGACCACTATCGGAGCAATCGCTGCACCGAACTCAGTCATCCATCCGGTGAGAAACCGCGGATTCGCTCATCGCGGCTAGGGCGTGTCTGACAATAGTTTCGGGTGTTGTGCCTGAGGCTTAGGGGATGTCGCGTTTCCAGTTGCTTTCTGATGCCCAGTGGGACTTGATCGCTGATTTGTTGCCGGTGCGGACGTGCAAGAAGGGCAGGCCTTTTCGTGATGCCCGTCAGATGGTCGAGGGGATCATCTATCGGTACCGGTGTGGGATCGCTTGGCGGGATGTACCCGAGGTGTTCGGGCCGTGGCAGACGATCTGGACGTGGCATCGTCGGATGGCCGCCGAGGGTATCTGGGATGAGGTGTTGTCGCGGTTGCTGGCCGCTGCCCACGACGCCGGGATGATTGATTGGGCGGTGGCGGTGGATTCCACGATCGCGCGCGCTCATCAGCACGCCACCAACGTCACGCGCCACACAGGGGGCTGGGTCGAATTACAACAATCTCCTCGTCGAGCCGCCTGACCACGGCATTGGACGTTCCCGCGGTGGTCTGAGCACCAAAATCCACCACCTCGTCGACGGCGCCGGTCTGCCTCTGGTGATCCTGGTCGGTGCGGGCCAAGCGGGTGACAACCCGGTATTCGAGCATTTGCTGAACCATCTAAAAGTCGCTCGCAGCACCGGTGGAGTTGCGCGCACCCGACCTGACCGGGTCCGCGCCGACAAGGCCTACTCGTCACGGCACAACCGAATGCTGTTGCGGCGCCGTCGCATTGGTGCAGTGATTCCTGAGCCTCGCGATCAACAGGGCCATCGCAAACGACGAGGCTCAGCCGGTGGGCGCCCACCGGCCTTTAACGCCGAGGACTACAAGGCTCGCAACGTCGTGGAGCGCCGCTTTTGCGACGTCAAACAATGGCGAGGCCTGGCCACCCGCTACGACAAACTCGCCATTGTCTACCGCGCAGCAGCCGTCCTCAACGCCGTCATCGCCTGGACCTGGCAATTGTCAGACATGCCCTAGTCGAACGTCCGCGGTTGCGCGTTCTCGGCGCTGGGCGCGTGAGCCGCGGCGGTCAGCATCTGGTCGATGTCCTCATGCGGGATGGTGCGGTCGGGATCGAATCGGCTGCAAACGCGCTGCGCCTATGATGTCGACGCCAGATCCGGCATCAGCTGTCAGCCTCCCTGCGCTCACCGCGCGGAGTCCAGCCCGTCACCGACACCGTATTGAGGTCCAGCGTTTCTCCCAGCGTCAGCGTTCCGGCCGCGGTGGCCTTGAGCCACTCGGCCATGACCTGGTCGGGCTCGCGATCCAACTCGTATATCACAAGATATCGGTGCGCAGGCGGCGGCAAAGGAGCCGGCAAGTCTTCCTCGCGCACCTTCACCTCCGAGAGGACGTAACGCTGTGCGGCTACCACTCCGGGCAGCGCGAGCACCTCGGGCACATGGCGAGTGTCGTACCACTCGTTGAAGGCGTCGTCTTGGCCTTCAACGGGATTGGTCATCACGAGGAAGAGATTCCCCCTTGGCAGCTCCGAGGTGGACACCTCACGCACTATGGCAGCCCCATGTCACAGTGTCAACGCCCACTGAAGCGCGTCAGACCAGACCGCTCGACGTAGGTGCATTCCGACAATTCAGCTTGGTGAGGGAGAAGACGTCGTGGGTGTCCTTGGCGATTAACGCAACTGCCGCGTTCATCGCGGACTCCTCAACCGCCTGCACTCGCGATGCCATCACGCCCATCGCATCGCAGCGTATTGACTGATGCCAGTTAACTGCCATACTCAGGCCCATCGAATACACCGCGTGATTTCGATCCGGTGCGTGACGGCCGAGGCCAACACCTGAGGCGGGATGCGGCGCCGTGGTGCGTCGCCATCGTCGTCACAGCCGCCCTTCGACGCGAAGCGCGGGATGGACCCATTCCGGCGACCGTTTCTCCTTGAACGCCGTGAAGCCCTCTCGCGCCTCGGGCCCCAGGACGCTTTGGTACATGTTGATCCGGTCGTACAGCCCCATGTAGTTGTCGAGATTGCCCTTGACCACTGCGCGCGCCTGCGGTGCGGTTCGGCAGCATTGAGCGAGTATCTCGCGCGCGGTGGTCAGCAAGTCGGCGTGAGGAACGACGCGGGAAATCATCCCCCATTCGAGCGCCTCCTCGGCCGACAGTACCCGGCCGGTGAACATCAGGTCCCGCGTGCGAACCGGTCCAATGATCCGTGCGAGCATCTGACTGTAGTAGGTATCAGCAATGCCGCGGTACAACTCCGGTACGCGAAAAGTCGCACGCTCGCTCACCACCGCCATGTCACTGCACATCGCAATCTGCAATCCGCCGCCCTGCGCCAGGCCGTTGACCGCGGATACCACCGGCTTGGGCGACTGACGCAAGGCCTCGAAAGGCGTGACGTCCATTCCCAGGGCAAAAGCCAATTCCATCCAGTTGTCCTCGGCGCGGTGCCCGAGATCGCCGCCGGGGGCGAACACGTCGCCGGTGCCCGTTATCAGCAGACCGGCCAAGTTGTCGTCTGCAGCCACTCGCGAGACTGCGTAGCGAATACCGAAGTACATCGCCGCTGTCATGGCGTTGCGCGCGTGCGGACGATCCAGTGTGACTATCGCTAGCGCACCCTCGCGCTCGAACCGCAGGTACGGTGTGCCCAGCCAGTCGCCGTCCGGCGGTCGAGCCTCACCTGCGCTGATTTCCTTCGTCATGGACCGTTCTTCTGCGATTGATGACATAGGACTGTCATATTAGCAGCCAAAAAGGCCTGCACTTGCGCAGTAGAAGCTGCTCAATTCCAGGGATATACCGATCGGTGAATCACCATCTGACAGTCATCTGCCGCGACCCTTGGGGTGAACCCGTGGCCGCTGTCAACGGACAGTCCCGCTGAGCCCGGAGGAGCGGCCGGCCCGGATGTACTCCATTCGAACCCATCCGGCACTCGACAATCGACAGTTCTCGGTGCCCTACCACCTGGTCATGTTGACTATTGGACAGCAGCACGCGGTCATCGAGGAGATCCCAGTGCTCAATTTGGCCAGAGCGCCCAAGATTTCGTCGACAACTGCGGATAACAGAGCGGCTGCACCCAGGGGTCCACGTATTGCCAGGACGAGCTGCTCCCCATGGGCCATGCCGAGCGACTCGACGCCTGTTTCCGTGCCTCCTTAGCGGAAGTGGACTCGTGGCCCTTGATACGGATATAACTATATGCCGGATTAGCGAAGGGTTAGGAGCTGAGCACTGCGCTGCTGCTCGAGATGGCAGTCTCGGGCCGGGTCGCCCATCCCGGATCGCATCGAAATCGTCGATCATCTGCGGCCACCGAGACCGGCAAGGTGCTGCGGCGCGAGATGTCCGAGACCTGGGCGAAAACATCAGGAGTGCAACATGATTAGGAACAGGAGCCACCTGCAGAGCCAGTCCGCAACAGCCAGGTGACCGTCGCACCGGCCATCTCTAGCCAGGGCGGAGTCGGCGTGCTCGGGGCCAGGCGAGTGAGCTCGTATGACGATGAGTGCCCAGTGTGAGCGTATTGCGAGAACCTGGCACGGTTTACGCGGTGGCTTCACACCCAGCGACTAGTTGAGGAGCGACATGACCAACACCGGCCGCCGGCCACCACACGCGGCGCTGAAGATTCCGGCGGGTGACGTCACCATGGTCGGGGATGCCTATGGTGATCCGTCGGATCCGCCAGTGGTGTTGCTGCACGGTGGTGGCCAGACCAGGCATTCCTGGGGTTCGACCGCTGCCGATCTTGGCGCCAAGAACTGGTATGCCATCACGGTCGACCTGCGTGGGCATGGCGACAGCAGCTGGTCCCCGGACGGCTACTACGGGCTGGACCGGTTCGCCAACGATGTGACCCGGGTGGGCGACTTCCTCGGCCGCCCACCGGTCTATGTGGGTGCCTCGCTAGGCGGCAATTCCTCGTTGGCGGCGATCGGGGTCCGGCCCGATCTCGCGCTCGGCTTGGTCCTGGTGGATGTGTCGCCGTTCCTGCAACCAGCGGGGACGAGCCGGATCCGCGAATTCATGGTGTCGCACGCCGAGGCCGGCTTCGGCACGCTGGAGGAGGCCGCCGATGCCGTCGCGGCCTACGTTCCTCACCGACCGCGGCCGCGCAACCTCGACGGCCTGAAAAAGAACCTGCGCTTTCGGGACGGCCGGTGGTACTGGCATTGGGACCCTGCGTTTATGGCGTCGCCGAACGATCAGGCCGTGCAGCGCGATCAGCTCATTGACCCAGCCCGGCTGGGTGCGGCGGCGCGGGACCTGCGGCTGCCGACTCTGCTGGTGCGCGGCGGCGAGTCCGATGTGCTCAGCGTCGGCGACGCAGTGCGCTTCCTAGAGTTGGTGCCGCACGCCGAGTTCGCGTCGGTTGCCGGTGCGCACCACATGGTGGCCGGTGACGACAACGCGGTCTTCGAGAACGTGCTCGACGACTTCCTCGAGCGCCGGGTGCGCTCGCGGCTCAAGCTGTTCGACACTGCACGCTGACGAGGCGAATACGGCGAGGATGTGACGGCACTGCCTGCGACGGCGGCGACCAGCATTGGCAATCGGCCACGAATGCACTCATGGGCACCCGGCACATCGACTGGTACCTCTCCCCCGTGATCACTGCACTTCCGTCACGAGAAGCGGCCAGGGAGCGGGCCGTCGAGATCGCCTACGGCTACCTCGGTCTGCGCGCCCGGACCACGCTCGCAGAGACCACTCAGCTCGGAGACGAACTGATCGGGACGGCTGAGCAATGCCAGGGACGAGGCCGCAGGAAACGGCCGGCGAGCCGATGACTGAGGTTCCTGAAGCACACGCGGGCTCAAAGAATTCCCTGTAGCCCTGTCAGGGGCTTCAAGTCATGAACGCCGCCAGTCGCGCAACTCCTCGACAATCGGCTGCCAGAGCCCTTCCGAGGTGTCATATGGCGCAGCGAGGGCAACCCGGCTCAAAACGGAACCGAATCTGTCCGTCAACGCCCGCGCCACATCCGGCGGATCGGCGACAACGGCGAAGGCGTCGAGCATCTCGTCATCGATAACCTCGCCTAATTGGCTCCAGCGATCAGCCTTGATCATGGCCCGCAGCTCATCACCGATCACTTCCCAGCCGTGGGTCTGCAGGACGGGAAGGTACGCGGGGGTGGACGCGTAGAAAGCAATGCGGCTGCGCATCGCCGCATCGGCGGCAGCCCGAGCGGCCGCGGTTTCACCCGTTACGACGAACACCGCTCCACTGATCTGAAAACCATCCAGATCGTCTCGACCCGTGGCTGCCCGGCCCTCGATAAGCGCAGGCAACGTCACGGACCTGAGGTACCGCTCGGTTGTAAAGCTGTGCAGGAGAAAGCCATCGGCGACCTCCCCCGCAACACGCGACATTTTGGGGCCAACGCCTGCCAGAAGCACCGGCGGATTGCCGTGTGGGTTGGGCCCCGGATCGAAGAACGAGGTCATGAGCGTATGTCGGTAGAACTTCCCCTCATGGTCAAGTCGCTCGCCGGTTCGCCAGCTCCCCCAGATCGCCCGGATGGCCAGGACGTAGTCGCGCATCCGGTCGGCCGGAGCTGACCAGGGCATGCAGAACCGGCGGCTGATATGAGCCTTCACTTGCGAGCCCAGCCCCAGCATGAATCGACCTCGGGAGTAGAGCTGCAAGTCGTTCGCGAGCAGCGCTGTGGTCATAGGGTTGCGAGCGAACGCGACGGCGATATTGGTGCCCAGAGCAACCGTGCTTGTGTCCTGCGCGCACATCGCCAGCAGCGGAAACGGATCGTGCTTCATCTCGGGCATCCACACTCCGCGATATCCGGCTGCTTCCGCTTTCTTCGCGGCGGTCAGGGCACCGACGTCATTCGGAGCAACCAGGTCGACGTCCATGACTCTCCTTGATCGCGGGGTGGTGTTACCGGCGGGATGCTTCCAGCGCCGCACTGGCAGATTCTAGTTGTCGACAGATTCTAGGGTGAAATGGACTCCCACCGCCTCTTGTCGCATTATCGAACTTTCGGTAGATTTTGATCCACCTAGGGAAGGAATACTCGAGATGTCGTCAGCCGATCAGGGGTTCACGTGTCACCCGGGCGAGCGTTATGAGATGCCCATCGTGTTCGGGCCGACGGAGCTTCCGCAGGTATCACAGTGGGGATATCTCCGAGCGCTAGACATCACCTTCGTCACCGATCCGGTCGCGGTGCGTCCACTGGTACCGGCGGAGCTCGACCTCCCGGAGCAGCCGACGGTCGTCATCAGCAGGCGCTCATTCGACCAGGTGGACTACCTCGCAGGTCACGGCTACGAAGAGCTGTGCGTCGGTATCAGCGTGACCCACAACGGCGAGGAGGGGACGACCAGAGGGAACTTCTGGCCCGTGATGTGGGTCGACCAGATTCGGCCGGTCACCGTCGGCCGCGAGTTCACGGGCTTCGCCAAGCTGGGCGCAGACTTCAGCCCGATACGAGACGAGTCCGGCGACCTATCGTGGGAAATGTCGGAGTACGGAACGGTGTTGGCGCGCGGCACAATACGCAACGCGAAGCCAGTCGACGACGTCGCGCTGGACAAGATCGCGCAGGCGGGCAGCATCGGGTACGCCTTTTGTTCTCGCTACATCCCACCTATCGTGAACAGCCCCGGTGTCGACGAGGTGACTCGTTGCCAGATGCGTTCGCAGATCACTTCCGTGCAGGTGGGTGAGGCCGAACTCGAGTTGGCCTCACCCTCGTGGAAGGATGCTCCGAACGGGGCACGCGCAATGTCAGCCTTGGCTTCTCTCCCGATACTCCAACTCCGTCGGGCCATGGTCATCGAAGGATCCTCCTCCTTCGACCGCTCGACGATCACTGCTCTGCCCCGCACGCGATCGCTGAGGAGCTCGACCACCGCTGTCGCCGCGAGCGGTTCGGCGCGTTGAAGGTCAACCTCAGCGACGATCAGCGGGCAGTCGAAGAGCTGTTTTCCGAGTTCTTCGCAAAGACTTCGGAATCGATGGTCGTCAGACGAGCGGAGCCGCTCGGCTTCGACTCGGAGCTGTGGTCGAAGCTGTGCGCTCTGGACGCCCCGGCCATGGGGGTCGCGGCGGAGAAGGGGGGCGGCGGAGCCGCCCTCGCCGACCTCGTGGTCGTGGGCGAATGCGTAGGGCGTTCGCTGGCACCCGTTCCCATCATCGAACACACGGTCGCCTTGCGCGCCCTGCCGGAGCCGTCCGCCGAGCTGCTCGCCGGAGACGAGGTTGCGACGATCGCGCTGCAGTTTCCAACCCGCGGCCTCGACTGGGGCCTCATTCCCGCCGGAGCGGTCGCCCGCACCGTTGTCGGCCCGTGCGGCGAGGCCACGGTAGCCGTGTCCACAGAGCCCCCCGGAGTGGCGCCGGCAAACCACGCATGCATGCCCGTGGCCTTCCGGACCTTCGACCACGACACCGCAACGACCCTAGGCGACAAGTCAGTGTGGTCAGGCGCGCTGTCGGAGTGGCAGATACTCACCGCCGCGTCGCTCGTCGGCATCGCCGCGAAGAGCCTCGACACCGGAGCCGAGTACGTCAAGTCGCGCGAGCAGTTCGGCCGGCCGATCGGCACGTTCCAGGCGGTGCAACATGGATTGGCCGATTTGCCGGGGCTTATCGATGGCGCCCGGCTGCTCACGTTCAAGGCGGCGTGGGCCATGGACACTTCGGATCCCACCGCACCGGGGATCACCAACGTCGACGACAACGAGGTCAACGATCCGACATCGCTTGCTTTGATGGCCTACCTGTTCGCGACCGAAGTAGCGGCCCAGGTCACCGACCGTGTGCTGCACTACCACGGCGGGTACGGGTTTGCCGAGGAGTACGACATCGGTTTGTACTACCGGAGGGCGCGCGGCTGGCCGCTCGTTCTCGGCGACCCCGCTGCTCAGTACCGGCGCTTGGCGGACCGGTTGTTCGGGGCAGTTTCTATCGACGACAGGTCGAGCGAGAGGTAGCGCCAATGGACTTCAATCTCTCCACTGAGGCGGCGGCATTCCGTCAGGAGATCAAGGACGTCATCGCCCTCACTTACACACCAGATCGCCGGGGTGAACACCACCGCACCGGCACGTTCGCCTGCCCAGCCTTGTATCAGGAGCTCGCACGGCGAGGGCTGCTCGAACGTACCGTGCCGGGGCTGGGCAAGGGTGATCCGATGGAACTCTGGATCCTTGTCAACGAGCTGGAGAAGGCGTCGGTGCCCTACGACGCGCTTTCTGTGATGCTGATTGTTGCCGCGATGGTCAACCGGCTAGGGTCCGACTTCCAACGAGAACGCATCCTCTCCTCGTTGCTTTCCGCGAAATCCTATGCCTGCCTTGGCTACAGCGAGCCCGGCAGCGGAAGTGACGTAGCCTCGGTGTCCACGCGCGCAGTACGCGATGGCGGCCAGTGGGTGATCAACGGATCCAAGATGTGGACGACGATGGCCCACGAAGCCGATTGGATCCTGCTTCTGACGCGCACGGACCCGACCGTGTCGAAGCACCGCGGTCTCACCATGTTCGTGCTTCCCATGAACACTCCCGGCATTTCCGTGGAACCGGTGTGGACGATCGGATCCGAGCGCACCAACGCGACGTTCTTCGACGATGTCCGCGTGGGCGATGAATGGGTCCTTGGAGGCGTTAACGAGGGTTGGGCGGCGATGGGCGTCGGGTTGTCGTTCGAGCGCGGTGTCGTCGGCGAGACGAACGGCGGTGTTGCGCTGTTGCGGCATTTTCGGCAGTGGGCCGAAGACACCGGTGCGGTGCGCGACCCCGCGATACGACAGCAGATGGCCCAGACCGCTATGGACAATGAAGTCGCGAAGCTGCTGACACAGCGGTCGGCGTGGCTGGCGGCGAGCGGTGAGTTGCCCGTAGTCGAAGGTGCGATGACCAAGCTCTTTGCGACCACGGCATATCAAAAGGCTGCCCATTGGTTCCAACAGCGCGCCGGAGCGGCGGGTCTGCTTCGGTTTGGCGAGGCTGGCGCAGCCGCGGATGGTTGGATCGAGTACGAGGGCCGCCATGCACCACTTTGCACGATCCGCGGGGGCACTACCGAGATCAACCGCAACATCGTGGCGGAGCGTCATCTTGGACTTCCGAAATGCGTCTGACTCAATTGCCTTCGACGCCTTGGCTGTTGGTCCGACGGCCCGGCCTGCAACCGAACGAGGGTAGCCATGTTTCGCCACGGTCGGCGTCCAGGCGACGGGTTGGCGAACCGGGCGCGGCCCGCGGGTTCGTCACCGCTAGCGGGCTGGCATTCGCAGGCCCGCGTCGAGCCGCACCACTTCACCGTTGAGCATCGGGTTCTGCGTGATATGCACGACGAGCTGGCCGAATTCGCTCGGCCTTCCGAAACGTTTGGGATGGGGTATTACCCGGGTCATCGCGCCGAGTGCCTCGTCGGGCAGGACGCCGAGTAATGGCGTTTCGAAGAGTCCCGGCGCGATAGCCATCACGCGAATGGCATGACTCGCCAGATCACGGGCCAACGGCAGCGTCATCGCCGCGACGCCTCCCTTCGAGGCAGAATAGGCGACCTGGCCAATCTGCCCGTCGTAGGCGGCGATCGATGCGGTATTCACGATGACACCCCGCTCTTCGGCGTCGAGCGGGGTGGTCGTCATCCGGGCGACCGCAGACCGGATGACATTGAACGTGCCGATCAAGTTGACGCCGATCACCCTGGCGAAATCCGCCGTCGGGTGTGCGCCTTCTCTGCCGAGCACGCGACGAGAGATACCGACCCCGGCGCAATTCACGACTATCCGCAAGTCGCCGGCCGACTGCGCAAGGTCGAGTGCCGCTTCGACAGTGGATTCGTCGCATACATCCGTTGGCGCGAACAGAACGTCATCGCCGAGGTCGGCCGCAACCGCTCGACCGGCCGAAGACGGCAGATCGGCGATGACGACTGTCGCGCCACTGTCTCGCAACGCTGCGGCGGCTGCAAGCCCCAGGCCGGAAGCGGCCCCGGTGACCAACGCTACGGAATCATCCATCCGCACCGCTTACCCCTTCCCGAACAACGCCTACTTTCGACTAGCGAATAGAATACAGGCCCACCCTGCTACTTACGCGATCGTGCACGACGTCCCGATGCCGAGCGACACGGAAGCGGCTCGGACCCACCGCACGCGTCGACGACGACCCGAGAAATGCGCCGTTTCTCGTATACTCGGGCGGTGACAACGAAGAGCCGGACCAGGGTGCCATTCGCGAAGTCAGCACGAACGCGCGCACGGATCCTCGATTCCGCCGCACGGGTGTTCAGCCAGAACGGGTACGCCGGCACGCGCCTCACCGACATCGCGGAGGCCGCCGATGTCAAACAAGGCAGCCTGTACTACTACTTCGACTCGAAGGACACGCTAGTCGCAGAGATGCTGCGCGTCGGACTCGAGAAGACGCACGAACACGTCGTCTCGGCCGTCGAAGCCCTGGGCCCCGAAGCCTCGGCGACCGCGCGTCTTGGCGCCGCGATTCATGCGCACGCCGAGGCCGTGATCGAGGCCGTCGACTACACGGCAGCCAATGCACGCATCCTCGGCCAGCTTCCCGACGAGCTGCGCAAGCGTCACATCCGCGTCGACCAACGGCCCTACGGCAAGCTCTGGGACGGACTCCTCAGCGACGCGCGCGACGCTGGCGAAATTCGAGACGACCTCGACCTGCAGACCCTGAGGCTCCTCATTATGGGATCGCTGAACTGGACCGTCGAATGGCCCGACCGCGCCAAGCGATCCCCTGAAAAGGTTGCCGGCCTTCTCATCTCAGCACTGTTCGACGGGATCACCATCCGGGATCATGCGGTCCAGGTGCAGGCCGGCGCCTAGGGCCTTCGTTCGGGCTGCGCACTGCCGAGGAAGTCGGCGCGCTTCTACACAAAGTGTTCGGCGATGCTCTCGGATACGTCGGCCGCGCCGGGCGCCCCGAGGAGATCGCACCGATGATCGCGCTGCTGGGCTCGCGACTCAACTCTTTCACCACAGGGGCGGATCTCAACGTGGATGGCGGCTCGGACTTTCGCTGAGTAGCAGGACTACCGCAACCTCCATTGCGGCTTGCCGGCTCCACCGCGAGTCACCTTCACGGTCTCCACGCCGTTGGCTAGCTGCGTGTAGTGCACACCATTGCGGATGGCATCGGTACGTCCGACGTCGAGTGAGTCCCAGATCGCCTTGACCGTTCCCTGCACCGCCAGGGGCTCGTTGGCCGCGATTTGGTGAGCGATCTCGTCGGCACGTGGCCAAAGCTCCTCACGCTCGGTGACCTCCGATACCAAGCCCATTTGCATGGCACGGCTGGCCGACATTCGCTCGTTTAGACCCATGAGCGCGATCCGCAGCACTTCACCCAGCGGCATCCGGGCGGCGAGCCCCACAGGCTCGAGCACGGCAGCAAGCCCGTAAGTCACATGCGGATCGAAGAACGTCGCATCGTGGGAGCTGATGATGATGTCCGCCTCATTGAGCAAATAGAACGCGCCACCCGCCGCCATTCCATGGACTGCGCAGATAACCGGCTTCCACACCTGATTAGCCTTGGGGGACAGATAACTGCTGGGATCCTCGCGGCTCCACAGATTGGGCCGTGACACCATCTCCAGCGTGTCGTCCGTGTCTACGCCCGTGCAGAAAGCGCGCTCACCAGCCGCTCGCACCACGACGGCGTGCACCTCGTCATCGAGCCGGACATGCCGCCAGACTTGCGAGAAATCCTCGCACATACGCTGATTGAAGGCGTTTAGCCGGTCGGGTCGATTGAGCGTGATGGTCGCAACATGACAGTCGAACTCGTAGAGCAGCGTTTCCAGTTCCATCATCGCCCCTTCGAAACGGTCGGCTGACCACCGGTGGCACAAGTTATGCGGTCGATATCTTGCCACCCCTGAGTTATCGAATCAGAAACAGATTCTAGCCCATCGTGAGGCTTCATTCGGGCGGCAGACCGTGACACCAAATGGTTCTCATTGCGGGTAGGCGCGAAAGGGATCCGTCATATCGCCCGCACGTGGCCGCCCGCGGATGCCCCGTAGACTCGCTTGCCTTCCGCGGTACCCCGCGTACCCGAGGCTTACGGTCGAATGGCCATCACTTAAGCAGCCTTTCGTTATGACGCCCAGGGCATCTCGGGATCGGCGACCATCACCAGCGGCTGGTAACCACGCTTGCCCAACTCCTTGGCGATCTCGGCGTAGGTCGCGGCGGTCCACCCCGCCGGCGAACGTAACACGACACCGTCCGCGAGATCGAGGTGATGGATGTCGAAGACCAAACCGGCCAACCCACGCGCCGTACCCGCGTAGGACAGCCCGTCTCCCGTCGCATCAGTCCCGTTACGCATCCGACGGCACGCCGTGGTGTTGTCGACCTCGACACATGCGTTGACGGCCAACAAGATCGGACGAGGCAGACGTCCGCGTTTGTGCCGCACCGCGCGCTCCTCACGAACCCGCTTCTGGGCTTGCCGAAGGTCGGTGGCCGCCACGATTGTGGCTGGACGCAGGAAAATCCGGCCCCCAGAGCCGGGCAGCGAACTTCTCCGGCTCTTCGCCGAGTTCGCAATTGCGGCACGCTCGGCCTCAGAGACCATTAGCGCCACACGGAAGCGACGAGCAGCATGCACGATGGTGGAGCTGTCCGCCGAACTCGCGATTGACGAAGTCATCGGATGCGCCCTTCGACGAAGTTCAGGGCCAACGCAGCTTCGAGATCCAGTGCGCTTGCCTCATCACCTTGCTACGGTTAGAATCTACTCGGATATAGAAAGTTTTTCAATGGCAGCCTTCAACAGACGTCGAGGATCGAAACAATGCAGGTCGCTGTCCAACACGAGCTCATCGAGCGCTTCCGCAAGCTCGCTGAGGCGAAGTCCACACAACTGAGCGATGGCCCGCAGATGATGCCCGCCGGCGAGTACACGTCACGCGAACAGCTGGAGCGGGAACGCCAACAACTATTCCGCAGTCACCCCATCGTCGTGGGTCTGACGGCCGATGTACCGGATCCGGGCACAGTACTGGCGACGCACATCGACGGGGTGCCGCTGCTGGTGACTCGGGCCAAAGACGGACGCGCCAGGGTATTCATCAACGCGTGCCGGCATCGCGGTGCACCCCTCGTCGAACCCGACTGCCGCAGAAAGGGTGCGCGAAACCTGAGCTGCCCGTTCCATGCGTGGTTGTACTCGCTGGACGGCAAGAACATACGTAAGCCGGTTGCCAAGGACTACTTCGGCGTGGAGGGCGAGTCGTTCGACCTGAAGGAAGTGTCGTCTGACGAATCGCACGGTCTCATCCTGGCCCGGCTCGACGGCGGCCCCGTGGACGCCGATGCCTACCTCGGTCGGTTGAGCGAGGATCTGGACAGTTTTGGGCTGGCCAACTTCCACCACGTGGAAACACGCAAGGCAATTCAACACGCCAACTGGAAGATGATCGTCGACACCTTCCTCGAGACATATCACGTCTTTTCGCTGCACAACTCTTCGATTTCGCGGCTCTACCACTCGCACCCCCAGCTGTTCGACGCCTTTGATCAGCACTGCCGCAGCATCGGCGTCCGAAAATCGATTGATGACATCGGCCAGGACCCGAGCACCTGGCAGTTTCCGCCGCACGCCACGATTCACTACGTCGTCTTCCCCAATACTCTCGTCGTGCATCAGCTCGACCATTTCGAGGTATGGCGGATCTTCCCTCACGACACGCCGGGCAGCTCGGTGGTGGAAACGAGCATCTATGCACCGGAACCGCCCAACGACGAAACGATCAAGAAGTGGATTCTCAATCTCGACATCCTGATGCAAGTCACCGGTCAGGAAGACTTTCCGATGTGTAAGAAGATCCAGTCGGGGTTGGACAGCGGTAGTGTCGATTCGCTGGTGTTCGGCCAGAACGAACTGGGGTTGATCCATTTCCACGAACAGATTGCCGAAGCCTTGTGCAAAGTGAATTCTGGTTCGAGCCGCTGACGCCGGTCAGCTTCTTGCGTCGCGCCGCCACCATTTACGGCGACAATACGGCCGTCATCGACGGTGAACGCACGTTCAGTTATCGCGAGCTGCTCGACCGCAGTACGCGGCTGGCCGGGGCGCTCATCGACCTCGCCGGCGGAAAAGCCGTGGCGATTCTTGCGCCGAACAGCCACGTGTTGCTCGAAGCGCACTACGGCGTGCCGTGGTCCGGCTCACCTTTGCTCACGCTCAACATCCGGCTGTCTGCGCATGAGCTCGCCTGGATCATCGACCATGCTGAAGCGACCGTCCTCATCTACGACAGTTCACTTTCGACACTGGCCCACGCAGTATCGGACATCGTCGACTCGCGGATGAAACTGGTGTGTTGCGGCGGGGAGAATGACGAATACGAACAGCTGCTCGTCGAGGCGGAGCCTCGAATCCAGCCGATCACGGACGAGAACGCCTTGCTCTCGCTCAACTACACCAGTGGCACAACTGGCAAGCCCAAGGGCGTCATGTATCACCACCGCGGGGCATACCTGCAGTCTGTCGCGATGGCCACGCAGATGCACCTGGAGAACAACTCGAAGATGTTGTGGACATTGCCGATGTTCCACTGCCATGGGTGGTGCTTCACATGGGCCGTCACCGCTGCGGGCGGGGCCCACATCTGCTTGCGATCGGTCGATCACACGGAGATTTGGCGCCTGATCGACGACGAGGGGGTCACTCATCTCAATGGCGCGCCCGTGGTCCTGAACTCAATCGCGTACGGCGATGCGGCCCATGGGCTCGTCCCTCCGCGCAATCTACTCATCGGTACCGGTGGAGCACCCCCGACGCCCACCATCCTGGCGCGTCTCGCCGAGCTCAACATAGACGTCGTACACCTTTACGGTCTCACTGAAACCTATGGGCCGGTGGTTATCTGCGAGTGGCAGCGATCGTGGGATTCATACGACGCACCGCGGCGCGCGCGACTCAAAGCCCGGCAGGGGGTGTGCAACATCGTCTCGCAACCCGTCCGGGTCCTTGATGCGAATGGTGATGACGTACCGAGGGACGGGCGAACCATGGGCGAGGTCGCGATCCGCGGAAACAATGTGATGGCCGGCTATTTCAAAGACCCTGAGGCAACTGAAGCTGCCGTGCCCGACGGGTGGTTCCGCACCGGTGATCTCGGCGTACTCCACGAAGACGGTTATCTCGAACTCCGCGATCGCAGCAAGGACATCATCATTTCCGGCGGCGAGAACATCTCCTCGATCGAAGTGGAAAACGCTATCGCCTCGCACGAGTCGGTGCTCGAGGTTGCCGTCGTCGCCGTGCCCGACGATCGTTGGGGCGAGGTTCCGGTTGCACACATCACCCTGCATCCGGGAGCAACCGCCGACCAGGCCGACATCGAAAGACACGTCCGGGAGCAACTCGGTGGGTTCAAGGTGCCCAAGCGAATAGTGTTCGAGGCGCTGCCGAAGACTGGCACCGGCAAGGTGCAGAAATTCGCACTGCGAGAACAGTGGCGTCAGAAGCTGCAGTCGCCCGATTTAACAGTCTAATTGGCTACCGGCACCGTCGGGCTCGTCACCGGCGCCATGTGCTGTGCCGCCACGATCGAAAAGTAGGGAGCGTCCATGCCCAACGACCTCATCTCACGGCGCGACGTCGATTTCCTGCTCTACGAGTGGCTGGGTGTGGACGAGCTGCCGAAGCGTGAGCGCTACTCCGACCACAGCAGGGAGACATTCGACGGGGTCCTCGACCTCTGCGAGCAACTCGCCGAGAAGTACTTCGCGCCGCACAACAAGCTCAACGACACCAGGGAACCGACCTTTGATGGACGTCACGTCCACGTCAACCCCGAGGTGAAGCGAGCGCTCGATGCATTCGCGGCCGCCGACCTCATCGGGATGAGCATGGATTACGAACTCGGCGGCGCGCAGCTACCCGTCACCGTGGCAAGCGCCGGCTTCGCCTGGTTTCACGCCGCCAATGTCAGTACCGCAGCCTATCTAATGCTCACCATGGCCAATGCGAACTTGCTGGCCACATATGGGAGCACGCGCGACCACGAGCTCTTCGTCAAACCTATGCTCGCCGGCCGGTTTTCGGGCACCATGTGTCTCTCCGAGCCGCAAGCCGGGTCGTCGCTCGCCGACGTCAGCACCCGCGCCGAACCCACCGATGATGGCCACTACCGACTTTTCGGCAGCAAAATGTGGATTTCGGGCGGTGAGCACGAGATGACCGAGAACATCGTGCATCTGGTCCTCGCGCGCATCGCCGGGTCGCCGGCGGGGGTCAAAGGGCTTTCCTTGTTCATCGTGCCCAAGTTCCTGGTCGACGACGACGCCGCGATCGGAGAACGAAACGACGTCTCCCTTGGTGGACTCAATCACAAGATGGGATACCGCGGCACAACGAACACCGTCCTGAACTTCGGTGAGGGTGCCCATCGCCCGTTGGGTTCAGCAGGTGCGGTGGGGTACCTGGTTGGCCGACCCAACGCCGGTATCTCTTACATGTTCCACATGATGAACGAGGCTCGGCTTGGCGTCGGCATCGGCGCCGTTGCACTGGGGTACACCGGCTACCTCAAGTCCGTGCGATACGCGAATGAGCGGTTGCAGGGCCGCGTTCCGGGCCGCAAATCCGCGCCAGACAAGCCCGTGCCGATCATCGAGCATGCCGACGTCCGGCGAATGCTGCTAGCTCAAAAAGCCTATGTCGAAGGCGCTTTGGCCTTCGCGCTGTATTGCGGATACTTGATCGACACCCGTGCCAGCAGTGAGGACAGCAAAGAGGCTGAAGAAGCGGCGCTGCTGCTGGACGTGCTGACCCCGATTGCCAAGAGCTGGCCCTCGCAATGGTGCGTAGCGGCCAACGATCTTGCGATCCAGGTACACGGAGGTTACGGATATACCCGCGACTACGACGTGGAGCAGCACTACCGCGATAACCGCTTGAATCCAATACATGAAGGTACACACGGCATTCAGAGCCTCGACCTGCTCGGCCGCAAAGTGACTCAGCACGACGGCGCAAGCCTGGCCTTGGTGTCCGACCGCATCGGCAAGGCGATTGACGGTGCGACCGCCCTGGATGGGGAACTCGGGCACCTCGCCGATCAGCTGGCTCAACGGTGGGTCCGTCTCGTCGGAATAACGACGAAACTGGTCGGCGAATCCGATCGGGAACTGGCGCTGGCAAACAGCGCGATCTATCTCGAGGCGTTCGGCCACTTGGTGATTGCGTGGATGTGGCTCGAGCTGTTGATCACCAGCGCGCCGAAGAACACTGACTTTCACGCTGGCAAGGTGCAGGCCGGCAGGTTCTTCTTCCGTTACGAACTGCCCCGCGTCGATCCCCAGCTCAATCTGCTCGAAACCCTCGACAGCACGACCGTCGACATGAAGGCGGAATGGTTTTAAAACGCGTCCGGTCGACATTTCGCCGGCGAAAGCTGGCCTGGGCGCGCGTCACCGGTATGAGGGCACTCGCTCCTGGGTCATTCGACGGCGCGCGACGCTGAGACGGGCCGGTAGGCGGGCTCGATCGCCACGCCGAACGAGCGCGCCGCGAAGGCCAGCATGTGGTAGTGCCCAACCACCATCGGCACCTCGATCAGCTGCTCCTGGTCGTAGTGCGCCGCCAGAACCGACCACGTCGACGCTGAGATCTCGCACTCATCATGGAGTTCGTCGGCGCTTCTCACCAGCGCCGACTCCAGTTCCGTCCAGCCCTCGGCGCCGGCACCGGCGTGGACCCGGTTGACCTCCTCGGAGGTCAACCCGGCGTCCGCGGCAAACACCAGGTGATGCGCCCATTCGTAGGCGGCCCCGCAGCGATCGGCGGTCCGCAGGATGAGCAATTCCCGGTCACGGGCCGACAACTTCCCGCTGAGCAGGCCACCGCACAGCGGCAGCCAGCGCCGAAACAGCCGCTGGTGTCGCACAAGGGTTGTGAACAGATTGAGGTCACGACCCGGCCCGACTTTATCGAGCAGCTCGTTAGTCACGTTATCGCGCTCTTCGATCGGGAGCGGCGCGATGCGCAGTTCGGAGTGGACCTCTCCGGCCGACGCCACGCCCTCAGGCATGCGCCGAGACGGCAACGGGTGGGAACGCACGCTCCGTGTCGATGCCCTTCAGGCGCGGCAGCACCTGCTCTGCAAACAATTTCTGATTGGCCGCACCGATTTCGGGGCTCATTCCCGCGAAGGACAGTACCGAAGTCATCCCGACGCCGTCGATGCGACGAACATGGTCGGTCAACTGTTCCACCACCTCGTCCGGAGTGCCATAGACCTGCAATTCGGCGAGGAATTTCACGAAGCTATCCGCCCCGTGCTTTTCGATGTTGGCGGCGAACTTGCCGTAATACTCGTAACCGGGAACCTTCGCTAGGCCGGGATTGCTGAACTCGTACCAATCGAACGTCGATTTCGCGTACCGATAGTGATATTGCTCGTGCAGCTCCTGTGCCGCGGACGAGGACTCGTGCACGATCACAAAGGACATCAGCAGCGGTTTAGGCGGCTCGTAACCATTCAACTCGACGAACCGCTCGTTGTACTTCTTGACGTCGGCAACCGTTACATCCCACGGCTTTTGGGCGATCACCATGATACCCGCACCGAGTTCAGCGACGATGTCCATCGATTCAGGCGACACCGAAGATGCGTATGTGCGGTTGCGCAGCGGAGCCAGCGGCTGGGGTCGAAGTTGCACGGGCGGCTGCTTCCAGAGTTCACCGTCCGACTCGATGACTCCCGTGTCGAAGGCGTTGAGGATGCCCTGTGCATACTCCTGGAAGCGCTGGCGCGACTCCCCCATGTTCAGCCGGAAGCCCTCGAATTCGTGACGGCCCAGGCCGCGGCCGATGCCGAGCAACAGACGACCGTTCGACAGGTGGTCAAGCACCGAGAGCTCCTCAGCGACCCGCAGCGGCTCATGCCACGGAAGCACCACCACCGAAGGTCCCAGCCGGACGTGCTTAGTCTTGGCCGCCAGATAAGTCAACAGCTGCAACGTGTTTGGCGACACGTCGTAGCCACCGAAGTGGTGCTCGGCGATCCACAAAGACTCGAAGCCCAGCGGCTCGGCCTGTTCTGCCAGCGCTATCTCATGCTTGTAAAGCGCCGAGTCGGAACGATCCTCGTCGGGATTCTGAAAGAAGACACTCTTGCCAACATGCATGTGCTTGACCTATCTGAAGTCCGATTGACGGCTAGATTCTACCATATAGTAGAATTTATTTGTCAATCCATCCACCCCTTAAGCGCTTTCCATACGGGTGAACGCTTCTCGGCGCACCAGATTCAAGCTGTTCGACGACCCTGTCGAGGGTCATCTGTGCGCCCCACCGGCGGAGTAATCTACTTAGTACAAGAATCTGTGCCTCGCTAGAAAGCCATTGACGCGCGCCTGATCGTTCCATAGGCTACCGATATGATGTTCTATAGGCTAACTATATGAATACTCGACGTGCTCTGGCCCTCTCGCCCGTCGGCGCGAGCGCTGGGAACAAGATCAAACGAAATGGAATGGAGAGTGTGTGACGTGACCAGCGAGCCTTATGGTCTGTGGGATGCAGACAATCACTTCTATGAGGTCCGGGACTGCTTCAGCCGTCATATCGAGTCCAAGTACAAGGATGTCGCGATCCAGGCCCGGATGCACCCCGATGGCAAGGAATACTGGCATTGCGGTGACAAGGTTCTGACCTTCTGCAACGTCAAGTTCGACAAGACCGAGGCTCCGGGTTCGTTCAAGGAAATCCTGAATAATCCCGAGCTGGGCGGTTTCGACGATGCGCGGGACGAATCGTCGATGTTGCCGGCTTTCCATGACCAGCAGGCGCGGCTTGAGCTGATGGACAGCCAGAACGTCGAGGGCACGATCCTATTCCCGTCGATGGCGAATGGGATCGAGCAGGATCTGCTCGACAACCCCGAGGTGCTGTATGCCAACCTGAGGTCGTATAACCGCTGGGTCGAGGAAGACTGGGGCTTCGGCAGCAATGGCCGCATTTTCGGCACGGGGTGTCTGTCGCTGGCCGACGCGGACCTGGCCGTGGAAGAACTGGACCGCCTGCTCAAGGCGGGCGTGAAAGTCGTCTATCTGCGACCGGCCCCGGGTGGCGGAGCACAGCCCTGTTCGATTGCCGATCCCAAGTTCGACCCGTTCTGGGCGCGCCTCGAGGAGGCGAAAGTGCCGGTTGGGTTCCACGTGTCAGCCGGTTTCTTCGACGCGTCGACCGTGTGGGGCGAGAAGCCCCGGCCGGGAACGCGCGACACCTCGGCGTTGCAGTTCGCGATGTTCCACGTCGAGATTCCCATCATGACCACGCTCGCGGCGATGGTCCTGCACAATCTGTTCGGCCGCTTCCCGGGACTGCGGGTCATCAGCGTCGAGCATGGCTGTGGATGGGTCCCCTATCTGTTGAAGACGCTCAACAAGGCAGCGTGGTGGGGACGTTTTGGCGATTGGCCGGGCGGCACGCTCCCTGATCGCCCATCGGAGATGTTCAAGCGCAATGTCTATGTCGTTCCCTTTCACGAGGACAACACGCCCGAACTGGTCAAGCGCATCGGCGCGAACCGCGTGTTGATGGGCTCGGATTATCCCCACGCGGAGGGGCTGGCCCAGCCAGCCGAATTCGCGGAGGGGCTCACCGACCTGGACCCGGGTTGCGTGCACCGGATCATGCGTGACAACCTGCGCGAGCTACTGATGAACTGAACCCCGGCAGTCGGCTGCCGGTTCGCCGTTAAGCCTGCCGCCACCTCGCGGCAGATATCTGCGTCGACGTGCAGGTGTTCGTGATGCGCAGCGTTGTAGTCGGGGCCTAGCTACTAAGACCTGAAAAACGGTTTGCCGGGGTAGTGGTGGTTGGTCACGTCCTGATTTCGGGATGCTCGGTTGGCTGTGGTGTCGATTTCATGCGGCCAGGGTGCTGATCTTGACCAGGTTGTGGGCGAAGACCCCGTGTCCACACCAGGTCCGGGCGCCCGCGATGCCGGTCAGTTCGGTCCGGTCCAGCCGTAGCTTCGCTTGAGGTTGTTGATCCGTCCTTCGGATCCGGTTCGCCATTTGATCTTGTCGCGGAAGGCGCGCCGGTGCTCAAACTCGCGGCGGGCCGCGCCGGGTTTGGCTGCACGTGGGATCGCGACGTTGCGTACGCCAAGTTCGTGGAGGTCATGTTCGACTGAGGCATAGCCGTAGCCGCGGTCAGCGGTCACCGCTCGTGGTGGGCGGCCAACGCGGCGGGTGATCCGCTCGATCGCCGGCGCCAATTGCGGTGCGTCGGCAGGGTTTCCGATTTCGACGGTGTGGTCGAGGATGACGCCGTCGGCGTTGTCGACGATTTGAGCTTTGTAACCGAACTCCACCGGCTTGCCCAGCCGTCCCTTGCGGATGGGTCGCGCGTCGGCATCATGCAGGCTGACCACCCGGTGCGCTGATTCGGGCATCACCCCGGCCAGCCGACTGCGGGTCTGGGTCATCACCTGTCGGGTGCGGCCCACTACCGTGGCTAGGTGGTTGATCGCCTGAGCCAGTTGGCCTCTGCGCATCCCCGTGGCGCTGCGCAGGGCGCGGCGAGCATTACGCAGCACCACGTCAGTCTCGCGGATCGCAGCTTCAGCGATGTCAGCCAGTTCCCCGGTAATGCGGCGCACTGCGTTCTGGGCGTCATCGCCCTGCTGGGCGCCACGCAGCCGCAGCTTGGAGGCAATAGAGCGTGCGCGCCGACCCGCCGAACGTCGCCGATCACGCACCCGGGTGCGAGTAGCCCCGCCAGCGGCTTTGATCCGCGTCACCGTACGCGTTATGGCGCCAATACCTTTAGCCAGCAGACCCGAATCGGTCGGATACCCAACATCAGCGCACACCACCGTCGTGTCAGCGCGCACCCGATCGGTGCGCAACAGCTTGCCGGCCCCCGCCTTGAGCAAAAGCGCCTCGTTGAGCCCGGCCACCGCAGCCTCCCCGCACCGACTGGTGATCTTCATTAACGTGGTCGGATGCGGCACCCGCATGCCCAACGGGATGCGGCAAAAACGCTGCCAGGAAATCGAATCGGCCACTTCACGACACAGCGGCTCATAGCCCAGCCGGTAGCGGAACTTCAAAAACATCAACCGCAGATAGGTCTCCATCGGGATCGACGGGCGACCGATCCGAGCATCGAAATACGCCGCGAACGGCGCAAAGAACACCGCATCATCAAGCAGCGCATCCACCCGGGCCAACTCGGCGGGCAACACAAGCAGCTCCGGCGGCAATATCGCATCCCACAACGTCGGCTGATCATTTACAGTTCTGAACACGATGGCCTCGATCCCTTCTTCCCAAGGGTTCGAGGCCATCTTCCCTGCTCAGCAGGATGCGACGTCGGATCAACGCGCCGACTTTTTCAGGTCTTAGTAGCTAGTTCTAAAACAGCACGGTGCCGAAGCGCGGCGAAGAAGGCGCGGACCTGCCGATCGGGAGACTTCCGATCCCTCATAACGGTGTAGCGGCAGACATCGGCGAGGACAATGCCGGCCACGTCGATCGCGCGCACCATGACATGCGCGACATCAGCGCGGATCCTCATCGCTTAGCGTGCTTCCCATACGGGTGCACGCTTCTCGGCGAACGCGCGCGGCCCCTCCTTCGCGTCCTCGCTGGCAAGTAGTGCCTCGCCCTCCCGTGCGACTCTCGCCCACTTTGGTTCCTCGGCTTCGATGATGCGGTCATCGGCTCCGTAGGCCACGCGCTTGCTCGCCTGTACGGATAGCGGTGCATTCACGGCGATCTGCTCGGCGAGCTGCAGCGCATACTCCACCACCGTGCCGTCGGGCACGACCCTGTTCACCAATCCCCAACGTGCCGCCTCGGCAGCCGAAATCGGGTTGCCCGTATACAGCAGTTCGAGTGCGACCTTGCGCGGCAGCTGCTCGACGATACGGAAGACGCCACCCGCACCGGCAATCAAACCGCGCTTCACCTCCGGCAGGCCGAATACGGCCCGCTCCTCCGCCACGACCAGGTCGCTCGCAAGCGCCAGCTCTGTGCCGCCGCCGAGCGCTGACCCGTTGACGGCGGCGATGACCGGCTTGTCGATGAAGTGATGGACGAGTCCGGCGAACCCCCATTCTGGATGGTCCGGATGCAACACGCTCTCGCCGCGCGACAACGCCTTGAGGTCGGCCCCTGCGCAGAACGACTTGTCACCGGCACCGGTCACCACGACCGCCCAGACTGTCGGATCCTGCTGCGCCGCCTCGAGCGCATCACCGACGGCCGTACTAACCGCTTGGTTCACCGCATTGCGGGCGTCGGGTCTGTTGATGGTGATGACGAGGACCCGTCCGGACCTCCGGATGAGTGCCGCATTCGTGGTCACGGCCTCCGACGTTGTCACACCAGCTCCACGATGGTCGCGTTGGCCTGCCCGCCACCTTCGCACATCGATTGCAGCCCATACCTGATGTTGTTCGCCCTCATGTGATGGATCATGGTCGTCAGCAGTCGGGCACCTGAGCCCCCGAGGGGATGGCCGAGCGCGATCGCGCCGCCGTTCGGGTTCAACAGCTTCTCGTCCGCGCCGATCTCGAGCTGCCATGCCATCGGCACCGGTGCAAACGCCTCGTTGATCTCGAACACCCCGATGTCGCCGACGTTAAGTCCAGACTTGCGCAGCGCCTTCTGGGTGGCAGGAATAGGTGCGGTGAGCATCAGGACCGGATCGGCGCCCGCGAGCACGGCGGTGTGCACGCGAGCGATCGGCGTGCAGCCGAGCTCCCGGGCCTTCTCCCCCGACATGATCAGCAGCGCCGCCGAGCCATCCGAGATTTGTGAGGCGTTGCCCGCGTGAATGACGCCGTCCTCCTTGAAGGCCGGCTTGAGACCAGCGAGCGTTTCTACCGAAGTTCCGCGCCGAATACCTTCATCGGCTGTCACGACGGAACCGTCGGCGCGTCGAATGGGCACAATCTGGTCATCGAAAACGTGCGAATCCTGTGCGGCCGCGGCCTTCTGGTGGGATTGGGCGGAGAACTCGTCGAGTTGTGTTCGGCTCAGTCCCCAACGCTCGGCGACCAGCTCCGCTCCCACACCTTGATTTGGGATTCCGTAGCGTGCTTGAAACCGCTCGGGGAAAGGGCCGGCGCCGAATTCGGCCGCAGAACCGATGGTCACCTGGGACATCGACTCCACTCCCCCGGCGACCACGACGTCGTACTGCCCGGCGATCACGCCGGCGGCGGCGAAGTGCAAACTCTGCTGACTCGATCCGCATTGCCGATCGACCGTCACGCCGGTGACCGTGTCCGGCCATCCGGCAGTCAGCGCCGCGGTGCGTGCGATGTCACTGGACTGTTCGCCGATCTGGCCAACACAACCCCAGATCACGTCGTCGACGACGGCGGGATCGACGCCGGCTCGGTCCACCAGCGCGGCGAGTACTTGGGCGGATAGCTCCGCGGGGTGGACGTCGGCCAGCCCGCCGTTGCGCTTACCGACGGGCGATCGAACAGCCTCTACGATGTATGCGTCGACCATGGAATGTGTTCCCTTCTTGCTTTGCGTTGAGGACGCGCCGATTCGATGTTTCTGCGAACGCCATTGCGTCACAGTTGCTTTGAGTGAGGCCAGTGCCCGAGAGCACTGGCAACTCGACGTGACAGGGAGTCAGAACTTATAGGCGCCCGACAGGAGATACTTGGCGATGGTGCGCCGCTGAACTTCTGGCGGACCCTCGCTGATTCTCGACACGCGTGTCGTGTGCCAGCCATGGATCATCGCCGCTTCGTTGCTCAGGCCGATCCCGCCCAGGATCTGCATTGACCGGTCGTACACGCGGTACATCGCCTCGGCGACGAGCGCGTGGCTCATCGCGGACTCAAATCGTGCCTGATCCCCGGCGTCGTGCTTGCGCGCCACGTCGAGCGACGCCAAACGCGAGGTGTAAATGTCAATGCAGTTGTCGGCAAGCATGTTTTGGATCGACTGATGCTCACTCAGGGTCTTGCCGAATGTCTTGCGTACCTTCGCATAGTCGACCGCCTTATCGTTCGCCCACCGGCCCAAACCGATCAGCCGCGCGAGCTTCGTCATCTTCAGCAGGCCAGAGCCCTCCATCGCGACACGGAAGCCCTCGCCAACTTCACCGAGCCTGTACTCATCCGGGATACGGACGTCGTTGAAGGTGAGAATTGCTTCTTCGCCGCCGATTTCGTCGAACACCTTGACGATCGAGTACAGGTCGTATCCCGGAACATCGGTGGGCACGTAGAAGCCCGTCAACCCTCCCTTTCGCGCCGCAAAGCGCTCGCGGTCGGTGATGGCGAACGTGATCAAGAAGTCAGCGGTCGGCGCCCACGAGGCCCATTGCTTGGTGCCGTTGAGCACCCAGTGGCCTCCGTCACGGACAGCGGTGGTGGTCATCATCCAGGCGTCGGAGCCTGCGTCGGGCTCCGACATCGCAAATGATCCCTGTACCTCGCCGCGCAGGAGCTTGGGCACCAGATCAGCCTTAAGAGCGTCGGATGCGTAGGTCCACAACGCCGTCGGACCTGTGCTCGCGTGTGCGAGGACCTGGAAGGCCAGCTGCGTCTGGGGTGAGCCATACCGGTGACAGAGAGCCTCGAATACTTCGAAGTACAGTTCGGCACTCAGCCCGCCGCCGCCGAGTTCGGTAGGGCAGAACATCGTGTAGAAGCCGGCCTCGGCCGAAGCCATCCGTGCAGCCCTACGGGCCTGAACTACCTCGTCGGCGATGCGCCCGTCCTCGCGCCAGTACAGTCGCGGATCATGCAGAGCCGCCTCGATGGGTTGCTGAATTTTCGCGACTTCTCTGTCGATGAAGGCGAATAGCGCGTCACACACCTCCTTGGCGCCCGGAGCGGCGGGCTCGATGTCGTGATTTGTTGCGACGGCCACCTAATCACTCCCTTGGAACCTCGGTCTGGCCCATTTCGGACCAGACCGAGGCAAGTCGCTAATTCTGAAGACAGGCTTCTACGTCGATGTGATACAGGCGGGCGGCATTTTCGTAGAAGATCTTGCGGCACGCGTCCATGGGTAATTCGTTGAGCGTCTCGTCGACCACTTCCCGCGGAGACATCGCGGTCGAGGCCGGCCCGGGAGACAGGCTCGTCGGATGGGGGAAGTCCGTCTCGAACATCAGGTTGTCGGCGTACGCCGCCCCCATGTAGCGCACGGTTTCGCGTTCGAACCAGTAAGTGGTGTAGATCTGGTTGCGGAAGTAGTGGCTGGGAAGTTCGCGGTCCGGATAAGCCTTCGCAGCACCGGAGTTCTTCCAGTTCCAGTCGGCACTCTCGACCAGATAGGGGATCCACCCGAAGCCGCTTTCGACATTGACAAAGTTCAGGCCGGGGTATTTGTGACACACTCCGGACAGCAACAGCTCGGACACGTTCTCGCACAGTCCCATCAAGGACATCGTGGTCTCCTGCGCGTAGTCGGCCGGGCCCTGCACGTCCTTGATCATGCGAACCCAGTCCTCTTCGGTCTGAGACTGGTATCCGACATGGAAGTTAACGGAGAGCTGACGTTCCTCGGCCGCCTTCAGGATCGGGGCCCAGTGGTCTTCCCGCAGGCGCGGCAGGCCCAACTTGTAGGGCTTGGCTATGAAGTTGATTCCGCGGTGCCCATTGTCGTGGCACCGGTTCATCTCCTTGACCGCCTCGTCCAGGTCCCAGAAGGGCAGCGTCGTAAGGCAAACGAACCGCTCCGGAGCAATGGAAGCGAACTCGGTCAGGAAGTCGTTGTAGGCGCGGATGCAATCCAAGACGAGTTCGGGCTCGTTGTAACCCATGAAGGCGTCCATGGAAAACGCCAGCAGGTTGGGGTATGGGATCTCGGCAGCGATCTTGAGTGAGTCCATCCGCTTCACCCGCTCTTTGGCATCGAACGCGGCGGGGTCCGCCGTCTCCGCGGACGGCGGGTGCTTGGGCGGATACTCATGCCACCCCGCCATCGCATAGCCGGACACCCCGGACAGTCGGCGCCCTCCGATGATCCAGATATCTTCCCCCCGACGCTCGTCGAAGACCACCTTGGGAGCAAGCTCGCTCCACTTCGAGGGCAGCCGCGATGTCCACAGATCGGGCGGTTCGCTCAGATGTGTATCGGTATCGATGATCGGGACCACTGGGGCGCTCAATTGAGCAACCTCCTCTTCAGGCAAGGCCAACTGCAGCAGCCAGACGACTTTCTACTATCTAGTCGAAAGTAGCATTTTGAGAAGACCAAGCGCAACAAGCATCCGACGCTGCCGTCGATCCCGGCCGAGCAGCCTCGCTTCAGGGTCCTTGGCCGTGGGTCGCGGCCTACTGCCGCCGCATGCATTCGAGCGGCTGCCGGAGCCCGGTAAGCGACCCATCACGACCGAACACGCCAGCCTCACTATTCTACCCTGTGCTAGATTCTGTTGCCGTACCGAATATTGCCGAAGGCTGCCGTGACTGCTCCGTCGTTCGACCACACACTGCTGCGAGACGTATTCGCCTGTCATCCCACGGGAATCGTGTTCGTCGGCGCCATGGTCGATTCCGCTCCGTGCGGAATGGCTCTCAGTACGTTTGTGCCCGTATCGCTTGCCCCACCCTTGGTTTCGGTGTGCGTGCAGAACAGTTCGTCGACCTGGCCTCGCCTTCACACGTGCGGCCACCTTGGCATCAGCGTGCTGAGCTACGGTCACAGCGGCGCCGTCCCGTCGCTGTCAGCGAAGACCGGCAACCGCTTTTCCGGCGTCACGGCCGTCTCCTCTCCGAGTGGCGCCGTTTTCCTTGGCGGATGCAGTGTGTGGATCGAGGCCGGCCTTTTCCAGGTCGTCGAAGCCGGGGATCACAGCATCGTCATATTGCAAATCACCGACATCACTCGACATGCCGATGTACAACCAGTCGTTTTCTATCGCAGCCGGTGCCATGCGCTGGCCGTCGTCGAAGTGTGAACCACCATCAAATCCGCCGTTCGGCATCAGCAGGAAGGAACATTCATGTCAGGAGTGCAGGACCGGGTCATCGTCGTCACCGGAGCCGGGGGCGGCTTGGGACGCGAGTATGCATTGACGCTTGCGCGAGAGGGTGCCAGCGTGGTGGTCAATGATCTCGGCGGGGCGCGCGACGGCACGGGCGCCGGGCAGAACATGGCCGACGATGTGGTCAAGGAGATCCTGGACGCCGGCGGCCGCGCAGTGGCCAACTACGACAGCGTGGCCGAGCCAGCGGGTGCCGAAAACATCATCAAGACCGCGCTCGATGAATTCGGCAAGATCGACGGCGTCGTCAGCAACGCGGGCATTCTGCGTGACGGCACTTTCCACAAGATGACGTTCGAGAACTGGGACGCGGTGCAGAAGGTGCATCTCTACGGCGGGTACAACGTCATCCGCGCCGCGTGGCCGCACTTTCGCGGGCAGCACTTCGGCCGCGTCGTCGTCGCCACCTCGACCAGCGGGCTGTTCGGCAACTTCGGCCAGGCCAACTACGGCGCGGCCAAACTCGGACTTGTCGGACTGATCAATACGCTTGCGCAGGAGGGCGCAAAATACGACATCATGGCCAACGCGGTGGCGCCCATCGCCGCGACGCGCATGACGCAGGACATCATGACACCGGAGATCTTCGAGCGCTTGACGCCCGAGTATGTCGCGCCCGTGGTGGGCTACCTGATGACGGAGGAGAACTCCGACAGCGCTTCGGTATTCATCGTTGGCGGCGGCAAGGTGCAGCGCGCCGTGTTGTTCCAGACCGACGGCGTGACCTTCTCCGGGGCGGCGCCGAGCATCGACGATGTTGCGGCGAAGTGGGACGAGATCACTGACGTCTCAGCCGCCAAGCTGGCCACCTTCGACGTCGACGCGCTCTAGCTGGACGCCCGAGAGGGCCACCACGGGTCCGACGCGGCGGCCCTCTCGGGCGTTACGCCTCGTAGCCGTCGGTGCCTGCCCGCGCTATCACGACCCGACCGATGACCGAGCGCGCCGACATCCTCAGCAGGAACTCGACCAAGGTCGCCACGTCTTCGGCCGGGATCATTTCCTCGGGCGCGATGCGGCCACGTACCCACTCCGACATGTCGGTGTCGACGTAGGCAGGCGCGATCGCGGTAGCAGATATGCCGGTGCCCGACTCTTCGGCGTTCAGCGTGTCCACCAGCGAGGCAATCGCGGCCTTCGAGGCGCCGTACGCAGCCAGTTGGGCCTCGGCGTAGATGGCGGTGATCGAGGAAAGCACGATGATCTTGGCCCCCTCAGACGAATGCCGAGCGACCGCCGCGCGGAGCATCGGCAAGGCTTCCTGGATCAGGACGAAGGGGTTCCGGAAGTTGACCGCCATGGTCTTGTCGAGTCGCTTCAGCGGGTAGTCGGCGATCAACCCTGCCGTACCGACGCCGGCATTGAGTATCAATGCCGACATGTCGCCGTATTCGTCACGGTGCCGCCGGATCAGACCGACCGGGGCATCCGGATCAGCGATGTCCGCGGCGACGGAAAGTACTGCAGGCGCGCCTAATTCGCGGAGTTCGTCGCGCACCGCCACCAGGGCTTCTTCGTTGCGAGCGGTGATGGTAAGCGCCATGTTCCGCTCGGCCAGGCGCCGTGCGATAGCCAATCCGATCCCGCGAGAGGCGCCGGTGATGAGGGCAGAACGCGCATGCGTGCCGTCGGCCATCACGCTCGACTCGGGGACGTCTCGAACGCGGCGTCGATCTTTCGGAATCGGCGCGCGATCGGCTCGCGGCACTCCTGGTGAGTGAACAAGTACAGCTCGTTGGAACCGATTGCGTCGACGACGATCTTCGCGGCGTCGTGGGGCGACACGATGCGGCCCGCAAATCCAGGGTCGTCGAAGTCAACATCGGAGGCGGCATTCGGACCGCCGAGGTGAGCCGGGCGATTGCGATGCGAGTGCTCGATGTTCGTCCCGACCTTCATCGGGCAGAGCACGCTGACCTTTACCAGCGATTCGCGCAGTTCACGATGCAGCGTCTCGGCGAGCGCCACAACACCGTACTTGGTGACCGAGTAGGGACCCAGTCCTGCATTGGCGACGAGGCCCGCGAACGATGCCGTGAAGATGATGTGCGCACTCCGGGCGGCCCGCACGATCGATGGGAGAAACACCTCGACACCATGAATGGGACCCCAGAGATTGACGCCGATCATCCACTCCCAGTCCTCGTGCGTTGCGTCGACCAGCGGCCCCGTGGCTCCCACGCCGGCGTTGAGGAACAAGATGTCGACGGGGCCGAAGTGCTGACTTGTGCGCGCTGCAAGGCTCTCGACGTCCGCACGCTTGGAGACGTCAGTACGGACTGGCAACACCTCGGTGCCGGCAGGCAGTTCCGCTGCAGCTGAGTTCAAAGCCGCCTGTTCGATGTCGGCCAGCACGAGCTTGCAACCCCGATCCGCCAGACTTCGTGCCGTAGCCACACCGATCCCGCTGGCGCCGCCGGTGATGACGGCGACTTTGCCCCTCAATGATTCACTCGAGCCCATGTGCTGACACCGTCCTTTGCTGGCACCGTGCGTGAACGCTGGGCGATCGGTATCGCGAGACACGCATCGGAGAGATCGGTCGTGACCATACTTTCTATATATCAGTAGATTCTAGCTTAGGCTGGTGCGTAGCGACAACGAACTCTCAGGCGAGCGACACTACCGAGACCGTGTTCTTCTGGGCGTCGCTGGGTGGGATGCCGAAAGAGTGGGCGCTGAGACATGTTCAGACGATCGGCACAAAGCTCGCTTCCTTGCTGAAAGACTAAGCGGCGCCCAGACCGCGCAGCACGAAACCCAGCAGATAGTCGACCTCGTCGGTGACGTCTGTCGTCGACTTCTGGTGAAACCGGTCGAGAAGTGCGGCCTCGAAAGCCGCCCGAATCGACCGAGCATCCACCTCCGGACTGCACGCGGTGAAGATTCCTTCTGCTTTGCCTCGGTGAAGTATGGCGGCGATCGATGCCTGATCGGCCGCCATCCCGATTTCGAGTTCGCGCGCATAACCTGGAGTGCGCCGCAGTTCCTCGGAGTAGAAAATCGCCACCCTCTTGCGCTTGCGCGGATTCGACACCAGCTCGAACATGTGCGTCATCCACGACCGCAGGGCCTCCACCGGGGTTTCCGCGCGCGCCACTACCTCGCGCAGTTGCTCCTGCACCGCCTTGCGATCCCTCCGAAACATCTCCAACAGAAGATCGTGTTTGGTGCTGAAGTTCCGGTAGAAGGCCCGCGTGCCGAGACCGGCTTCATCGAGTATCTCGGTGATGGAAGTCAGCGACTCGCCACCGCGATCCAAGCACCGGTAGGCAGCGTCGATGATGTGCTGTCGCTCCGATGAGCGATTGATCGTCCGAGTCTCAGCCACAATGGATTACACCGGCGTCCTGCCATTTCGCGATGGTCGCGTCATCGTAGCCGAACTCCCGCAGTACCGAGGCAGTGTCTGCCCGGCCAGACATCCGCCGGGCGCCCTGATCTCCGACCGACCCGGCCCGACCCGCGACGAAAACCGCGGGGGCGCCTCGAGCGTCAAAACCTCTGCCCCGCGGTCCGCCAGGAACTGCGTGCAGAACGCGCCGGGCGGCGTGGTGGACAGGTCGACGACGCGGATGCCAGCCAGCGTTGTCGTCGGTTCGGGGGCGGCAAGGGCGTCGGAGGGAGAGGGCATTTGACGCGACTCCTTTGAAATGTCGTTTTTCAACCCTGCATCGCATTCTGCACAACGCATGTGGCTTGTGTCGCACACTAACTTGCCCGAGCTGGGGATTCAATCCATCGATCGGTGGAATCGCCGTTGACATGTGGTACCCAGCCTCCTAGCCTAGTGAAAAATGCTTTTTCAAAGCCAGTACCCGGTTGGAGGCAGGCATGACCAAGATCTGGACGAATTCTGGTGATTCACACTTTCTGGAACCCGACGATCTGTGGCAATCCCGGCTGCCGAAGCGGTTGGCCGAGTTGTGTCCGCGTTCGGAGAAGGATCCCGACGGTGAGTACGAGACGGTTTACGTCGACGGTCAGATCTTTCGGCGGAAGTTGCCGTCGTCGGCGATGGTGGCCTTCGTTGAGTTGGCCTCGAGGCCCCAGGGTGTGCGAGATGCCCGGGCGCGGCTCGGCGACTTGGATCAGGAGGGCGTGTGGGGTGAGGTGATCTTTCCGTCGCTGGGTATGTGGGCCTCATCGTTCCGGACGCCGGAGCTACTGAAGGCGTGCATGCGCGCGAGCAACGAGTGGGCGCTTGCGGAGATCTGTGCGGTGTCACCGCGCTATGTGGTCACCGCGCAGGTCTCCACGCTCGTGGTCAACGATGCGGTGGAGGAACTGCAGTGGGCGGCCGGCAAGGGGTTCAAGGCGGTGTTCCTGCCGACGTCGCCGCACCCGAGTGCCCCGGACTGGCACCGCGACGACTGGGAGCCCTTGTGGGCGGCTGCGGAGGAGGCCGGGATGGTGCTCGCGTTCCATATCGGCACCGATCCGGTGCCCGTGGAGGCCGGCAACAGTGTGACCGGCGGCGCGGGTCAGGTATATCGCGGCCCGGGTGGGGCCATCATGAACTACGCCGAGACGACGTTCTCCGGGCAGCGGGCCACCATGAAGCTGGTGGCTTGCGGTGCACTGGACCGGCATCCGAACTTGAAGGTGTTGATCTCTGAGGGCGGCGCGACGTGGGTTCCGTTTTTGGGTGACCGGCTGCTGGAGGGGTATCGCCAGCATCATATGGCGGTGCGGCCCAAGCTGAGCCGCAGCCCGAAGGAGATCCTCTACAGCCAGGTTTACGCGTCGTTCCAGCACGACGAGACCGCGGTGGCGGCCTTCGACCACATGGGATATCGCAACGTGATGTTCGGTAGCGACTATCCGCACATGGAGGGCACGTTCGGCCACACCCAGGACACGCTTAAGACGCTGTTCGACGGGATCAGCGACGAGACACGGCTGCGCATCACCCAGGGCGCGTTCTTCGAGCTGTTCCCCGACGTCCCGCCCGTACCAGCCGAAAGCATCTGAGCTGGTGGGCAATTCGGACGGCCTGCGTGACGTCGCCATCGTCGGAATCGGTGCGACGCCCTACTACAAGCGGGGCGGGTCGTTGCCGAAGACCGTCACCGAACTCGCCGGTGAGGCGATCCTCGCCGCGTGCGCCGACGCCGGATTGTCGGTGCGCGACATCGACGGTTTCGCCTATTACTCAGGTGCCAGTGCCGGGTACGCCGAGAAGATGGACACCGGCGATTTCGTGGAAACTCTCGGCATACCGGAGGTCCGGTTCACCGCGGCGCTGACCTCGGGCGGCGGTGGTTCGGCCGGGGCGATCGGGCTGGCGCGTGCGGCGATTGTCGCCGGCGATGCTTCCGTGGTCGTCACTGTGATGGCGTTGCAGCAGTCCAAACAGCGTCTGGGAGCGGTGTTCTCGGCGATGGAGCCCGACGCGATCAACTCGTTCCTGCAGCCGTCGGGGCTGTTCGGTCCGGGTCAGCTGATGTCGGTGTTGGCGCGTCGGCATATGCATCTGTACGGCACGCGGCGCGAGGCTTTCGCCGAGATCGCGATCTCGACGCGGGCCAATGCGCTGAACCGGCCCAAGGCGATTCACCGGGAGCCACTGACGCTCGACGACTATTTCAACGCGCGGATGATCGCAGAACCGTTGTGCCTCTACGACTTCTGTCAGGAGACTGACGGTGCCGTCGCGGTGATCACGACGAGCGCCGACCGTGCCCGCGATCTGCGCCAGCCACCGGTCCCGGTGGTCGCCGCCGCCCATGGTGGAGTCAAGGAGTGGGGTCGCGCGTTCGCGTGGATGGGTATGCCCGACGAGTACTTCGCTTCCTCGGGTAACAAGCCGATCGCCGAGCGGCTCTACCGCCAAGCCGGGATCACCGCCGACGACATCGATGTGGCGCTGCTCTACGACCACTTCACCCCGATGGTGCTGATGCAACTCGAGGACTACGGATTCTGCGAGAAGGGTGAGGGTGGCGAGTTCGTGGAGAGCGGGGCGATTCGCTATGACGGCGGCTCGATCCCGCTCAACCCGCACGGCGGTCAACTATCGGAGGCCTACATCGTCGGCATGACCCAGATCATGGAAGGAGTCGAGCAGATGCGCGGCACCGCCATCAACCAGGTGACCGACGCCGAACTCGCGTTGATCACCGGGGGGCCGGCCAGTCTGCCGGTCAGCGGGCTGATCCTGGGGCGCGCCGCATGAGCGCGCCCCCCGCCACGCTGGCGACAACCCTTCCCGGCGAGCACGTCCGGATCGCGGTCAACAAACACACCGAACCGTTCTGGCAAGCAGCCAAAGCAGGGCGGCTTGTCGCGCCGCAGTGCGCCGACTGCGGAACCTTCCGGCTGCCACCCACACCGTTCTGCCCGGGATGCCAGTCCACGTCCGTCAACTGGGTTCAACTGAGTGGCGATGCGACCGTCTACAGCTTCGCGGTCGTGCACGGCATTCCCGGCATGCCCGAATTGACGTTGGTACCAGCGGTCATCGACCTGCCCGACGCACCGGGTGCGCGACTGGTGAGCAACGTCGTCGACATCGCGCCGACCGACGTGACGATCGGAATGGCGCTGCGCGTGGACTTTTCGCCCATTGCCGATGGCTGGATGCTTCCAATTTTCCGGCCGTACACCGGAGCCAGTGATGGCTGACGACGAGAACGCCCTGCACGAGAAACCGCTCGAATTTTTCGCCAGTATCGCCAACACCGGCGGTGACTGTGACGGGCAGGCGATCCTGCCCGAGAACGGACACTTCCGAGCCTGGTGCTCGTGCGGCAACTGGAGCGTCGAGGTCGACGACTCCCAAGAGGGTTTGAGATTGGCACGCATCCACACCGGCAGCCCGTCGGACTGACAGGAGAGACAATTCATGGGAAACCTCGAAGGCAGAGTCGCTTTCATCACCGGCGCAGCTCGAGGGCAAGGTCGCGCGCACGCCGTCCGCCTGGCTAGTGAAGGCACCGACATCGTCGGCCTGGACATATGTGCCGACATCGACTCGATGGACTATCCCAACGCGACCCCCGCCGACCTCGAAGAGACGGTCAAGCTCGTGGAGGATCGTGGCCGACGAATTGTGGCCCGCCAAGCCGACGTTCGCGACGCCGACGCCGTCAACGCTGTTGTCCGCGAAGGTGTCGCCGAATTCGGCCGCCTGGACATCGTGGTGGCCAACGCCGGAATCGTGCGACTCAGTGAAGGCTCGAAGCGACGCGAGATCTTCCGGGACATCATCGACGTGAACTTGGTCGGTGTGTGGAACACCGTCGAGGCGGCCATCCCCGCTCTGATCGACGGCGGCCGCGGCGGGTCGATCGTGATCACCAGTTCGAGCGCTGGTTTGAAGGCTACCGGCACCGACCGTGCCGGTGGCCAGGCCTACGCCGCCGCCAAACGCGGTCTCGTAGGTTTGATGCAGGTGTGGGCTAATCATCTTGGCCCGCATTCGATCCGGGTCAACACCATCCACCCAACTGGGGTGGCGACCGGCATGGTGATGAACGAGACGATGGCCAAGCTATTCGAAGGCAACGACGCGGCGCTGGCAGCCATGCAGAACGTCCTTCCGATACAGATCCTGCAACCGGAGGACATCGCGGAAGCTGTCGCATGGCTGGTTTCCGACGCGGCCAAATTCATCACAGGCACCGCTTGGCCCCTCGACGCCGGCTTCGCGGTTCGATAACACACAACGGGAGAGCCAATGATTACGTCGACACTTGCAACGCAGCGCCCGGAAGTCTCGCTGAGGATCGGCGGCGACAAACGGTATACCGCCTCTGGAGGCACCCACCAACACATCAACCCGTGCGATGGGACACCCGACGCCGAGATCCCCATGGCAGGCGCCGCCGAGATCGACGAGGCTGTCGAGGCCGCCCACGGCGCGTTTCTTGGTTGGCGGCAGACCAATCCGGCCGAGCGCAGGCGTATTCTGATGCGCTTTGCAGACCTGATCGAGCAAAACACCGACGACTTCACCCGCCTCGGTACCTTTGACAACGGCACGCCGTCGGGGTTGGTGGGCGGGCTCGTCGCGATGTCGGTCGAGTGGACGCGTTACTACGCGGGTTGGGCCGACAAGATCAGCAGTGACATCGCGTCCTCGTTCCGAACCCACGGTGAGTTCAGCTATACACTCAGTCAGCCTTACGGGGTGATCGGCGTGATCATCACCTGGAACGGCCCCCTCATCTCCTTGGCGATGAAAGTGCCTGCGGCACTTGCCGCGGGCAACACCGTGGTGATCAAGCCGTCCGAGCTCACCCCTTTCAGCGCCAATCTGTACGCCGATCTCGCTGCAGAGGCCGGTATTCCCGCCGGCGTCATCAACGTGGTTCCCGGATCCGCTGAAGCCGGGGCGAGGCTGGTCGCCCATCCGCTCGTCAAAAAAGTCACCTTTACCGGCGGCCCGGATACGGCGCGCAAGATCCTCTCGACCTGTGCCGAGCAGATCAAGCCGGCGGTCATGGAGCTCGGCGGCAAATCCGGCAACATCATCTTCGAGGACGCTGATCTTGACCTCGCCTGCGGCTACGGAACGATGATGTCGGTGGGCTTGATGAGCGGCCAGGGCTGCGCCCTTCCGACCCGAATGATCGTGGCAAGACCGCTCTATGACGACGTCATCGCGCGAGTCTCGGCGATCGCGTCGATGATCAAAGTGGGTGACCCGTTCGATCTGGACACCCTGAGCGGTCCTGTCGTGAATGAAGCAGCACTGGAGCGGATCGTGGGCATGATCGACCGCGCCAAACAGGACGGCGCACGATTGATCACGGGCGGTGAGCGCATCGGCGGTGACCTCGCGGACGGATACTTCCTGCAGCCCACGGTGTTCGCAGACGTCGACCCCAATTCCGAACTGGCGCAAAAAGAGGTCTTCGGACCGGTGCTGTCGATCATGCAGTTCGACACCGAAGACGAAGCCATCGAGATCGCGAACAGCACCCCCTACGGGCTGTCCGGGTGCCTGTTCACGAACAATCTCAAACGCGCCCACCGTGTCGTTGAAGCGCTCGAGACTGGAGAAGTCCTGATCAACGGCGCCATTAACCTGGGGGTGCACCGACCCTTCGGGGGTATCGGCATCAGCGGTATGGGCAAGGAAGGCGGTCGGCAAGGGCTGGACGAGTTCCTGTGGACCAAGAGCGTGAGTATCGCCTAACTTAACTAGCCCAAGTATGAGCGGAGACGACTTAGGCACGCCACGTTTCGGCCTGCACCCGTTGCATGGAATTCACGAGCCGACCCAAGGGACGCCGCGACTACTGCCTGGCTCAGTGCGGCGAACCAGCTCCATCGATATGACGCGCAAAACCGGCTCCATAGATCCGGTCTACTTGTCGGGCCGAGCACGCGACGTCAAGACGGCGTGCGACGGCACCACGACGGAGGTGGGCCACGCCCGCCTGGAAGCGACGGTCGAGACTTTCGCTCGGGTCGTTCAGCACCTCGAGGTCGAACCGATCGTTGCCAACATGAATCTCAGTGGGGCGCCGGCGATGAGCGGCTTTCGCGCTGCGGTTGACAAGGCCGCGCCCGATCTGCGGCGACGCCGCGACTTGCGCTATACGTTGCTCGATGATGTCCCCGTCGCCACACTCATCTCCGGTCATGCGCTGTCGGCGTCGGGAGTGCTCGGAGTCGCAGCGAAGTCAGGTTATCTGCCGATCGCCGACCGGTGCGCCGGCTTCGTCACCGGCGGTCTGCTGATGACCTCGTTCGAGGGCGGTGACCCCGCCGTCGTGACCGGCCCGCCGGCCCCTGCGCTCGAGGACCCGGCCGATCCACTCGCCTGGCACGCCATGGCCCCGCTGCCTGTTCACGGCATGCGACGACGGCGCCGACTTGACGTTCAACCCTGCTCGGATAGTTCAAAGGTGTCGATCAGTGCGATGTTTCGCGACAGCTATGTCCGCGCCGACAGCACCGAGACCATCATCCACGAATACACGCTCGATGCATCGGTAGATGCAGACACGGGGGTCATACTGCACTCGCAGGCGATACCCAGAGTTCTGCCTTGGCAGGAATGTCCAGGCGCCGTTGCGAGCGCAACTCGCATCACCGGAATGAGGCTGGACGAGCTGCACTTCCGGGTCCGCCAGGAGCTGGCCGGCACGTCGACGTGCACGCACCTGAACGATCTGCTGCGCAGCGTCGCCGATACCGCGGCGCTGATCCCGCTGCTGAGCACCCCCTGAGAACAACCGGCGAATGGACCATCAATGCCCCTACCTTGAATTTCGACGTCTCCGACGTCATCGGCAGCGAACGGCTCACACAAGCGGCGTGAGCCTTCCTCCCGGCCCAACCACTGGAGGCACCGGCGATCCGGGCACGTCTGGCGGGAGGGTTGTACGACAAGCACTACTGACACATGGAGATTCCCGGTCACACCCGACGTCCAATGGTGAAGTGCCGGTGTAGTTTCTGCGAGACTTGGCGTCCGTGTAGCGGTTCGGGTCGTCGCCGAACTCACCGAGCAGCCACTGATCCATTAGATTGTCGCCAGGCGTCCTCGTGCCCGATAGTGGTTGCACCACAAGATAAGTCGAAGACGGTCCGCCAACAGGTCCCCGACAGCGATGTCTTCGACGTGCGCACCCTCGCCGCGCATCTGGGTTGGGTCGATGGCGCTGCCTCGGGCGCCGGAGAGGCTCGCTAGTAATGTCTTGACAGTTCATCAAATGTTTTGACATTTAACCGTTTCGGGTGTCATCCTGGCGTTACACACGTCACACCATGCGTCTTTCCCCATGAGGAGCGTTTATGGCAGCAGTAACTCCGGCACCGGGCCGGCCGCCCCTCGCTGATTTGCTGGTTGTCGATATGTCCACCACCCTGGCGGGCGCATACACCTCGCAGTTCCTCGCCGATTGCGGCGCCAACGTGATCCTGGTTGAACCGCCCGACGGCAGCTCCCTCCGACAGCTCCCGGGATGGCCCGCGCTGCTACGCGGCAGACGTTCGGTCACCCTCGATGTCCACGAACCTGACGACCGTCAACGACTCTGGCAGCTGCTAGAAAACGCCGATGTGCTCGTGACGACCGCGCGGCCGGCGGACGGGAGCCGCCTCGGACTCACGCCCGAATTGGTGACACAGCGCTGCCCCAGACTTGTGCACGCGTCGATTACCGGGTGGGGGTCGAAAGGCCCGTGGCGAAACTACAAGGGCTGGGAAGCGTTGGTCCTGGCCAAGATCGGCATCATGCACGAGAAGCGTGGCGTCACCCCACGAAGCGGGCCTGCCTACGTCTCGGCCCCCTATGCGTCTTGGGGCGCGGCCCACGCCGCCGTGCAAGGAATCCTGGCAGCATTGATCGAGCGGGATTCGAGCGGTCGCGGTCAAGTCGTCGAATCCAATCTCGTAACGGGCGTGGGGGCGAACGATACCTGGAACTGGTTCCACGAATTAGTGCTCGACCGGTATCCGGGCGCCTTCGAACCAGCGGGCGCGGTGTACGACGAACAGAGCCGCCCGCTGATCCCCCTGGTGTATTCGGTCTTGGCGGCCCCCACCAAAGACGGTCGCTGGTTGCAGTTCGCCCAGGTATCGCCGCGATTGATGCATGCCTGGCTAACAGAGCTCGACTTGTTGACCGAACTTGCGAACCCAAAATGGGAGGGTTTTCCCACGCTACCCACGCAAGAACTGCGCACGGAATTCTGGGACCTGATGATCGAGCGGGTCAGGGCGCGCACTCTCGCGGAATGGCAGCAGGCATTCGATGCAAACGAAAATCTAAGTGCCGAGATTTTCCGCACACCCAGCGAGTCACTGAACCATCCCCAGACTCTTCATCAAGGCCGAGCTGTGACTGTGGACGACCCCGAGCTTGGCCCGGTGCACCAGCCGTCGACGTTGATCCACTCCGATGGCCAGCCACTCACGGCGTTGCATCCAGCTCCGGGCGTAGGACAGCACAATGCGTCGGTGTGGGGGTTGCGCCGGGAGCCGCCCAACCTCCCTGCGGCCGGTGAGGTCGCTGCGGGACTTCCTCTACATGGGACGACGATCCTCGAATTCGGTTCGATGTTCGCCGGGCCCTACGGCGCCACGCTGCTCACCGACCTCGGTGCGCGGGTAATCAAAGTCGAACCGCTCGACGGCGACAACATCCGAAACATGCTTCCGTTCCCGGAGGCTGGTGGTGCAAAGGTGCTGCAAGGCAAGGAAAGCTGCGCGGTCGACTTCACCAAACCAGAGGGGCTCAGCCTGATATACGAGCTGGTAAAGCGTTGCGACATCGTCGTTCAGTGCTTCCGCGGGCAAGCAGCTGAACGAGCCAAGATCGACGAAGCTACGCTCAAGGCGATAAACCCCGATTTGGTAGTCCTGAGCACCTCCGGCTACGGCCTCGATGGGCCATTCGGACATCGACCCGCGTACGCACCGTCCATCGCCGCGGCGTCCGGTCTGGCCGTTCTCGACAGCGGCGACGCAATGCACCCGCCGACCGACTTGGATGACCTGCACCGCACGGCCGCCACGCTGTTCTCCGGCGGAACGATTTCTGCGGTGCAGGCCGACGGTATCGCCGCGCTGGGTGTCGCCTCCGCGTTGCTCGTGTGCCTTTACGCGAAGCGGCGCGGCATCGATATGCACCACACCGAAACCACCATGCTGGGCACGGTTCAGAACGCCCTCATCTGGTCGAACGTCAGCTATCGCGACCAGCCGCCGGTGCCGACAGCCGACGCGGAGTTCCTCGGCCTCACGGCCCTCTACCGGCTGTACCGCGCCGCCGACGGTTGGGTGTTTCTCGCCGCTCCCCTGGCGCGAGAATGGGAACCTTTCGCGAAGGCTATGCAGGCCTACGTCGACCTGCTGGGCGACGAGCGCTTCGTCGATACCGCATCACGGGCACGCAACGACGATGTCTTGGCACGCGTCTTGGAACAGGTCTTCCTGACGAAGACCAAACTCGAGTGGGAGTACGAGCTGACCGCACAGGACGTCGGATGCGTCGAAGTCGCCGACCGCAATTCGGGCATCGTCCTGCAAAGCGACACGTGCCGCGATGCTGGGTACTCGGTGGAAGCTGACAGTCCCATCTTCGACAAACATCTTCGGCTGGCACCGCTTTACCGGTTCTCCCGGTCGTTGACAAAGGCCAGCGGAGGCTGCACCGTGGGTCAGCACACGGCCGCAATTCTGAGCGAGATCGGCATCGACGACAACCAGATCGCTGATCTGCGGTCACGAGGCATCATCGCATGCGGTTAAAGGTGTCGACGGGCTTGCTGCGTTGCCGCGTGAGGCGCTAAGCCGGCGACATCGGCCATGATAGTTGCTCACGCTCGGCTAGCTGTGTGACTGACGGTGGCCGGTGACAGGCTGAGCCTTGGTCTTTTGTAGCAGTCTTTCGTACGGGGTTTGGCCTCCAAGCCCTCCGTGGGGTCGGTGGTAGTTGTAGTAGTCCTCCCACTCTTTGAGTTTTTGGTTAAACAGGCCGGCGTCGTCCTCGACGACACCGTCGAGTAGTCGGTAGAACTCCTCGGCGTCGATGCGGTGTGAACGCTCCACCTTGCCATTCAGCCGGGGTGTGCCCGGGCGGATGTAGATATGGCCGATGCCCTGGTCAAGCACGTGCCAATGGAAGCTGGATTGGAATTCGGCGCCGTTGTCAGTCTGGATCTTCTCGACCTGGAAAGGCAGTCGTGAGAGGACGTAGTCGAGGAACTGGATCGCAGTCTTCTGGTCTGATCGGGGGTAGGCGCGAAGTAGGCGCAGCCGGGTGCAGTCGTCGATTGCGGTGTATTGGTAGTAACGCTTGCGGCGGCCCGCTCCGGTGGTGATCGGCTCGATGAACTTGACATCGATTTGCACATAATGGCCTGGACGCTGCTTCTCGTAGCGCTTCCACCGCCCGGTGTGGCGCTTATAGCGCTGTGAGGCTGGCAGTCGATTCATCCCGAGCCGCTTGAGGATTCGCCACACCCCAGACGCGCTGATATCCACGTCGTGGTAGCGCTTGAGGTACATGCGGATCTTCATTGGCCCGAAGTGGTAGTGCTGACGCAAGTGGATGATCTTCTCGACAACGTCGGGATGAGTGATCGTCGGACACAACAGCGGCGCACTAGATCGATCCTTGAGTCCATCGAGACCTTCGTCCTCGTACCGACGCTTCCACCGGTAAAAGACATTGCGGCTGATGCCGTAATAGCGGCAAGTAGCCGCCACGTTCCCGCTGACCTCGTCAGCGTGCTGTATTACCGCCAGGCGCCGGTTCGCCCGTCTGATCAGATCCCTCTCACTCCAAACACGGTCAGCCATGCAGCTCCTTCCATCAGGAGCTCAGACTGTCAACAACCTCAGTCAGTTTTAGAGCTAGCGCAGCAACGAAGACGCCAATCGTGCTCTGCAGCAGTACTTCTCGAACAAGACCACCCTGAACGCGTATTAGGCACCTCAAATCTCGCCTAGGGCAGCAGCTCTCGCGCACTCGATTTTGGCTCGCCTGAGACAAGGACGACAGACAGACTCGGCGCCGCGCCGACGGTACGCGCGCTCACCGGCGCTATTGATAAGTTTCTAGTAAATGGTAGATTCTAACTCTCGGACGTTTATGCGCGATAACGCAAGGAGGCGTTGCATGGCTGCGGTCGAAGTTGAACCGTCGCGTGGGTGGTCTGTTGCCGCCAAGACGAAGAGGGCGCCGCAGGTCCGCACCATCCCCCCGATCATTGTGTGGGCGACAGTCGGTGCGGCGTTTGTCGGCCTGGCCATCTATGTCGCGGCGAGCTGGATCCTGGGGGGGCGCGCGACGCCGACACCGATCGGTGACCACAACCCCGACCTGGGTAAGGACCTTAGATTCTGCATTGCGTTCCAGGTGTTCACGGTGATCACGGTCGTCGGCACCCTGGTTTACGTAGGACGTCAGTGTATTCGCGAAAGGCGCTTGACGTTTGACGCCATCCTTATCATCGCCTATCTGCTGCTAATCCAATGGGATCCGATCCTCAACTACATCCTGCCGCAGTTCTCATACTCGTCGTTGATGGTGAACTTTGGCTCGTGGACAACCGACATGCCCGGGTGGGTGTCCCCGCGTGGCAACCTCATGCCCGAGCCCACCATCCTCATCGGGGTCGGCTTCATCTGGAGCGCTGCGCTGTGCATGATCGGGTGCGCGTTCCTGCGCAAATTTGTGATGAGGCGGTGGCCACAGACAGGCAAGCTGGGCGTTATTGCGTGGTCGATTGCCTTCATGGCAGTCATGGATCTCAACGAGGTGGCCCTCACCAGTTTGCACGTCATTGCATATCCAGACACCGTCGGCTGGTTGACGCTGTTGAAGGGCACGACCCATCAGTTCCCTCTTTACGAACCGATCGTGTGGGGCGCCCTTGGCTGGGCGCCGTTGATGGTGCTGCGGTTCTACCGCGATGATCGCGGTCAGTCGGTGGTCGAGCGGGGCGTGGAGCGGCTCAATGTATCCAGCAAGACCAAGGCCGCCCTGCAGATCCTGGCCGTCGCCGCCGTGACCAACATCGGGTACTTCGCCTACAACATCGTGTTCATTTGGATTGGCCTGCAAAACGATAACGACAACTGGGAGATGTACCCCTCCCATCTGAGAAATGGGATGTGCGGTCAGGGAACGCCTTATCTCTGCCCGGACCCGGCGCATGGGCGGCCGATACCGACCGGCGGTCAGCCAGGTTCGCCGAACGACATTCCTGGCGACGGCAGCACGTGGGTCGATCTCTACCTAGGCCGATAGCGCCATCGGGTAGAGGGCTACTCCAGCCCTTGGGCAGTCATCGAAGGGGAATAGGACCTCGCGGACGAGTCCAGGATTGCTTCTATGCAAACAACAACGAATCGGTCAACGGCTCCTACGTCGTCGGTTGATAAACATCCTGCCGGAGACGAGCTCGAGGCAGTGCTCGGCGCCTGGCGTCCCGGTTACCTGGGCTGACTAAGCGGCCGACCACTTCCGCGATCATGCGGCGCTCGAAGCTGTCGACCTGACCGGGTCGCCGACGAGTTGACCGTGGCTTGGCGCGGTGTCGGCTCCGGTCGAATCCTGCGCAGTTTCTTCCGGTGGAAAAGTGAGCAGGTTTACGGGGTTGAGTCTCCAATCGTTGAAGGGTGCTCACTTTTCGACCGGAACTACCTGCTCAATTTTCGACCGGAACCGACACGCGGGCGGCCCTGGAGGTGGGCCGCCACGGTCGTCGCGCTACGGAGATGCCTTTCCAGGTTCTCACCGAGCGCGAGTAAACCGCCAACGTCGCCATCGCGAGCACAACTCCTTCTCGAGCTGGACCAAGACCTTCGCCGATCTGCGGCTGTGCGCGGCGATCGTGGACCGTTTGACGTTCGCCAGCAACATCATTGAGACCGGCACCGAGTCCTACTGACTAGCGAATGTCAATGTAAAGGTTCAAGACATGTTGGACGACAAGGGTTCTAGACATCCTTGACGGGTTCAGCAGATGGTTGACGGTCTGGTTTGATGCTCGTTCTGTGAGTGATGAGACTGCCGGCGGTTCGGCCGATTGGGTGACGGAGCACAGGTATCGCGCGGTCCTTCAGGTACTCGACGGCGTTTCCAAGAGCCAGGTGGCACGGGAGTTTGGTGCATCGCGGCAGTCCGTGCACTCATGGGTCGTCCGCTACGAGGCCCTGGGCTTGCCGGGCCTGGCCGATCGATCGCGTCGGCCGTTGACGTCGCCGAACGAGCTTCCGCCGACGGTGGTGGCGATGGTTTGCGAATTGCGGCGAACCTATCCACGCTGGGGCGCTCAACGCATCGCCCACGAACTGACACTGCGCGGTGTGGAAGCGCCACCGTCGCGGTCGAGCGTGTATCGGATTCTGGTTCGACATTGCCTGGTGGCCGCCCAGCAGCAGAACCACAAACGCAAGTACCGGCGCTGGCAGCGGGATGCCCCGATGCAGCTGTGGCAGATCGACATAATGGGCGGGGTGTTTTTGGCCGATGGCCGTGAGTGCAAGTTGGTCACCGGCATCGACGACCATGCCCGGTTTGTCGTGATGACTACCGTCGTCGCTGAACCTGGAGCACGCGCAGTGTGCGCAGCCTTCACCGCAGCCATGGCCGCCTACGGTGTGCCGTCAGAAGTGTTGACAGACAACGGTAAACAGTTCACGGGACGGTTCACCAAGCCGTATCCGGCCGAGGTGCTGTTCGAACGGATTTGCCGGGAGAACGGCATCACCACGCGGTTGACCAAACCCCGCTCGCCGACGACGACTGGCAAGATCGAACGTTTCCATAAGACGCTGCGCCGCGAGCTGCTGGATGCCGCTGGCCCGTTTGCGAGCATCGAGGCGGCCCAGGAGGCGATCGATGCCTGGGTGCACGGCTACAACTACAGTCGCCCGCACCAGTCGTTGGGGATGGCGATGCCGGCGACGGTGTTTCGCCCAGCGCCCATCGACGTGGTCCCTCCGATGCCGGTGGTTACCGACCCGCTGGTTCCCGACGTCGTCGAAGTCATCGTTCCGCCGCGTCCCAAGCAACCCCTCGTGCCGGCGGCAGAACTCTCGCTTGGCGGCTCCATTCACGCCGTCGAGTGGGAGACCGTACTGACGCCACGAGCGCGCCTCCTGCTGCCGGGTGATCAGCAGTTCAAGTTCACCGCTGCGCTGGCCCGACGCGAGGTCACGGTGTGGGCCAGTGACCGCAGCATCCACATCGTGCTCGACAGTGCGGTGATACGCACGCGACCGTCACGGCTGTCCGAACACGACCTGCGGGATCTACTACGGCGCGGTGCACGCATAGCGGGACCAGAGCCAGCGCGCGGCGCCGTCACCGTCGACATGCTGACGACCAGCGCGGTGATCGAAGTCTCGCGCACCGTCTCCCGCGACGGCTGCATCGGGCTCGGCGGCCACAAAGTGCTGTTGGAGTCGATGTTGGTCGGCCAGCGCGTCACCGTGCGCTTTGAGGGCACTCTGATGCACGTGGTGGCCAACGGCAGATTGGTCAAGACGCTGCCCGCGCCGCTGCCGGCGGATCAGCGTGCGGCTCTCCGTGGAGCACGGCCCACCTCTGAGCCCTTGCCGCCGCCAGCGCCCCCGCACCGTGCCATGCGACGCGTGGCAGCCAATGGGACGGTCACCGTCGCCGGCCAACGGCTACGCGTCGGACGCAGCTACCAAGGGCAAACGGTCGCTATCGCCATTGAGGACACCGTCTTTCGCGTCTTCATCGACGGCAACGAGATCTGCACCCACGCAAGAAATCCCGACACCGACATCGCCATCTTCAAGGCTTACCCTCGCCGCCATAGCATCTAGCCGCTACAGACAGATACGCAGACCGAATCCGTCAAGAATGTCCTGAAGCACAAGTGTCAAGCAAGTCCTGAAACCGCACATGGACAAGCGAACGCCCGCGCGGTGCGGGATAAGGCGTGGCAGCAGAATTGTTCGCAGGGTTCGATCAGTTCGGTGGTGAATCCGTTCGGGTGCAGCACCGTAATGGTCAGTGCAACGAAGGAGCGAAGCGGCTCATGTCAGGGCGAAGGCCTAGGTATGTCGAGTCCTGATCCGGGATTAGCTCGTCGGGTCCTTCCGGGGTCTGGGAGCGGCGCACTCACAGTCTGGTTCGGAAGGCGAGAGACCCGCCTACCTGTCTGCGTGGTTATATGCGGGATTGCGGCCGGCGATCGCGGCAAGGATGTCCCCTGGATCGATGCCCCACCGCTGCGGGGCGCGGGGGCTCCACGCCAGCGAAAGGACGTAGGGCGGCGGTGGTTCGCCGAACGGGCGCACCGCGAACGCTGGGTCGTCGAATACCCGCCACGGCCCGCCGGCCTCTAGGCTCAGCGACGGAATCACGGTGCGATGAGTGCGGATCCGGCTTGCCATCGCGGCCACGTCGAGGCTGTCAATGCGGTCGAACCGTGTCACGCTGTGGCAGACCATGAAGTCGTGCAGGTTGTTGAGCACCGAGGGGAACGGCGTATCGGGCGGCAGTGTCACTTCACGTCGGGCGAGGTCCCCCCAGTCGATGTGGTCACGCGCGGCGAGCGGGTCGTCGCCGCGCATGACGAGCACGTAGTCGAAAACGGCCACCTGCTGGTACGGCAGCCCGGCGCAGTCGGACGTCGGGTTCACCAATGCGAAATCCAGCGTGCCGGCCGCAAGCCGGCGCGGCAGCTGGTCCGGTTCAACGAGTTGAACCTCGACATTCGACGTTGTTAGGTCGCGCAGCGCATCCACCGTGCGGTCTAAGACCGTCGGTGGCGAAAGATGAAATGCGCCAACCGTTATCGCGAGCGCTTCATACCCTAACGATCGCGCGTAGTCGCCCAGCGAGTCAGCATGACGCACGACTTCAGCAGCTCGTTCGCAAAGCGCTAAACCCGCGGCCGTCAGGCGCACGTCATGGTGTTCGCGAATGAACAAGTCCACCCCGAGTTCGGTCTCCAGCGCCCGCACGGCGCGGCTGACCGGTGCCGGGGTCAGATGCAAACGCTGGGCTGCCCGGCCGAAGTGCCGCTCTTCAGCGACCGCGACAAAACAACGCAGGTGGCGCAGTTCCATGGCGCCAGTTTGACACTCGACACTCGTCGCGCGCTGCGGTTTACGCAACGTTGGGATGCACAAAACGCACTGGACATCGGTGGCTGCGGTTTGAACAATTTGTGCCATGCCAACGCCATTGACGTTCGAAGTGACGGCCAGTATCGAGACCGGTGAGCGGCTGACCCAGACGGCATGGGCCTTCCTGCCGCCGCGGCCGGCTGGTGCGGTCGCGGCGCTCTTGTGTCTGGCCGGCGGGCTCTACGACAAGCGCTATTGGCACATGCAGATTGACGGGCACCCCGGCTACAGCTTCGGAGAGCACCTGGCCGCCGCTGGCTATATCGTCCTCGCCCTGGACCACCTCGCCGTCGGCGAGAGCACTGACCCAATCGCATCCGGCCAGCTAGGGCTGGAGTTGCTGGCTGCCGGCGACGCGGAGGTGGCCCGGCAGGTCCGTGAAGGCCTGCGCAATGGCGATCTCATCGACGGCGTTTCGCCGCTGGCCGGCCCTCTGGTCGGTGTAGGCCACTCAATGGGCGCATGCCTGACCACGATGGTGCAGGCCAACACCGGTATCTACGACGCGGTGGTGTTGCTCGGGTACGGGGTACAAGTCACCAACATTTACCAAGAAACAACAGATGCCGCCGATCTCGAAAGCCGGGTCCAGCAATCAATGTCGCTGGCTTGCCAGCTCTCGGGTGCCAGTCCGCAGGACAGCCACATGACCGTTCCGCGGTCATATCTTGAGGGCCTGTTCTATGCCGGAGAGGTACCACAGCAGGTGATCGACGCCGACACCGCCGCGCAAAGTCGGGTGCCGGTGCGCGCGGGCGCCGAGGTCGCCACGCCGGGATTCGTCGAGCGCTACGCGCCACAGGTGAATGTTCCAGTGTTCCTAGGATTCGGCGCAGCGATTGACGTGTCGCCCAATTCGTACGCCGAACCTGCCAACTATACGGGCTCTGCTGACGTGACACTGCACCTCGTGCCGAAGTCAGGTCACTGCCACAACTTCGCCAGCCACCGTTACGAGCTGTGGGATCGCATCGCCGCGTGGGTTCCGACGGTGACTTGACGATCTGCTCATGCCGCCGACCGCCGGCCGACGTAAGTGTGCTGCTGGAAGAAAGCGCGGATACAAACAGAGTCCTCCCGCGGGACCTTCTTGCGCATCGAGGAATCGCACGCCGCGCCCGCCATATCGAGCAGTTCGGCCTTGCCCGTGGTACGGCGTCCGTCGGGCCGACTGCGACGATGGCGGGTGCGTCCGGATCTAGGAGCGATCCCTCAAGCACGAGCATCCTCGGATAGGAGCGTCGTCGATCGCCGCGTCGGATGCGCCGTAGCCGGTCCCGTCGGCGTCTTCGGAGGTCTTTGCATTCGCTGTTTCGGCTGCGTCGACTATTATCTGTGGCTCCTCCAATTATCTTGGCAAGAACTAAAAGTCATGAGTTACCACTCTCGAACCAGACCCACCTGGGTCACAGAGGCCACGTGATTGCCGCCCACCGAAGAGCCGGCCCATACAGAACGCCCTGCCTTCCGAGGCACTGGGCGACACCTGCTCGAGGAGCAGCCACTCATCAATGCGGAAGGGGCGATGAAACCATAGACAATGATCGAGGGTGAACGTCTTGATATCGCGATGGGGCTTGATTTGGTGGGGCGTAAAGGCGCTCATCAACAATGTCAGGTCAGCGACACATGTGGCGATGGCACTGTGGACCGCTTGGGGAGCGTCGAAGGGTGCCGATGTCCGCACCCATTGGCGCGACAGCGTGCCCCGGCCGGTTGTCGTGAGAGGTCCGCGCACGTGCGAATCCGGGTACCAGTCGACTTCCAGAGATGACCATCGTCGATAGAATTCCGGCCAGTCCTCGGGAAATGGACGCAGGCCCGCGCCGGCCGACGGAGGACCGTCGACAGCCTCGGCAGCCAGTTGATGCTCTGGTCCATTTTCTGGAGCGTGGAACGCGGCCTGCAGGGAAAGCAGCTGTCGACCCTGCTGCTCGGCTACAACCCGCCGGTTGGACAGCGAGCCGGAGTCGCGCAACCGCTCGACGTGAAATTCAATCGGCGGCCCGATTAGCCCCGTGAAGAGGAAGTGGGTCTGAACAGAGTGCGGGACACGTTTTTCCTCGACGGTCTTGGCCGCTGCCAATAGCGCCTGACCTGCCGCCTGTCCGCCGAAGACCCGAGGCATACCAATGTCGGGCGTGATCCCTACGTAGGAATCGCTTGCGACGAGTCGGACGTCAAGCAGGTCGATCAAGGAGGCGACAGTGGCGACCACTTAACTGCCCTCTCGCAGCTCGGATTTCCGAGTGGCGTGCGCGATGCCCGCTGCGCGTGTACAAGTCACAACACGCCTCCGAGATGTCCGCCCGCTTGCCTTGCAACCTTTTCACGGAGCCCGAATCTACTACAGAGCAGAAAATTACGGTATACCGGCGCAGACGAGATAATCCAACCCTTCCGAATTCGCGTCACCCGGGACTGATCGCCTGCAGCGGCCGATAGCGCAGTTCGCGATGGCGGCAACATGTTTGAGCGTCAAAGGTGGTACCCAGCCTGTCGCCGCCAAGCGTACGCGGGCCTCCATGCGCATCCAGAGATCGAGTGAATACTTTCACGAGGTCGGCGCGTTGCCCATAAGACAGATATATAGTTGGATGATCTAGATGCTGGGCGTGACGGGGTGACCGCGGTATCAGTAGATTCCAACTCAGGCTAGTACAGCGCGACAACGAACTCTCAGAGGCGAGCGGCCACCTTAAGCGATGACGCCTTCCATCTTGAGCTCGCCGAACGTGACATCGTCAACCCCGATCTCGCGCAGGATGGCGTCGGTGTGTTCGGCGAATTGCGGCGCCCGCTTCGACGGAACGGTCGCAACGTCGAACTGAACCGGATTCGCCACCAGCTTGCGCCGAACACCCTGCGCGTCAACGACTTCGATGATCCCACCGTTGGCGACCAGGTCCTCGTCGTTGGCGAGGTCCCAGCTGTCCTGCCACACCGTCCACGCGCCACTACATCCGTTGAGCCGTCGCTCGCATTCGTCGAGGGGATACCGGCCGATCAACTCCGCGACGATCCGACATGCGGAGTGGATATTCTCGGCGATACCGTCGATTGTCGCAAAGCGCTTGTCCGCGGCGGCTTCCGGGCTGCCCATGCACATGCAGAACTCCGACCAATAAGACAACGGGTCGAGCATTGTCAACTGAATGAACCGGCCGTCGCGCGTGCGGTAGCTCGCGACCAGCGGATTGCCTGCCATGGGCGTGTCGAGTTCCACCTTTGGCAGGTGCCCGCCGCTCATCAGCGCCATGTTGACATCGAACTGCGTCGCCCATGCCCCGACGCCCAGCAGTGACACATCGATCACCGACGGTTGTCCGGACATGCGACGCCGGTAGAGCGCGGCGGCCACGCCGCCCGCGATAGCCAGCCCGCCGATGTTGTCGCCATACGCACCGCACGGCATATAGGTCGGCCGATCGGCGAGGCACGGCGTCGCCCCGTCTGCACTTCCTCCCCTCGCCCAAAATGCGGTGGAGTCATAACCCGGCCGGTCCCTGCCAGGACCACGACCGCCGAATCCACTACCCACCACGTAGATGATGTCGGGATTGATGCTCCGAACATCATCGACATCGATACGCAACTTGGACCGGACAACAGGCAGGTGGTTGGTGAGGACGACGTCGCTGCGCCGGAGCAGCGCCTCCAAGATTGGCCGCGCCAACGGGGATGTCAGACCCAGCCCGATACTCCGCTTACCTCGATTGGGTGCCTCGATGTGGGGTGTGAACTGGCTCGATTGCTCTGACGACTCGCCGTGCGACGCCATGAAAAGCTGACGCTGAGCATCGCCCGTCAGCGGATTCTCCACCTTGATGACGTCAGCACCCCAGTCGGCGAGTATGGCACCTGCCGACGGCACGAAGGTGAACTGCGCTATTTCCAGGACTCGTACGCCCGCCAGTGGTTTATCCATATCGACACCCTCTTGATCTCGATCAATTGGTCGCAGATGTTTAGCGACGTCATGTCGTCTGCTGCGAAGTCAAAGCCCGAGGTCACGCCCGATCAGGTCCTTCATGATCTCGGTCGTCCCCCCGAGGATGGTCTGGATGCGTATGTCCGCGTAGTCGTTGGTCACCCGATACTCCCTCATGTAGCCGTAGCCGCCGTGAAGCTGCACGCAGCCGTCGACGACCTTCTTCGCAACTTCCGTGCACCACCACTTGGCCTTCGCCGCCTCGACCGCCGATAGGTCGCCCTCGACGACGGCAGCCAGGCATCGGTCGATGTACTGCTCGGAGACTTCGAGTTCGGTATCCATCTCGGCCAGCAAGAATCTGTTGTGCTGGAAGCTGCCGATCGACTGACCGAACGCTTTGCGATCCTTCGCATATTGCAGCGTCTGACGCCAGGTCTCGCGGGCGCCGGCGATCGCGGAGATAGCAATCGACAGTCGCTCAGAGGGAAGGTTGTGCATCAGATGGTAGAACCCGCGGCCTTCTTCGCCCAAGACATTCGCCACCGGCACCCGAACGTTCTCAAAATGCAATTCGGCAGTGTCGTGTGTTTGCAGACCGAGCTTGTCGAGCTTGCGACCGCGGATGAAGCCCGGCATGTCACGCTCCACCACAAGGAGCGAGAACCCCCGGTGGCCGGCAGAGGGATCGGTTCGCGTCACGACGACGACGAGATCTGCGTTGATTCCCGAGGAGATGAAGGTCTTCGACCCGTTCAGGACCCATTCGTCGCCCTCCCGCACCGCGGTGGTGCGGATCCCGGCAAGGTCGCTACCCGCACCCGGCTCGGTCATCGCAATCGCGACGATGGTTTGTCCGCTAATGATACCCGGCAGCCAACGGCGCTTCTGCTCATCAGTCGCCAACGACTTGAAATACGGGCCAACAACGTCGTTTTGAAGCGTGAGAGCGGGGACGCGGGTTCCGAACTTCGACAGCTCCTCGTTGATCACCGCGTTGAAGCGGAAGTCGTCGCTGCCGCCACCGCCATACTCCTCAGGCATATTGAAGCCGATCAGACCGTATTTGCCTGCGGCGATGAACGCTGATCGGTCAACGATGCGCCGCATCTCCCATTCGTCGGCGTAAGGGGCGACCTCACGTTCGATGAAGTTCTTAGTCGTCGCACGGAGTTGCTCGTGCTCGGCACTGAAAATGAGACGTCTCATCCGATATCCTCTGCGCTTCGTCAGCGGTCCGTCATGCGGCTGTCGCGTAGTTCGTCGGCATGGCCGCCGGCCAGATTTTTGGTTTCTAAACAGATTAGACTAGAGAGTCGAATTTGCCTACGTCCCTCTTCCCTCTTATTCGGCATCCCGCGATCACAAACCACGCCGACGTGCGGCATGCGATGCTCGTGCCTCTCCGCCAACTGTCTCGAGGGGTCCGTGGACCGATGATGAACGTACCGAGTTGGAAGGTCGGGTCCGGCGTCGCAACAGCGCGGCCGGGCCCGCTCTGCGGGCCAGGATCGTGCCGGCGTGCGCCGACGGTGGCAGCAATGTCGAGGTCGCCGATCGCTTGGAGTTGGATCGAAAATTGTTCCAAGTCGCGCAACCGTTTCGCCACCAAGCGCTGCGAAGGGCTGCTCGACGACCCGCGGCCGGGCGGCCCGCTTGGTAGGCGATGAACAGATCGAGGCATTGATCACCGCGAAGCTGGCACCCACTCCACCGGATGCCACGCATTGGTCGACACGGTTGATGACCGATCACCTGGTCCTGTCACAGGCGATGGTGTCGCTGGTGTGGCGGGCCGTCGGATTGGCCCCGCACAAACAAGATTCGTGGAAACTGTCCAAGGATCCGCTGTGTGCGGCCAAGGCGGATTGCACCGTAGGCATCGATCACCTCCACAAACCAGATAATCATTTAGTTATATAGAGGGAGGTAGCCCCATCCTGTCGCTTATAAGATGAGCCCTACACGCGCGTACAGGGACGGAGATGACGATGACAGACCCCTTCAAGAGAACGGCGCAAATGCCGACGGACCGCGACAGGTTGGATGAGGACGATCACGACCTGCTGACGTTCGTGGAGGTCGGTGAACGGCTACGAATCGAAATTGCCTCCGCCCAACGCCACCTTGAACAATGCCGGCGGCTCGGCACTCCGCAAGAGGTTGATTCGGCGCAGACGCGTCTGGATGCGTTACGCGCAGCCGCTCAACGCAACTCCGCGCAACCCATCAACGACGCGAACTTCGAGAAATTCTTCGGCTACCCGGGTAAGGCGCGGCGGAATACGTGCGCCGGCGATGAACCGAACTAATGGCTGGCAGCGGCGAGAACTCACCCGCGCTCGGGCGGCGGGCAGGCTGCACGGCATCGGCAAATTTGATTATGGCCCGACGCGGCGCAAGAACGCGGGAGCTCATCGAGGCAGGAGCTTGACCGCAACGCAAGTCGCGCTGGCGCCAAGGTGCGACTAGCTCACACCGAGCACTCATCGTGACGCGCACTCAGTCGCTGGCCGGCAACGGTTTGGCCGCCTTGAGCGACAGCGGGGTTCCGCCGATGCTGAGCGTGCCCACCCCAGCCTTGGTGACCAACACCTCGGCGCCACCCTCATCGACATAGCGCTTACCCATCGTGCTGCCGCCGGCCAGCGCGGGATCGAGCTCCGCGTGCGATGACTTCTCGGTGTCGAGTAGCACCATCGGCGCACCGCCGCAGCGCAGGTCGTCGATGCTGTCCGTGGCCCGCACGACGATCACCTGGGTGTCGCAGACCTGGCTCTGCAGGCGGGTTCCGTTCTTGATCATGTTGCGCTCCTGGCGTTTTCGGACAATTGTCGGATGATCTCGCGGCGCAGTACCTTGCCAGTGTCCGTCGTGGGCAGTTGGTCGATGATCTCGATGCGGTCCGGGGTGCGTGAGCCCCGTAGCGTTTTACGTACGAACTCGCGCAGTTCTTCGACATCCGGTTCGGCGCCCCGCTCGGGTACGACGACCGCGACTATGATCTGCCCCCACTGCGGGTCGTCCGAGCCGACCACCACGACCTCGTGGACGTCGGGATGCTCGACGAGCACATCCTCCACCTCCGCAGGGGCGATGTTCTCACCACCACGGATGATTGTGTCGTCAGATCGACCACCGATGAATAGGTAGCCGTCGTCGTCGAGCATCGCGGTGTCCCTGGTTGGGAACCACCCGTCGGCGTCGAGAACCGAACCTAATCCTGTGTACCGCGCGGACACCTGTGGTCCCCTTACGAACAACTCCCCAGTCTGGCCGGGCGCCAGAACTGTGCCGTTCTCGTCACGGATCTGAATTTCGATCCCCGGCACCGGCCTGCCAACCGACCCGAGCCGGCGCGCCACGGCCTCCTCGGCCGCGCCGTGTGCCGTACGGTGGTCCTCCGGCGTGAGAACAGCGATGGTAGAGCTTGTTTCGGTGAGTCCATAAGCGTTCACGAGGCCTACGTGAGGCAGCATCGCGATGGTCCTGCGGACCAGCGGCAGGCCCACTTTCGATCCTCCGTACGCGAGAGTGCGCAACGTCGGGAGATCCGTGGGCCGGGCCTTCAGTTCGGTAATGATGCGGTCGAGCATCGTCGGTACCACCGTCGCATTAGTCACCCGCTCGTCGCGCACCAACTGCGCCCACTCTCGCGGGTCAAACTTGCGCAAGTAGACAGTCCGTCGGCCCGCGTAGAGATTCGACAGCGCCGCACCGACGCCGGCGATGTGATAGGGCGGCACACACACCAACGCCGCATCCTCGGCGTCGGCGGAACCAAATTCGACCGTGCCCGTGACGTAACCGGTCAGATTGTTGTGCGTCAGCTCGACGGCCTTGGGCGCAGATGTGGTGCCTGAGGTGAACAAGACGATCGCCACGTCATCAGGATCGGCGAACTCCTCGACCGGTTCCCTCGCCCGAGCGGCTTCGATGAACTCCTCGGACGTCATCACTTGAGTGACCGCGCCGGCGACCAGCTCCACGTATTCTGGGTCCGCGACCACAAGCGGCGCCGGCAGACGCCCGATCAACTGCTGCAAACCCCCAGCGCTCAGACGGTAATTCAGCGGCGTGAACGGGATCGCGGCCCGCGCGGACGAGAACATCAGCAATGGCAGCATGAGCCCGCCGGTGCCGACATAGGCCACGTGCTGAACGCCGGTGGCGCCGATGGCTCCGGCTCCGCCACTCGCGAGCCGGCTCAGTTCCGACGTGGTCAGCCGTGTGTGACGGTCGACCACGGCAAGGCGATCGGGATCGCCGGACACGGCCATCTCGAGTAGCAGTGCAATGCTCAAATGCTTCGACCCTTCGCAAATTAGATATATAGTTATATACTTAGGAGCCGCCAGAGTCCAACCGGCCACCGGTCAAGGGTGCGTGGTAACGCCGCCGCATGGATACCGGGTCTCGGCCGCCGGTTTCGACCATTTGCCGCATCGACCGGCGAAGGCGTCATTGGCGCTCCGTCTCCAGCGATTGCGGCAGCCACTCGACGGACTGTAGCCGCGAGCTAGCGCACCTCGTACCTGAAGTGGCGGACCTCCGAAGTACAGAGGGAGATCATGGGCCGGTGCCCCAGATTCATGGCGGCTACGGCTACATCAACGAATGCGAGGTAGCGAGGCTGTGGCGCGACTTTCGTGTGCGGCGGCCCTGCGCGAGTACCACCGAAATCATGAAGGACCTGGCGGTCGGGCCAATGGGCTATCGACGATGAGCTTGCTCACTGTGTACGGGGCGCAGCGGCTTCGCGCACCACCGTTCAGCTATCCTACAAACAATTAGTTGATTACTACTATCGGTGGAGGATCGATATGGAGGTTACCAACCTTCGCGAGCCGAAGATGGCTGATCGTGTGGCCACCGTGCTGCGCAGGATGTTCATCCGCGGCGAAATCGCAGAAGGAACGATGCTCCCCCCGGAATCAGAACTCATGGAGCGGTTCGGTGTGTCCCGGCCGACGTTGCGCGAGGCGTTCCGTGTGCTCGAATCGGAATCGCTTATCGTCGTCCAGCGTGGGGTACGTGGCGGCGCCCGGGTTACCCGACCGCGACGCGAGACGCTTGCCCGTTATGCGGGGCTGATCCTCGAGTACGAAGGCGTGACGCTCAAAGATGTCTACGACGCGCGAATGGCTCTCGAGGCGCCGATGGTCGTGCAGCTGGCCAAAGGCCGCAACGCGAAAGTGATCGCGGAGTTAGAGCAGATCGTCGAAGCCGAGGAGCAGTTGACACCAGGCAGCGATGCCGCGGTCCGACTGACAGAGTTCCACGCCGCGATCGCACGGCTATCGGGCAACAAGACCTTGCAGATCGTTAGCGACATGCTTCATCACATCGTAGTGAAGGCGAATCGCTCGTTGCAGGCAACCGAAGGTTCTCGCGCAGAGCAGGCGGTCCGTCGATCGGCCAAGACGCATCGGATGGTTCTCGACCTGATCAAGGCTGGGGAGGCTGAGAAAGCCGGCGAGCTGTGGAAAAAGCACCTGCAGAAGGCCGGGGAATTCGCGTTGTCGGGTTCCGAACTTTCCAGTGCGGTCGACCTTCTCGAATGACGGAGGTGAGCCGGGACGCCGACTAACGACATCGCGATCCCGGTCCACCTGCTTCGTCGGTTCGGGATCGAGGTATTGATCGCCGATCAGGACTCCGCCGTTGTTGAGACGTCGATGCCGCTCGCGGGCATGCGCAACTCCTTCACCCAACCGCGGACGATTGCCCCGCTCGGCGTGCTCATCGATGCGGTCAGCGGAATGTGCAGACCGCGATCGGCGCTTCCCCCGTGGTCGCATCCGGACGCCCCCTGAGCACAAGCGGTCGGGGACGACGGCAAACCTGCGCTGACGGCGCGCATCACCGCCTGCGCTAGCGGCTACTTCTGCCCTTTGACCTTGCTGAGGGCGTCGCGGCCGCGTTGAACTTTGGTGATGATGTCGTCGGCGGTGGCCTTCCACCCGAATGGCGAGGCGTCGCGGTTCCGATGCTGACTCCCAACGGTGATCGGCGCGGTGAGCTTGGCAACGCTGCCGAAGGCACTCCAGCGCAGGCGTCTGCTAGTGAACTCCTTCGGTCGGATATGCGCCGTGGTGGGGCACCCGAGTGCGCAGCCGAACGCGCGCAAACACATCTCGGTGAGCTCAGCCCGCGAGATACGCCGCGACTGAGCCCATTTCACACTGGCTGCCCGAACAAACGCCAACCAACCCTCCACCGCAATCTCGGTGGCATCGCGCGCATGTCCCTGCGCGACTAGTTGATCGATCAAGCGCTGGCCCACAACATTGAGCTCTTCGGAGATGATCGCCTGAATTGCCGGGTCATATGAAAGTACGCCGCGGTTGATCGCGACTGCCTCAAAGGGATGATCGAGAATTGATTGGATGTGGGCCTCGAGTCCGATCGCAAGCTGTTCCATCAGCGGCAGCTTTGGATCGGGGCTCACGCGTGCCAGGAACCGGTTGCTGGCGCGCTTTAATATTTCTACGTACAACTCTCGCTTGCTCGGAAAATGGTGATACATCAGCGCTCTAGAGACACCCGCGCGCGCGGCGATGTCCTCCATTAAGACGGCTTCGTACGGCATTTCCGCGAACATCGCGGCAGCGGTGTCGAGCAGCTCTTCACGCCGCTGCTGCGGTTCTAGCCGACGTCGTGTCATGCGACAGCCTCCGCCAGATCAGGCCGCTGACGGCTACCTCTTGACTTCGGAGTAGGCCATCGGCACCACGTCCGTGATGCCGAGTTCGAGATGCTCGGCGAACGGGATCATGCCACCTACGATGGCGACGTTTCTCATGCCCGAACTCCTTCTCGCTAAGGCCAGGCAAGAACGCGCAGGCGTAGTCGAAGATGCCCGCGTGGCCATTCGTCGCAATACCACCGCACCGGACTTGTCCGATCGCCCCGTGCACCACGGCGGCGCGTCCGTGCCGATCGAGATGACGTCGGTCATGGTTGCCTCGCTCCTGTGCGACGAAACCGCCGCGGTCGTCCGCTAAATGGGATATATAGTTATAGCATTTAAGGAACGTTCGGGGCCCGCGGGGCGAGAGGAGCTCAAAACGGTGGACAGGCCGGGTTCTCGCATCCTCAGGACCGCGCGCTGGTGGTGACCGGTGCAAGCCGAGGCATTGGTCGGGCGGTGCCGGTGCGGGCCGAACATGGGTTCAGTTGTCCCGAAACCGAGTTCGCGGTTGCCGTCGCGCGCGTAGCCGTTGGACGGGCCGTCACGCCGGTCACGACGATCGCCCACCAACTTCACGGCGCGATCGGCGTCACCGCCAAAACATCTGTTGTAATCCGCGGCACTGCGCGCACAGGGCTGGAGCAACGATTATGGAACGACCGTCGGCTACGCGCGTCGGCTCGGACGGATGGCCCTGAATGCCGCCGAGCCGTGAGACCTGGTAATCGGCAATTTTTGACCGGTGCAACTCGGAAGGAGAGCAGTGACAGTCGAGAAATTCAACGGTGCGTCCGCGATCGTCAGTGGAGGCGCGGGCGGCCTCGGTGAGGCCACGGTGCGGCGATTGCACGCCGAAGGCCTCGGCGTAGTGATCGCCGACCTGGCCACAGACAAGGGCAAGGCGCTAGCTGACGAGTTGGGCAGCCGTGCGACCTTCGTCAGTACGGACGTGACGAGCGAAGACTCCGTCAAGGAAGCGATCGAACAGGCCAACCAACTCGGCCAGCTGCGGTATGCCGTGGTCGCGCATGGTGGATTCGGCGTTGCACAACGCATCGTGCAACGCGACGGCAGCCCGGCCGATATGGCCGGCTTTACTAAAACCATCGATCTTTATCTCAACGGGACCTACAACGTCGCTCGGCTCGTCGCCGCGGCCATAGCGGCCGCGGAACCGCAGGCCGACGGCGAGCGAGGCGCGTTGGTGCTCACGGCGTCCATCGCTGGTTACGAGGGACAGATCGGTCAAACCGCTTACGCAGCAGCGAAAGCCGGTGTGATCGGATTGACGATCGCCGCTGCGCGCGACCTCAGCTCCGCCGCCATTCGGGTGAACACAATCGCTCCGGGGACGATGAAGACGCCGATCATGGAGTCGGTCGGAGAAGAGGCAATCGCGAAGTTCGCCGCGAACGTGCCCTTCCCCAAACGCCTCGGGGCTCCTGGTGAGTTCGCCGACGCTGCGGTCTTCCTGCTGACCAACGGGTACGTCAACGGTGAAGTGATGCGCCTTGACGGCGCACAACGCTTCACTCCGCGTTGACTTCTCGCGGAGCCGACGCTTCCCGATTGCGCCCGAGTCAATGAATTATCGATATAGTTGGATGTTTCGTGGCTTGGCGCGCAGCATCCATTCGTGGCGCGCCTCACACCGTGCCCGCCCGCGCGGCACCTTCGGGTTAACAGAGACCTGCTACCAAGCGGCTCAAAGCGAGATCGCCAACACTTTCCTATGGTCGGTGCTTGGTCGGTGGAGCCGCGACACGCCGTGGTTTCGCTTAGCGTTTACTGGCACTAAATGGCCACTTCAAATGCCCTTTCGGTGCCTCGACCATACGGGCTTGCAGGCTCTCCTAAAGCCGGTGTCGCAGGTTCGAATCCTGCCGGGGGCACTTTTTGCATGTATGACCTCGCTGCGCCCAGGCGCCACGCGAGGTGTCCGTGATTACTGCTGTCCCGGAAGGGGTGGCAGGCCATCCCGAATATCTTGCAAATTGCCTTGGATTCCCTGCAGATCGCGTTCGATGGCTTGCAGTCCGGACAAGGCATTTTGGAACCCGGTCTGGAGGTGCTCCTGGCCGGAAGGTTGGTACTGAGGGCAATAGGCGACGACGGCACCGGCCGCGACGCTGGCGCTTTGATTGGCATCCCAGATCGACGATTGCTGCAGGACGCGGACGGCCTCGGCGAAGTCGGATTGGTTCGCCAAGAACTCGCAGACGGCGTGCCCATGGGCCGTCACGTATTCGTTGCTCGGAACCGGCACGCCATCCTGTTTCAGCGCACCGATGAACGCCCGGTCGACGATCTCCAGCGACGGAGCGTGCACGACCGGCGCGGCCGGGCTGGGTGCAGCGGCCGGCGGCGTCGGGACGGCCGCCGGCGCCGGGTCGGCCGACGGCAGCGCCGGGTCGGATCTGTGTGCCGCGAACATGACCGCCACCGCGGCGGCTGCCACGGCCAGCAGGGACAGCGGCAACGCCGCGAGGGGTACGAGGCGGCGACGCCGACGCTTGCGGCCGTGGGGCGCGTTGCGCGGCGATGGGGTTTCGGTGAGGACCGGTACCTCGTCAACCGCCTCGGCTTCGACGACCTCGACGGGATGGCCTAGGCGCTCGTCGAGCAGGGCGTCGATGTCCCGGATCGACGGGCGACCACCCTGCGCATGGCTGGATTGGCGCCCAAGAGCGATGAGCCTCAGCTCTTGGTCGATCGCCTCCCGATCGCGCATATCAACCAGTCTGAGGGTGTCACGAGGTTGCGGCAAGCCCCGGTGACCGCTGACAACGCGCGTGCGCTTGGTCCGACGGTGGCGACCCGCTGCGCCCGGCTACGCCGCGCTTGCGATCGCCACCTTGATCATGGTGGCGACCCGCTGCGCCCGGCTACGCCGCGCTTGCGATCGCCACTATGGCAGAACGGTGTGCATCAGCATCACGTCGTACGCCGACCACAGCGACAGGTTGAAGTACAGGTCCCGCCCCGACGACCACGGGTGGATCATCGGCGCGTAAATGCCACCGGGCATCTGGAACGACGACACCAGCGGTTGCTCCCCGCTCCACGGTCCCGTCGGCGTCGGCGCGGTGCGCGCCACGACGTCGTTGCTCCCACCGTTGGTATAGAGCACCAGGTACTGCTTGAGGTAGCTGTTGTACTGGGCCGACATCTCGCCGACCGGGCCGGGCCACAGCGGCGTCGCCGCCCCGGGATTGGCCGCGACCCAATGTCCGCCGTTGTCGCCGTTCCAGTACTGGTACTTGCTCAGGTCCGGCAGGTAGTTAGGCGGAACCCGCGACAGGAAGGCCGCGCCGCCGCGCCCCGACGGGGTACCGAACTGGTAGATGTAGCCGTCGTTCCCCTTCATGAACGCGCCCATCTGGAAGTTCTCATTGCCCGGCGTGAACGGGACCCCGGGGATGGCGTCCGCCGATGCCGTGCGAATGCTGCTGGGGAAGATCCCCCAGTTCTGGCCATTGTCAACGGATCTCGCGATGGCCGAGTAGTTCGTCTGCCATTCCCCGTCGCGGCCCCACTGCCGGATGGACATGTAGCTCATGTACTGGGTTCGCCCGAGGGACATGGCGGTGGTCGGGATGATGCCCGTCTCGTGCGGCGCCTTGTGGATCGTATTGACGACCTGCTTGGACAGGTTGGACGCCCACACCGGCGAGCCGGAGTACTGGTTGTTGGGGACCCCATCGGCGATGTGGATGCCGTGCGACAGATCGCGGTCCGAACTGCGGAAAAGCGTGTTGTAACGCCATTGCTGGCCGCGGACCTTGCAGTAGCCGAACGTGTCACCGAAGGCCATGAGGACCTGGCGGTTGGTGGGATCGCCGTTGTCCCAGGCGATCCCGAGGTCGGTCCCCGAGATGCTGAATCGTTCGAGGGTCTTGTTCGGGCCGTTCGGTCCGGTCACCCAGTCGACCAACGATGTCGGGGCCCCCGCGATGTTGGCGGGCGGCGGGGGCGCCGGCTGCGCCGCCGGCTGGGGGGCCGGCTGCGGCTGGACAGGGGCCGCGTTGGGCACTTGCGGGACCCCCGGCGCGGGCGGATTGGGCCCGGGCGGCGGAACGACGCCGGCCTGGGGCTGTATCGGCGCGGAGTAGCGCTGGCCGCCGGTTCCCGGCTTAAGCAACGAGGAGATCAGCGGGCCCAACTTGGGCAGCGGCGCCTGGTCGTTCGTGTGCGAAGGCCGACGACCGGTCGGCGGTTGGACGACCGGCTGTGGGGCCGGCATCGGCGGGGGCGCGGCCGGGGGGTCGGCGTTCGCTTCGGGCGCGCCGCAAGGTGTGGCGTTGGCCGTCGGCGCGGGGCCGACCACGACGAAGAAACCGAGGGCGGTCGCCGACGCCATCGATAACGACAGGATCCGGGGAATCGCCGTCAATGTCACACCTTTCCCGGGAGCGGGCCGTCGCAATTGACGTCCGCAGCTGGCTCATGTGACGATAGTGATTCACGGGGCCAATGTGACCAGTGAGCAGCGGATAGGTATGCATCCGTGACCGTGTCGCAACTCATCGGTTCTCGCCGGCGCACCGTGCTTTCTGCCGAGCAGACGCAGAATCGCACCGTACGAGCCTCGTGCGTGCGATTCTGCGTCTTCTCGGTCTATGGGATCCGTAACCCGGGCCAGGTACGCTCCCATCCGCCAGCACACCCGGTCGGCGCCCCGGCGGGCAGTCCTAGGAGGACATCCGGTGAGTGTCCCTAATCAGTTGCAGCCAGACCCATTCCAAGACCGGACGTTTCTGCGCCGAGTGGTCGCCGCGTCCATGGCCGGCACGGTCGTCGAATGGTACGAATTCTTCCTCTACGGGACCGCGGCCACGCTGGTGTTCAGCAAGGTGTTCTTTCCACCCGGCGGAAACGAGCTCGACGCGATCCTCGCCTCCTTCGTGACCTACGCCGTGGGCTTCGCCGCCCGCCCGCTCGGCGGCCTCGTCTTCGGGCAACTGGGCGATCGGTACGGCCGCAAGAAGCTGCTGCAGTTCAGCCTGCTGCTGGTGGGCGCCGCGACCGTGCTGATGGGCTGCCTGCCCACCTTCGCGCAGGTCGGGTACTGGGCGCCGGCGCTGTTGGTGGTGCTGCGCTTCATCCAGGGCTTCGCCGTCGGTGGCGAGTGGGGCGGCGCCGTTCTGCTCGTCGCCGAGCACAGCCCCAAGGACAGCCGGGGCTTCTGGGCGAGCTGGCCCCAGGCGGCGGTGCCAGGCGGCAACATGCTCGCCACCGTCGTGCTGCTGTGCCTGACATGGACGCTCTCGGACGCGGCGTTTCTGAGCTGGGGCTGGCGCGTCGCCTTCTGGCTGTCCGCAGTTGTCGTGCTGATCGGCTACTACATCCGCACGAAGGTGACCGACGCGCCCATCTTCCTCGAGGCGCAACGGGAGGTCGACCGCACAAAGGCCAGGCAGTTGGGCGCCATCGAGGTCCTGAAGCGTTACCCGCGCGGCGTTTTCACCGCCATGGGCCTGCGCTTCGGCGAGAACACGATGTACTACCTCGTCGTCACCTTCACCATCACCTACCTCAAGGTCCACGTGCACACCAACACCAAGGCCATCCTGTCGTGGTTGCTCATCGCGCACGCCGTGCACTTCCTGGTCATCCCGCTGGCCGGACGCCTCAGCGACCGATTCGGCAGGCGCCCAATCTATTTCGTGGGCGCGGTCTGCGCGTGCACCTGGGGATTCTTCGCCTTCCCGATGATGGACACCCGCCGCAACGCGATCATCCTGGCGGCCGTCATCATCGGGCTGGTGTTCCACGGCGTCATGTACGCCGTCCAGCCGGCGGCCATGGCGGAAATGTTCCCGACCCGGATGCGCTACTCGGGGGTGTCGCTCGGCTACCAGGTCACGTCGATCGTCGCCGGGTCGCTGGCCCCGATCATCGCCGTTCGCCTGCTCGAGACCTACAAATCCTCGGTGCCCATTGCCTGGTACTTGGCGGCCACCGCGGCGGTGAGCGCCGTGGCCGCGCTGGCCGCCCGCGAGACCAAGGGCATCGACTTGGCGGCCGTCGACCGCGCCGACGCGCAGGCAATCCAGACGCAACCGACGGTGGCCGCACGGGACCGCGCGGCGCCCTGAGCAGCGCGAAGCCGAACTGCCCAGGTCAGAACCGATCGCTACCGATCGGCTGTCAGGTTGAGCCAATTTGTTTGTCGATCACGCTTGGCGGCAATGTTCCAAAAGAGGCGAGCGCGTCGGCCGGCCTTCGCGTTCGTCTAGGTCCCGTCGGTTCAGCCCGAGAGCCGACGGGGCCGCCTTTTTTCACGCGCTTGGCGGAGTAGCGTGCCGCATATGGACGGCTCGACTGGCGTGTGGATACTGGGCGGCTACCAAAGCGATTTCGCGCGCAACCTCACCAGGGAAGGCCGCGACTTCGCGTCCTTGACCGCCGAGGTCGTCGAGGCAACGCTCACCGCAGCGAAAGTGGACGCCGTCGATATCGGCGTCGTGCACGTCGGCAACGCCTTCGGCGAGATGTTCGCCGCCCAGGGTCACCTCGGGGCGATGCCGGCCACGGTTTGCGACCAACTCTGGGACACCCCGGCCTCGCGGCACGAGGCCGCGTGCGCGTCGGGCAGCGTGGCGGCGCTCGCGGCGATGGCGGACTTGCGGTCGGGCGCCTACGACACCGCGCTGGTGCTGGGCATCGAGCTGGAGAAGACGGTGCCGGGTGACACCGCCGCCCAGCACCTCGGCGCCGCCGCATGGACCGGGCACGAAGGCGCCGGCGCCCGATACCTGTGGCCGTCGATGTTCGCCGAGGTCGCCGACGAGTACGACCGGCGCTACGGCCTGGACGACGCGCACCTGCGCGCGGTCGCGCAGCTGAACTTCGCCAACGCGCGGCGCAACCCCAACGCCCAAACGCGCGGGTGGACGGTCCCCGACCCGATCACCGACGACGACGCGACCAACCCGATCACCGAGGGCCGGCTGCGCCGATTCGACTGCAGCCAGATGACCGACGGCGGCGCCGGCGTGGTTCTGGTCAACGACGCCTACCTGCGCGACCACCCCGACGCGCGCCCGATCGGCCGCATCGACGGCTGGGGACACCGCACCGTCGGGCTGGGTCTGCGGCAGAAGCTCGACCGCGCGGTCGACGACCCCTACGTCGTGCCCCACGTGCGGGCGGCGGTCCTCGACGCCCTGCGCCGGGCGCGGGTGACGCTCGACGACGTCGACGGGTACGAGGTGCACGACTGCTTCACGCCCAGCGAGTACCTCGCCATCGACCACATCGGGCTGACCGGGCCGGGCGAGTCGTGGAAGGCCATCGAAAACGGCGAGGTCGAGATCGGCGGCCGGCTGCCCATCAACCCCAGCGGCGGGCTGATCGGCGGCGGCCACCCCGTCGGGGCGTCCGGCGTCCGAATGCTGCTCGACGCCGCCAAACAGGTCAGCGGCACGGCAGGCGACTACCAGGTCGAGGGCGCCGAGACCTTCGGCACCCTCAACTTCGGCGGCAGCACCGCCACCACGGTCAGTTTCGTTGTCAGCAAAGGGATTTGATCATGGATGTCGAGATCGTCGGCAAGTACCTGTCCACCCTGCCCGAAGACGACGACCACCCCTACCGGACCGGTCCCTGGCGGCCGCAGACAACGGAGTGGGACGCCGACGACCTCACGGCCGTCACGGGTGAGATCCCCCGCGACCTGGACGGCGTCTACCTGCGCAACACCGAGAACCCGCTGCACCCGGCGCTGAAGACCTATCACCCGTTCGACGGCGACGGCATGCTGCACGTCGTCGGCTTCCGTGACGGAAAAGCCTTCTACCGCAACCGCTTTATCCGCACGGACGGTTTCCTGGCCGAGAACGAGGCCGGCGAACCGCTGTGGCCCGGTCTGGCCGAAGCGGTGCAACTGACCAAGCGGGAGGACGGCTGGGGCGCTCGCACCCGAATGAAGGACGCGTCGAGTACCGACGTGATCGTCCACCGGGGAGTCGCGCTGACCAGTTTCTACCAGTGCGGCGATCTGTACCGGGTCGACCCGTACTCGGCGAACACGATCGGCAAGGAGAGCTGGAACGGGCGCTTCCCCAGCGACTGGGGCGTGTCGGCGCATCCCAAGGTCGACGGCAAAACCGGCGAGCTGCTGTTCTTCAACTACAGCAAGCAGGAGCCGTACATGCGCTACGGCGTCGTCGACGAGAGCGACGAACTGGTCCACTACGTCGACATCCCGCTGCCCGGGCCGCGGCTGCCACACGACATGGCGTTCACCGAAAACTACGTGATACTCAACGATTTCCCGTTGTTCTGGGATCCGCGGCTGCTCGAGCACGACGTGCACCTGCCGCGGTTCTATCCCGACATCCCGTCGCGCTTCGCCGTGCTCCCCCGCCGGGGCTCGACGAGCGACATCCGATGGTTCGAGGCGGACCCGACCTTCGTCCTGCACTTCGTCAACGCCTACGAGGACGGCGACGAGATCGTGCTCGACGGCTTCTTCGAGGGCGATCCCCAGCCGCTCGACACCGGGGGAACCAAGTGGGAGAAGCTCTTTCGGTTCCTGGCGCTGGATCGGCTGCAGGCCCGGCTGCACCGGTGGCGGTTCAACCTGGTGACCGGCGCGGTGACCGAAGAGCCGCTGTCGGAATCGATCACCGAGTTCGGGACGATCAACCCCGACTACGCCACGACCGGCTACCGGTACACCTACGCCGCCACCGGCAAGCCGGGCTGGTTCCTGTTCGACGGCCTGGTCAAGCACGACGTGCGCACCGGCAACCAGGAGGGTATCTCCTTCGGCGACGGCGTGTACGGAAGCGAGACCGCGATGGCGCCGCGGGTCGGCTCGACCGGTGAGGACGACGGCTACCTGGTCACCCTGACCACCGACATGAATGCCGACGCCTCCTACTGCGTGGTCTTCGACGCCGCCCGCATCGGCGACGGACCGGTGTGCAAAATCCAACTCCCCGAACGCATTTCCAGCGGCACGCATTCGACGTGGGCGCCGGGCGATCAGCTGCGGCGCTGGCATACCGCGGACTCGGCGGCAAGCGCGGTCGGGCTGTGACGATGCCGCACCGCCGTCGGCACACGCATTGGCCCCCGCAGCTGGCGCCGCTCGGCGGCCTCCGCTTTGCCCGGCGCTCGTCGAACTTCGAAGAGACCGTGCGGTTTTACCGCGAGCTGGTGGGGCTGCCGCTCTACGAAACGTTCGAAGCCAGCTACGGCAGCAACGGCGCGATCTTCGGCCTGCCCAGCTGGAACCTGACGTTGGAGATCGTCGAGTCGGTCGAGCCCGTCGCCGTGGACCCCCACGAACAGCTGTGCCTGTACTTCCCGGACGCCGAGGCGCAGCAGGCCGCGATCGCGCGGCTGCGGGCGGCGGGCCTGGTGCCCGTGCAGCAGCACCCGTACTGGGAGGCCACGGGCGCAGTCACGTATCGCGACCCCGACGGGCGTGAAATCGTGTTCGCGCCCTTCGTGTTCGGCGTCAACGAGCCCGAGGACAGCGGCACGTCGGGTAAGCACGAGTTCCCGTCGGGCTGACGCCTCAGCGCCCCGAGGCCAGCGCGGTGATCACCGCCACGAGGGAGCACGCCACGGCGAAGGCCGCGCCCACGGCGCCGACGTAGAGGCCGTATTCCGCCGACACCGGCGGGTTGACGTTGAGCTTGTAGTACCACACAGTGAGAGCGGCTATCAGCAGCGAAATGACCAGCGCCGCAACGGAAGCGGCCTTTGCCGACAGCCCGCGGCCCACCATCGCCCCGGCCACCAGCAGCGTCGAGGACAGCAACACGATGAGCTGTCCCGCGCCGAAGCCCCTCGGTAGTATCAGGTTGCCGTGGGTGCCCCCGATGGCGTTGGCCCAGCCCCCGCCGCCCGCCGCCGTGGTCAGCCACGGCATCCAGGTGCTGGCCGAGATGAGCAGGGCGAAAAATGCCACCAGCCAACCAGGGCGCAGGCGGCGAGTCATGGTTGGGAGATTAGCTGACTCGCCGCCGCGCTGGTGCGACCAACTCCCGCTAGCCCTGCAACGAAGACAGGTTGAAGATGACGCCGGTCGGGTCGCTCGCCGCGGCCAACCGTCCGTACGGGGTGTCCTCGGCGGCCTGCACCACGGCGCCGCCGTTGTCGGCGATCACCCGCAGCGTCTTGTCGACGTCCTCGGCGCCGAAGAAGATCGTCCAATTCGACGGGACGCCCTCGGGCAGGCAGCCGACGCCGTCCATCACGCCGAGCAACTGTTCTCCATCGAAGGATGCTGTGACGTAACGGAATTCGTCGGTGTCGGACACCACGTCGGTGCGCCAGCCGAAAACCTGCTGGTAAAAGTCCACGGCGGCGCGGAAGTCGCGCGTGGTCAGCTGGTGCCACACGGGCGAGCCGGCCTCACCGATCACCTCGAAGCCGCGGTGCTCCAGCGGCTGCCATAAACCGAAGTGCGCTCCGGTCGGGTCGGCCGCCAAGGCCATGACGCCCTTGGCCGGCACCTCGTGGGGTCCCATGAACACCGAGCCACCCGCCGCCGTCACGGCCGACACCGTCGCGTTGATGTCGGCGGTGTCGAAGTAAGTGGTCCAGCCGTCGGGCAGCTGAGACTCGGGGTGGTTGGCCATCAGGCCGGCGACCCGGTGGCCGTCCTTCGCGGCGTTGACGTATCCGCCGTATTCGGGCCCGGCGGATTCGAACGTCCAGCCGAAGAGCGTGCCGTAGAAGTCCTGGGCGCGGTCCAGGTCCGACGTCGCCAAATCGATCCAGCAGGGAGCGCCCAGCGGCGCGCCGTCACGGATGGGCACGATGATCTCCTCCTGAGGTGTCTTGGCCCCGTGATCGGGGTTCACACCTATCGACTACCGCCGACCCGAAAACTCATCGGCCGCGCGATCAGCGACGGACGCCACCGTCTCCGTTCGTGTGCGGATCGGCGGCGGTGAACACCCGAACGAAGTTCCGCAGCGATTGGTTGATGTCGCTGCGCAGCGCGGCGGCCACGATCATGCCGATCGGCCCGAACAGCGCGGGACCACCGAGGTGCACATCGAAGCCAACGGTCGAGCCCTCGTCCGCGGGCCGCACCTTGGCCATCAGCTTGACCTTCACCCCGCCGACACCGTCGCCGTTCAGTGTCATACCCTCCGGCGGCTTGTACCGCACGACCGTCCACTTGATCCGGTTGTACATGCCCTTGACCTCGACGATCGATTCGACGACCGTCCCCTTATCGATGTCGTCGGGCAATGTGCTGCGCCACACCTTATGGATGGTCAGCCATTCCCTATACCGGGACAGGTCGGAGGCGTGCTTCCAGGCGACCTCGGGCGGCAGTGGGACGTCGATCGATCCGGAAAGTTTCGCCATGGTTCAGCTCTACTGATCCCCGTGAGCGGCGCCGTCTGCAGCTTTCTTCGCCTCTTCGGCCACCTTGTGGATGGTGTCGGTGTACTTGCCCTGCGTCTTGTCGTCGACGATTTCGCCGGCCTTGTCGATCGCCGTCCCGACCTTGTCGGCGTTCTGCGCCAACAGGCCCTTCGCCTTGTCCAGGAATCCCATCTGCGCGTCCTTCCCCGAGGATTCGCCTGGAATTTTACTTGCCGGCCGTCGCCGGCTCCCGCCACAGCCGCGGCCGCACCCCCAGCAGCCGGGCCCGGATCCACCACGTCGCCTCGATCGCGGCGGCGCCCACCACGCCGATCCCCAGCGCGGTCGACGTCAATGCCACATTGGACGGGTCGAGCAGGAACTTCTCCTGCGCCAGCGGGAGGCTGAAGATCACGACGTAGGCCAGGCCGGAGAACACGACCAGGGCCACCCGCCACCATTGGTAGGGCCGCGCGGCCACCGCGAGCACCCACAGCGCGGTCACCAGCAACGTGATCAGCGCCGCCGTCGACGCCTGCTCCTGTTGCCGGAACGTGGCGTGTCGCCCGTGGTAGGCCACCAGGTAGGAGGCGAACGTCGCTGCGCCGACGACAAGCCCGGACGGCAGCGCCGACGACACCACCCGGCGCACGAAGCCCGGGTACGCGCGTTCGTTGTTGGGTGCCAGCGACAGGATGAACGACGGGATCCCGATGGTGAACCACGCCGCGATGGTGACGTGGATCGGCTGGAACGGGTACAGCAGCGGGTCGGCGTGCAGCGGCTTGGCGAGCAGGCATTCGATGCCCACGAACAGCGCCAGCAGCACCGAGTACACCGTCTTGGTCAAGAACAGGCTGGCGACCCGCTCGATGTTGCCGATTACCCGCCGGCCCTCGCCGACGACGTACGGCAGCGTGGCAAATCTGTTGTCCAGCAGGACGATCTGCGCCACCGCCCGCGAGGCGGGACTGCCGGCGCCCATCGCCACGCCGATGTCGGCGTCCTTGAGTGCCAGCACGTCGTTGACGCCGTCGCCGGTCATCGCGACGCTGTGGCCGTGCGATTGCAGCGCCCGCACGATGGCCCGCTTCTGGTCGGGCCGCACCCGCCCGAAGGTGGTGTGGCTGTCCAGCGTGTCGGCCAGCGCGGCCGGGTCCGTGGGAAGTTGGCGGGCATCCATGGTGTCGCCGCGCAGCCCGAGCTTGCCGGCGACGGCCCTGACCGACACCGCGTTGTCGCCCGAGATCACCTTGACCGAAACATCTTGGGCGGCAAAATAAGCCAGAGTCTCGCGGGCGTCAGGTCGCACCCTCTGTTCGAGCACCACCAGCGCGACGGGGGTGACCCGGCCCGGCGCGTCCGGGTGGTCCACGGCCACGTCGCCGCGGCCCAGCAGCAGGACCCGCAGCCCCTGGGCTCCGATGCCCTCCGCCCGTTCGGCGGCCTCCGACTCCGGATCCAGCAGCACGTCGGGCGCGCCGATCACCCAGTCGCCGCGGTCACCGAAGGACACGCCGCTCCACTTGGTGGCCGATTTGAAAGGCGCGGTGGCGGTAGGGATCCAGCCCGGCGGCCCGTCGTAGGTTTCGGCGATCGCGCGAATGCTGGCGTTGGGGCGCGCGTCGGCCGCGGCCAGGGAGGCCAGCGCGTCGGCGACCGGCTGGGACTGCGCGAGCTCGACTACCTCGGCGACCCGCATCCCGCTTTCGGTCAGGGTGCCGGTCTTGTCGGCGCACACCACGTCGACGCGCGCCAATCCCTCGATGGCGGGCAGTTCCTGCACCAGGCACTGGCGCTGGCCGAGCCGAATCACCCCGACCGCGAACGCGACCGACGTCAGCAGGACCAGCCCCTCGGGCACCATCGGCACCAGCGCGCCGACCGTCCGCAGCACCGATTGCCGCCAGCCGGCGTGCGTGGTGAAGAACTGCGTGTAGATCGTCAGCAGACCGGCCGGCACCAGCAGGTAGGTGACGAACTGCAGGATCCGGTTGATGCCGTTGCGCAGTTCGGATTTCACCAGGCTGAACTTGCTGGCCTCCTCGGCGAGCTTGACGGCATAGGCCTCGGGCCCGACCTTCGTGGCGCGGTAGGCACCGACGCCGGCGACGACGAAGCTGCCGGACATCACCGCCGCACCCGGGACCTTGGTGATCGGGTCGGCCTCGCCGGTCAACAGCGATTCGTCGACCTCGAGGTTCTCCTCCTCGACGACCTCGCCGTCGACGACCACCTGGTCGCCGGGGCCGAGCTCGATGATGTCGTCGAGCACGACCTCGCTCGGCATCAGGTTGGTGGTCCCGGACTGCCTGCGCACCAACGGTTTCGCCTGCCCGACGATCGCCAGCTTGTCCAGCGTCTGCTTGGCCCGGATCTCCTGCACCATGCCGATGACGCTGTTGGCGATGATGAGCAGGCCGAACAGCCCGTTGATCACCGAGCCCGTCGCCAGCACGATCAGCAGCAGAACGCCGAGGATCGCGTTGATCCGGGTGAAGACGTTGGCGCGGACGATGGCGGCGACGCTGCGGGTGGCGCGTTCGGGGACGGCGTTGGTCTTGCCCTCGGCCACCCGCTGGGCCACTTCGGCATCGGTGAGGCCCGCGATCATCGGGTGAAGGTCCCCAGCTTGTCGGAGTCGAAGTACTCCAGGTTCAGCGTGTTGCCGGTGAACATAGCTTTGGAAACCGTTCCGGGCGGGGCGTTTTCGTCGGTCACGGTGAACGTGAAGGTGTCGCCGTCCCAGTGCGTCAGCGGGAAGGTCCGATTTTTCGGTCCCAGCGACAGCTGCAGCGCGCCGTCGCGCTCGGTGACGACGGCCGGGCCCCAGTAGTCGCTGGCGTAGACGCCGGCGTAGTCGTGCGCCGGCCGGGCGGGCGCGGGGTTGGCCGGGGGCTGCTTGCCGACCAGCAACCCTTCGGGGTTGTTCATCCAGCCGATCGCCTGCTTGTACTTCTCGGCCCAGTTTTCGCGAATCTGTCCGTATTGCACCAGATCCATGAATTCGGCGGTCAGCGTCTCCGGCACGCCGATGGGCGCCGCGTTCGTCAGCGCGATGATGCCCAGATCCTCGGACGGCAGAACCACGAAATTCGTCGCCGCCCCCAGCGAGAAAGCGCCGGAATGGCTGTACTCGGTGCGGCCCGACGAGGTCACCGACACGTTGAAGCCGTAACCGTAGAAGCCGGACCGCGCCTTCGGCGTCGTCGCGGGAACCGAGACGGCCTGCGCGGTGGTGGCGGGCAGCAGGGCTTCCGGGGGCGCGATGCGCTGACCCTGGTAAGTACCGTTGCCCAGCAACATGATCAGCCAGTGCGCCATGTCGTTGACCGATGAGCTCACCCCGCCCGCGGCCGACTGCGGATCCGGATCGCGCTGGAAGCGCGGCTCCCACTTGTCGCCGACCTTGACGTGGGTGACCGCGCGGTCGGGCCGCGCGAGAAAGTCGGCGAACCGCGAACTCGTGGCCGTCATCCCCAGCGGGCGGTACAGCACGTCGGCGGACAGCTCCTCCCACGGCTTGCCCGCCGCCGCCGCGACCGCCTCGGCGGCCGCGGTCACCCCGAAGTTGGTGTAGGCATAGCTGTTTCGGAAGGCGGCCAGGGGCAGGTACTTGAGGCGTTCGAGAACCTGCCGGCGGTCGTAGCCCAGGTCCTCCAGCTTGTCACCGGCGTGGTCGGGCAGCCCGGATCGGTGCGAGTACAGGTCGGCGACGGTCACGTGGCCGGTGACGTAGGGGTCGCCCAGCGCGAACCACGGCAGCTTCGACACCACGGGCGTGTCCCAGGTGACCACGTTGTCGCCCACTTCGCGCGCCACCACCGTCGCACCGACGGATTTGGACACCGACGCCAATTGGAAGACGGTGTCCGCGCCCACCTTGTTGTCCTGCGCATCGCCCTTGCTCGCGTCCCTGACACCGAATCCCTTGGCGTATATGGTCTTTCCACCGTGCACGATGGCGACGGCCATTCCGGGGATGCCGGTGCTTTTCATCAAGTCGCCGACGAGGCCGTCGACCTTTGCCACGGCCTCGTCGACGCGGCCGGCGGGGATGGCCAGGCCCGACACCTCGTTGGGTGGCGCGTCGGACAGCGCGGGCGGCGGCCCAGAGACCGGCTGCGCGGGGCCGCATCCCGTCAACGCGAGCAAAGCCACCGTCGCCGCAGTTGCCGCGCGTTTCGTCATGGCCGCACACTTTAGCGCGACAACAATGCCCGCCGGAACGACAATCGATTTAACATTCCGGACCCCCCGCGGACACGACGCGGCCGCACATTTATTTCCAAGACAGCGCTAGGAAAGGTCTTCGACACGGACCATTTGGACATTGACAATCCCTACTGGGAGTCCGTCAGGGATTGCGTCGAGGCCGACAGTTTCCGGGGCAACCCCGTGGTCGGCGAATTTCGTTTGGACCGAAGCGTGGAAGAAAGCATGGCGCGCGCGCCGAACCGGCAGCTGCTTGTCCGGAAATACTGCTGGACCATCCCCGATCCCGACACCGTGAGCTTCGTCGTGGACCACGCGCACGGCGGCCTGGTGGATCCGATCGCGGGGACGGGCTATTGGGCCTACCTGCTCGCACAGGCGGGCGTCGGCGTCGTCTGCTACGACCTAAACCCGGGTGCCGACCTGATCACCAACGGATGGCACGACGAACACCTGTACGCCGAGGTCGGTGCGAAGGACTGCGCGGAAGCGGCGGCGCTGCACCCCGACAGGACGCTGTTCCTCTCGTGGCCGCCCTACGGCCAGGATGTCGGCGCGCGAATCCTGCTGGCCTACAAGGGAAATCGTGTCATTTACGTCGGCGCCGGCCACGGCGGCCCCACGGGAGACGATCGCATGCACCGGATACTCGATACCCACTGGACCGAGGTCGATTCCCGCCAGCCGGTCCAATGGTGGGGCCAACACGATCGGGTGACGGTCTACGAGCGGGTCAGAGCCGCCACCACGGGTTGAACCTGCGCGGTTCGGCGGGATCGATGCGCTGGCCGGGCAGCGGCACGGCCACGTCGACCTTCGCGGGGGTTGCCGCCGCCAGCAGGCGCTCGACGGGCTCCGCCCACGGGTGGGGCGCCAGCCGGAAGGTCCCCCAGTGGACGGGCACCAGCAGCCCCGAACCCGAGTCGGTGACGTCCAGGTGCGCGCGAACCGCCTCCTCGGGGTTCATGTGGATGTCCGGCCACGCGGTGTTGTAGGCGCCGATCGGCAGCAGGGTGAGGTCAAACGGGCCGTGGTCGGCGCCGATCTGCGTGAAGCTCTTGGTGTAGCCGGTGTCGCCCCCGAAATAGGCGCGGTGGCGGGGACCGAGAAAGACCCAGGACGCCCACAGCGTGGTGTTGCGGTCGAAGAAGCGGCCCGAAAAGTGCCGCGCCGGCTTGCAAATCACCGTGAGCTCGTCGAGCTTGGCGCCCTGATGCCAGTCGAGTTCGACGATGCGGTGCTCGGGAATCCCCCACGCGCGCAGGTGGGCCCCCACCCCGAGCGGCACGAAGAACGGGGCGCGCTGCGTGTGCGCCAGCGCCATGACGGTGTCGATGTCGAGGTGGTCGTAGTGGTCGTGGCTGATCACCACCGCGTCGACCGCGGGCAGCCCCTCCAGTTGCACCGGCGGGGGGTGCAGCCGCTGCGGCCCGACGGTGTCCGACGGCGAGCATCGATTGCTCCACACCGGGTCGGTGAGCACGCGGTAGCCGTCGATTTCCAGCAGCGCCGTCGAGTGACCGAACCAGCTGACGGCCAGCCGGGCGGCGTCCCCGTCGAAGATTTGCGGGGCGGCGAGCGGGATCGGCGCCTTCGGACGGCTGCCGCCGCGGTTACCCAGGAACTCCCAGACGATGAGCCGTAGCTCCTCGCGATCCATCTGGTAGACCGACGCGGGGTCGAGGTTGACGAACTCGCCGTCGGAATAGTGCGGCGACCCCTGGGCCACCGCGCGGATCGACGCGGGCGACGCACCCAGGGCGGCCGGGGCGCCGTGCAGCGCGCGCACCAACCAACTGCCGACCGCCAGCGAGGCCGTGCCGGCGGCCAGTCGCAGCGCCCCCCGCGGCATACCTGTCAGGCTCCCTGGAACTTCGGTGGCCGCTTCTCGATCCGCGCAACCTGCGCCTCGACGACGTCCTGACTCGCCCAGGCTCGGTCGAAGAGCTCCTTGTGCTCGGGCCACTGCTCCTCGTAGGCGCCGTCGTCGTTGAGCACCCGCTTGGCGTGCTGTATCGCCAGCGGCGCCAGGTGCGATACCTCGGCGGCCCAGGCCTGCGCGTCGGCCAGCGTCCCGATGCGGTTCGCCATTCCGGTCTGCAGCGCCTCCTCCGCGCTGAGCTTCTCCGCGGTCAGCAGCATCGCGCGGGCCCGTCCGTGTCCGACCAGCGAAGACAATCGGCGAATGCTCCAGTTATCAAGGGCCAGGCCGTATTTCGAGGTTGGAAACTGGAAGAACGCGTCCGGTGCGGCGACCCGCAGATCGCATCGCATGGCCAGCTGCAGGCCGGCGCCGATTGCGGGCCCGTTGATGGCACCGATCACGGGTACGGGAACCGCGTCCATGACCCTGTGCAGCTCGATGAGCCGGTCGGGATAGTCGGCGGCGAATACGTCTCCGGACAGGTCCGCGCCGGCACAGAACACGGTGCCCTGGCCGGTCAGCACGATCACCCGCGTCGACCCGTCGTCGCCGGCCTTCTGGATCGACTCGCGCAACTCGTCGACGAGCTGGGAATTCAGCGCATTGCGGCGCTCGGGCCGCTGCAGCTCGATGGTCATAACGGCTTCGGTCTGGGTGACGCCGATCATTCACCCAGCCTATATAGCCTCTTATGGTGACTCGTATCACGACCGATCAACTCCGGGATGCCGTGCTAGACGAGGGCTCCTTCGTGAGCTGGGACAGCGATCCGATGGCCGTGCCGGTGTCCGAGTCCTATGCGCGCGAGCTCGCCGACGCCCGGGCCGCAACCGGCCGGGACGAAGCCGTGCTGACCGGCGAGGGCCGCATATTCGGGCGCCGCGTCGCGGTCGTGGTGTGCGAGTTCGACTTCCTCGGCGGCTCGATCGGCGTGGCCGCGGCCGAACGGATCACCGCCGCCGTGGAACGCGCGACCGCCGAGCGGCTGCCGCTGCTGGCCTCGCCGAGTTCCGGCGGCACCCGCATGCAGGAGGGCACGGTCGCGTTCCTGCAAATGGTGAAGATCGCCGCTGCTGTCACGCTGCACAAGCGAGAACACCTGCCCTACTTGGTCTACCTGCGCCACCCGACCACCGGCGGGGTGTTCGCGTCGTGGGGCTCGCTGGGCCACATCACGATCGCCGAGCCGGGCGCCCTGATCGGGTTCCTCGGGCCCCGCGTCTACCAGCTGCTCTATGGCGAACCGTTCCCGGCCGGCGTCCAGACCGCGGAGAACCTGCAGCGGCACGGGGTGATCGACGGCGTGGTTGCGCTCGACGAGCTGCGCCCGATGCTGGATCGCGCGCTGAGGGTGATCGCCGATCCGCCCGGCGCGCTGCCCGAGGCGTCGCCACCCGAGCCGACGCCCGACGTGTCGGCGTGGGACTCCGTCGTGGCGTCACGACGGCCGGACCGGCCGGGCGTCGGGCACCTGCTGCGGCACGGCGCCACCGACTGCGTGCTGCTGTCCGGCACGGGTCGCGGTGAAGCGGCGACCACGCTGCTGGCGCTGGCCCGCTTCAACGGCCAGCCCGCGGTGGTCCTGGGTCAGCAGCGGGTCAGCGGGGGGCTCGTCGGGCCCGCCTCGCTGCGTGAGGCCCGGCGCGGCATGGCGTTGGCCGCCGAGCTGCGGCTGCCGCTGGTGCTGCTCATCGACGCCGCCGGACCCGCGCTGTCGACCGAGGCCGAGGAGGGCGGGCTGGCCGGCCAGATCGCGCAGTGCTTGGCCGAGCTTGTCACGCTGGAGACGCCGACGGTGTCGGTGCTGTTGGGCCAGGGCAGCGGGGGGCCGGCGCTGGCGATGGTGCCCGCCGACCGGGTGCTGGCCGCGCTGCACGGCTGGCTGGCGCCGCTGCCGCCGGAGGGCGCCAGCGCGATCGTGTACCGCGACACTGTCCATGCCCCGGAACTCGCTGGGGCCCAAGGCATTCGGTCGGCCGATCTCTTGGACTCCGGAATCGTCGACGCCATCGTCCCAGAGCATCCCGACGCCGCCGACGAACCGACCGAGTTTTCCCAACGGCTGTCCCGCGCCATCGCGGCCGAGGTGCGGGCGCTGCGCGAGGTCCCGCCCGCCGAGCGGCTGGCCGCGCGGCTGGGGCGCTACCGGCGCATCGGCCTGCCCCGCACCGCCCGCCAACGCGACACTTAACTCGCGCACACGACACGCCGGCGCGCGTCGCAGCCGTTTAAGTCTCGGCGTCCGCCGCCACCCCGAGGTAACGCTGGATCGTCGGCCCCAGCCAGTCGACGATCTCGTCGCGGCTCATCGCGACGACCGGCGGCAGCCGTAACACGAAGCGGCACAACGCCATGCCCAAGATCTGCGTGGCGATCAATCCCGCCCGCACCCCGGACTCCCCGGCCGGCACCAGCGTGGCGACCAGCGGCTCCAGTTGGGTCCCGAAAATTTCCTGCATCCGTTGCGCGGCTTCACCATTGGTGGCGCTGGATCGCAGCAGGATGACCAGCGCCTCGTCGCCCTCCCAGCGTTCCAGAAAGTGCCGGACCACCGCCCGCCCGACCTGCGCGCGGTCACCCGCGGCGAGTTCGGGGAATCGGAGGTCGAAGTCCGCCGCGGCCGCGAACAGCTTGTCCTTGCTGCCGTAGTAGCGCATCACCATCGCGGGATCCACCCCGGCGTCCGCGGCGATCGCCCGAATGGTGGCGGCCTGGAAACCCGACGCGCCGAACCGCTCGCGGGCCGCCGCCAGGATCGCGGCCTTGGTCCGCTCCGAAGACCTCTTCATGTCAACGATTGTAGGCCAACAACTGTTGACATCCGGCGTCCGACGCGCCAGCATGGAATCAGGTCAACAAGCGTTGACTTATGTCAAGAGAGGAGCCAACCATGAACGACACCGACGTCCTGGTGGTAGGCGCGGGCCCCACCGGCCTCGCACTGGGCGCTTCCCTGATCGCCAAGGGGGTCCACGCGGTCGTGGTGGACGCGCTGGCCGAGGGCCAGAACACCACCCGCGCGGCCGTGGTGAACGCCCGCACGCTCGAGGTGCTCGAGGGGCTGGACGTGGCCCGGCGGATGGTCAAAGAAGGGCTGATCGCGCGGCGGTTCACCATGCGCGCGGGCCGGCAAATCCTGATCCCCGTCGACTTCAGCGAGCTCCCGACGAAGTATCCGTACAGCCTGATGCTCTCCCAGGCCGACACCGAACGGCTGCTGCTGGGGCGACTGCACGAGCTGGGCGGCGCAGTCCTGAGGCCCAAGACCCTGCGCCGGCTCACCCCGGACGAAAACGGCGTCACCGCCGCCTTCGACGACGGCGACACCATTCGGGCCGGCTACGTCGTCGGCGCCGACGGCATGCACAGCACGGTGCGCGAACAGGCCGGAATCGGTTTCACGGGAAGCGAATTCGCCGAGTCCTTCGTACTCGCCGACGTCCGCCTGGCGGGCGGGGCGCCCCGCGACGAGGTGATCCTGTTCTACGCCAAGGAAGGCCTGACCGTGGTGGCCCCGCTGCCCGGCGACATCTTCCGCATAGTCGCGCCGACCGCGGACGCACCGAAGACGCCGACGGTCGAGTTCGTGCAGGCGCTGCTGGATTCCCGCACCTTCGGACGCGGCGAGTTGGCGGTCACCGAACTGCTGTGGGGCACGCGGTTCCACATCCACCACCGGGTCGCCGACACCTACCGGGCCGGCCGGCTGCTGCTGGCCGGAGACGCCGCCCACGTGCACAGCCCCGCCGGGGGCCAGGGCATGAACCTCGGCATCACCGACGCGATCGCACTGGCCGGCGCGCTCACCGAAGTGCTGGGCGGCGGCCCCGATACGGCCCTGGACACCTACGCCGCCACCCAGCGGCGATGGGCCGAGCAGGTGCTCACGCTGACCGGACGCCTGACCCGGATGTCCACCCTGCCGCGCCCGTTGCGCCCGATCCGCAACTCGGGGATACGCCTGGCCGCGCAGGTCCCCGCCGTGCGGCGGCAGCTCGCGGTCCAGCTCAGCGGCCTGAGTCGCCGCTGATCGCGGCCGCCCGCTGTTGAGCCGCGCCTCCCACCGCCACCGCCGACAATCAGGCAAGATGGGCGGCATGGACACTGGTCCCACCTCGCCCCGGGTATTGGTCGTCGACGACGACTCCGACGTACTCGCCTCGCTGGAGCGTGGCCTGCGCCTGTCCGGATTCGAGGTATCGACGGCGGTCGACGGTGCCGAGGCGTTGCGCAGCGCCACCGAGACGCGGCCGGACGCGATCGTGCTCGACATCAACATGCCGGTGCTGGACGGCGTCAGCGTCGTCACGGCGCTGCGGGCCATGGACAACGACGTGCCGGTCTGCGTGCTGTCCGCCCGCAGCTCGGTCGACGACCGGGTGGCGGGGCTGGAGGCCGGCGCCGACGATTACCTGGTCAAGCCGTTCGTGCTGGCCGAGCTGGTCGCGCGGGTGAAGGCGCTGCTGCGCCGCCGCGGCTCCACCGCCACCTCGTCCTCCGAAACCATCACGGTCGGCCCGCTGGAGGTGGACATCCCCGGGCGGCGCGCGCGGGTCAACGGCGTCGACGTCGACCTGACCAAGCGCGAGTTCGACCTGCTCGCGGTGCTGGCCGAGCACAAGACCGCGGTGCTGTCCCGCGCGCAGCTGCTGGAGCTGGTGTGGGGCTACGACTTCGCCGCCGACACCAACGTCGTCGACGTGTTCATCGGGTACCTGCGTCGCAAGCTGGAAGCCAACGGCGGTCCCCGGCTGCTGCACACCGTCCGCGGAGTCGGGTTCGTGCTGCGAATGCAGTAGCCATGCAGTAGCCAGATGTCACAGTCATGAACCTCCTGTCCCGGATCTTTGCCCGTACGCCCTCGCTGCGGACCCGGGTGGTGCTCGCGACGGCCATCGGCGCGGCGATTCCCGTGCTGATCGTCGGCGCCGTCGTCTGGGTCGGGATCACCAACGACCGCAAGGAACGGCTGGACCGCCGCCTCGACGAGGCCGCCGGTTTCGCGATCCCCTTCCTGCCGCGCGGTCTCGACGAAATCCCGCGCTCACCGAACGACCGCGACGCGATCATGACGATCCGCCGCGGCAACCTGGTCAAGTCGAATTCCGACGTCACGCTGCCCAAGCTCGACGGCGACTACGGCGATGCCTACGTCAACGGTGTGCGCTACCGGGTCCGGACGGTGGAGATACCCGGGCCGGGACCGAGTTCGCTCGCCGTCGGCGCCACCTACGACGCCACCATCGCCGAGACCAACAACCTGCACCGGCGGGTCATGCTGATCTGCGGATTCGCGATCGGCGCGGCGGCCGTATTCGCCTGGCTGCTGGCGGTATTCGCGGTGCGGCCGTTCAAACAGCTGGCCCAGCAGACCCGATCGATCGACGCGGGCGACGAGGCGCCGCGGGTCGAAGTGCACGGCGCCAGCGAGGCCGTCGAGATCGCCGAGGCGATGCGCGGGATGCTGCAGCGCATCTGGGACGAGCAGAACCGGACCAAGGAGGCGCTCGAGTCGGCCCGCGACTTCGCGGCGGTGTCCTCCCACGAGCTGCGCACCCCCCTGACGGCGATGCGCACCAACCTCGAGGTGCTCACCACCCTCGACCTGTCCGACGACCAACGCAAAGAGGTGGTCAGCGACGTCATCCGCACCCAGGCGCGCATCGAGGCCACGCTGAGCGCGCTGGAGCGGTTGGCCCAGGGCGAGCTGTCCACGTCGGACGATCAGGTGCCGGTCGACATCACCGAGTTGCTCGACCGCGCGGCGCACGACGCCATGCGCGTCTACCCCGACCTCGATGTCTCCCTGGTGCCCTCGCCGACCTGCATCATCGTGGGCCTGCCCGCCGGGTTGCGCCTCGCCGTCGACAACGCGATCGCCAACGCCGTCAAACACGGCGGCGCCACCCAGGTCCAACTGTCGGCGGTCAGCTCGCGCGCCGGGGTCGAGATCGCCGTCGACGACAACGGCGGCGGGGTCCCGGAGTCCGAGCGCCAGGTGGTGTTCGAGCGGTTCTCGCGCGGGTCGACGGCCTCGCATTCGGGGTCGGGCCTGGGGCTGGCGTTGGTGGCCCAGCAGGCGCACCTGCACGGTGGGACGGCCTCGCTGGAAGACAGCCCGCTGGGCGGCGCGCGGCTATTGCTGCGCATCCCCGCCCCGACCTAACCTTTTCACGTCGAACGTCGAGTTGTGGCGGGGAATCGCGCGTTTTGGCGCAACTAGTCGACGTTCGGCCGCGGGCTACTTCCTCGAGCTCTTGCACCACGGCGTGAAACACGCCCGCGCCGCGGCCGCCTCGTCCTTGAACCAGACCTGCGCGACGGTCGGGTCGTAGGCCGGGTCGTCGGGCGTGTAGTAGAGCCGGGTATCCGAGCGGCCCTTCACCAGCCAGCCCGCCGGCCCGCCGCCATCCGGCGTGGCGCGCGCGGATCCGGGGCCGTAGGGCTCGTACGGCAGCACCGGGATCCACTTGGTGGGCGACTCGTGGTGTTTGGCGACAGGGGCCTGCTTCGCCGGGCGTGGCTTGGCGCCCGGTGGCCGCTTGCCCGGCGCAACCTTGCGCGGCGGCGGCCTCTTGCCGGGCGGAATCTTCTTCGTCGGCGATCCCTTGGCGGCTGGGCGGGCCTTCTTCGCCGGCGCCTTTTTCGCGGCCGGTCGCTTGCCCGCCGGTTTTCCAGCGGCCGGTTCACGCTTTGGAAAAAATCGGCGAAGGAACGAAAATCCGGTCTTGGGTGCCTTTTCCGCCGCGGCGGCCGGCGGCTCCGGGACGACGGGAATCTCGGTGGTCTCGGGTTCCGGCTCGACGGGGATCATGGCCGTCGGCGGTTCTTGGTCGACGGGAATCTGCGTCGTCTCGGGCTCCGGCTCGACCGGGATCATGGCGGTCGGCTCTTGGTCGGTGGGAGTCTCCGTCGGCGTGGACTCCGGCTCGACGGGAAGCTCCGCGAGCTCGGCCAGGCGATCGATCGGGATGATTTCCGTCGCCGGGTCTTCGGCGGTCCGCGACCGCTTCGGCATGAACCGTCGGAACGATCGGGCGGGCTTGGGCGATTCTTCCGCGGCCGGGGCCGTGGTCGGCGGCTCGTCCGCGGGCGGACTCGGCGGCGCCTCCTGCTCGACGGGAACCATCTCGGTCGGCCGCTCGTCCGTGGCCGGAACCTGCGGCTTCTCAGGCTCTTTCGCGGCCGGCGGATGCGACATCAACAGGTCATGGATCGTTATCGTCGGCCGCTCTTCGGCGTCCGGAACCTTCGTCGTCTCAGGCACTTCCGCGGCGGGGGGCTTCGTCATCAACAGGTCATGCGGGACGGAGATCGTCGTCGTCGGCCGCTCTTGGGCAACCGAAATCGCCTCATGCTCGACGGGGATCACGCTCGTGGGCCGCTCGGGTTCGGTCTCCGGCGCCGGCCCGTGGTCAATCGGCATCACCACTGGCACCTGGCGTTTGACGGGGCGCACCGTCAACGCGAGCGTCAACACCAACCCCATCACGAATGCCAGGGCGAACATCCACCAGTGCACGTGCGTCATCCCTCGTCGCCCGTCTCATGCCGGTTCGCGGCCACGGGGACTTCCTCGACGACGACGCGCTTGTTCAAGATGTTGGAGATCACGCGGGCGACGGCCGAACCCGCCAGGAAAGCGAGCAGGTACCACACCCACTGGATCACGAAGTCCATGCGCGATCTCCTTAGCTCACAACGATTTCGACTCGGCGGTTCTTGGCGCGACCGTCGACCGTGTCGTTGGAGGCGACGGGGTTGACCGAACCGAGACCCTTGACGACCAGCACAGCGCCCGTGACGCCGTTGGCAATCAGAAAGTCGGCCACCCGTTGGGCCCGCTGGCTGCTCAAAGCGACGTTGATCGCCTCGACGCCGGAATTGTCGCTGAAGCCGTTGATCGTGGCGTGCGCTGCCGGGCACGCCTTGAGCCTGCCCGACACCTGGATCAGGATCTGGTTGTCGGCCGGGGTCAGGCTGAACCCGTCGTTCGCGAACACAATCGGCCCGCCCGTCAGGGCATTGATCGCCGACTGCAGGTCGGCGCATTGCGCCGCAGCGGGCGGCGGGACCGGCGCGTTGACGGCGAGTTTGTCAACGACGTTCAGGGTGGACCACGTGCGCATCGCCTGCTGACTGATGGCGTTCTTTTGGTCTTGGGATGCCGCGGTGCCCGCCAGGGTGATCGTGTCCCCGCCGACCACGAGGCTGAAATCGGGAATTTCCGCGCCGGCTTTGAATATCGGTGCGGCCTTGGAGAAGTCGAGCGCGTCGATGTTGGGGTTGATGCGGGTCTGGTCGACGATGTTGCCGCCCGGCGGCAGGGCGGCGCCGACCGCCTTCAGCAGGGCCGCCTTGGCGGAGTCGTCGGGAAAGTCGCCGACGAGCGTGATGTCGTTGCCGCTGCGGGTGATTGACAGCGGCGCCAGGGACACCTTGGGGGCTGCGGTCGTGCTCGTCGGCACCGGGCCGCCCGGCCCGTGGGCGGGCCGCGGTCGATCGAACCCGCCGTAGCCGATCGCAGCTATCAGCAACGGAATTAACGCCGCCGCGATCAGCCAGGGAAGGCCGGCCGAAGGCCGGTGAACCTCCGGCGCCGGCGCCGAGTCGGTGCTTGCGGACGGATGCCGCAAACCCGTGCCTACCCCCACTTTTGCGTCTCCCCTCGGTTCGCTCCCCCGACGTTTGCATATTCCAGGCGATATGCAGCCTACCCAGTCCGCGCGGCAACGCCTGGCAAGTCGGGCACACTAGACCCATGGCCAACGGCAACAAACCGACCGACAGCGAAACCCTGGCACACATCCGCGGGCTGGTCGCCGAGGAGAAGACCCTGCGGGCGCAGCTGCAGCACGGCGAGATCAGCACGGACGACGAGCACGAACGCCTGCGCCGGCTCGAGGTCGAACTCGACCAGTGCTGGGACCTGCTGCGGCAACGCCGGGCGCTACGCGAGACCGGGGGCGACCCGCGCGAGGCGCAGGTGCGCCCGCCGGACGAGGTCGAGGGCTACCTGGGCTGAGCGTGCCCCCTTCGGAGGTCGACGTCGTCATCGTCGGCGGGGGCCACAACGGGCTGGTCGCGGCCGGCTACCTGGCCCGGGCCGGCCTTCGGGTGCGGTTGCTGGAACGGCTGGCGCAGGTCGGCGGCGCCGCGGTGTCCGTGCGGGCCTTCGACGGCGTCGACGTTCGACTGTCGCGCTACTCCTATCTGGTCAGCCTGCTGCCGTCCCGCATCGTCGAGGACCTGGGGATCGGCGTGCGGTTGGCCGGCCGGCGATTCTCGTCGTACACCCCCGACCCCGCCACCGACGGCCGCAGCGGGCTGCTGATCGGGCGCCCCGGGCAGTTCGCCGCCGTCGGCGCCGCCGAGGACGAGCCCCGTTTCGCCGCGTTCTACCAACGCTGCCGGCTGGTCACCCAGCGGCTCTGGCCGACGCTGCTCGAGCCGTTGCGCACCCGCGAGCAGGCCCGTCGGCACGTCACCGACGCCGGCGATCCCAGCGCGGCGGCCGCGTGGCACGCCATGGTCGACGAGCCGATCGGCCACGCAATCGCCGAGGCGGTCGGCAGCGACCTGGTGCGCGGCGTGATCGCGACCGACGCGCTCATCGGCACCTTCGCCCGCCTCGACGACCCGTCGCTGCGCCAAAACGTCTGCTTCCTGTATCACGTGCTGGGCGGGGGCACCGGCGACTGGAACGTCCCAGTCGGCGGGATGGGCTCACTGACAGCGGCACTGGCGGCGGCGGCCACCGGTCACGGCGCCGAAATCATCACGGGCGCCGAAGTTTTCGGCGTCGAACCGGACGGCCTGGTGCGCTACCGCCGCGGCGACGACGAGCGCTCGGTGCGGGGCCGGTTCGTTCTGGCCGGCGTCACACCGACGATCCTGGCCGAACTGCTCGGCGAGCGGCCGGCGGCCCCGGGCCAGGGGGCGCAGGTCAAGGTCAACATGGTGCTACGCCGCCTGCCCCGGTTGCGCGACGCCGCCGTCACACCCGAGCAGGCCTTCGCCGGGACGTTCCACGTCAACGAGACCTGGACCCAGCTGGACGCCGCCTATGAGCGCGCGGCCGGGGGGCAGATCCCGAATCCGCTGCCGTGCGAGGCCTATTGCCATTCGCTGACGGACCCCAGCATCCTGTCGGACGCCCTGCGGGACTCCGGCGCGCACACCATGACAGTCTTCGGCCTGCACACCCCGCACTCACTGTTCGACGGCGCTTACGACGGCGCCCTGCGCGACCGGCTGACCGACGCGGTGCTGGAGTCGCTGAATACCGTTCTGGCCGAACCGATTCAGGACGTCCTGATGAGGGACGCGCACGGCCGCGCCTGCATCGAGACCACCACCACCCTGGACCTGCACCGCACGCTGGGCATGACCGCGGGCAACATCTTTCACGGCGGGCTGTCGTGGCCGTTCGCCGACGACGACGACCCGCTGGACACCCCCGCGTGCCAATGGGGCGTGGCGACGGACCACGAACGAATCATGTTGTGCGGCTCGGGCGCCCGCCGCGGCGGGGCGGTGTCGGGCATCGGCGGCCACAACGCCGCGATGGCCGTGCTGGCTTCCCTCGCGAGCAGACGCAAAAGCACCTAATTCCGTGCCAAAAAGGGGGCTTTTGCGTCTGGTGGCCGAAAACTACCGGTCGTTGATGGTCGCGTAGTCGCGCTCGGTGTACCCGGTGTAGATCTGGCGCGGACGCCCGATCTTGCTGTCGCCCTCGTCGTGCATCTCGCGCCAGTGCGCGATCCAGCCGGGCAGCCGGCCCAACGCGAAGAGCACGGTGAACATCCGCGTCGGGAACCCGAGGGCCCGGTAGATCAGCCCGGTGTAGAAGTCGACGTTGGGGTAGAGCTTGCGCTCGACGAAGTAGTCGTCGGTCAGCGCCGCCTCTTCGAGTTCCTTGGCGATGCTGAGCAGGTCGTCGTCGCCGCCGAGCTTGGACAGGATCTTGTCGGCCTGTTCCTTGACGATGCGCGCCCGCGGGTCGTAGTTCTTGTAGACGCGGTGCCCGAAGCCCATCAGCTTGACACCGGCCTCGCGGTTCTTCACCTTGCGGACGAATTCGGTGACGTCGTCGTCGCTCTGGCGGATCTCTTCGAGCATCTCGAGCACCGCCTGGTTGGCGCCGCCGTGCAGCGGCCCCCACAGCGCGTTGATGCCGCCGGAGATCGAGGTGAACAGGTTGGCCCGCGACGAGCCGACCAGCCGAACCGTCGACGTCGAGCAGTTCTGCTCGTGGTCGGCGTGCAGGATGAACAGCATGTCCAGCGCCCGGACGATTTCCGGATCGGCGTGGTAGGGCTCCGCCGGCAGCCCGAACGTCATCCGCAGGAAGTTCTCCACCAGGGAAAGCGAGTTGTCCGGGTAGAGGAACGGTTGTCCGATCGACTTCTTGTAGGCGTAGGCGGCGATCGTGGGCAGCTTCGCCAGCAGGCGGGTGGTCGACAGCTCGACCTGGCCGTTGTCCACCGGGTCCAGCGCATCCGGGTAGTACGAGCTCAGGGCGTTCACCACGCTCGACAGCACCGGCATCGGGTGGGCGTTGGGCGGGAAGCCGTCGAAGAAGCGCTTCAGGTCCTCGTGCAGCATGGTGTGCCGCTGGATCCGGTTGGTGAATTCGTCCAGCTGCTGCTTGTTCGGCAGCTCGCCGTAGATGAGCAGGTAGCTGACCTCGATGAAGGTCGACTTCTCCGCGAGCTGCTCGATCGGGTAGCCGCGATACCGCAGGATCCCGGCGTCGCCGTCGATGTAGGTGATGGAGCTCTTGCAAGAGGCAGTGTTGACGAAGCCGTTGTCGAATGTCGTGTAGCCGGTCTTGGCCAACAGCGGGCCAAGCGCGATGCCGTCAGCTCCTTCGGTGGCGTGAACGACCTCCAGGTCGATCTCGCCCCCCGGGTACTTCAGAGTTGCGGTGTCGTCGGTGTCGGCCACGAGAACCCCTTTGCGCTCTGGCTGGTATGGCTGCCCTGACTAGGTGCTTACTGCTGAAGGTAGTCGTTGCGGCGGCGGCGCGCCTGCCCGGGGTCGAGTCCGCTGGTCGTGCGCCCGTCCGGCGGTTAAACGCCGGTGAATTCGGGGTGTGACGGGCCTCATAGCCCGCGTCGGCGTTCAGGGCTGTAGGCGCTCGACCCGCGCGCCGGCGACGCGAATCCGGTTGTGCACCCGGTTTTCCCGGCCCTGCCAGAATTCGACCACCTCGGGCGCGAGGAGGTAGCCACCCCAGTTGGGCGGAACCGGGACGGACTCCGAGTCGGCGAAGCGCTCCGTGACCTCGTTCAGCTGCTCGAGCAGCGCCGCGCGCGAGGCGATCGGGCGCGATTGGTGCGACGCCCACGCGCCCAGTTGCGAACCGCGCGGCCGCTGGGCCCAGTAGTCCTGCGTGACCTGCGGGTCGACCTTGCTCACCGCGCCGCGGATGTGCACCTGCCGGCCCAGCAGGTACCAGGGGAAAGTGGCCGACGCGTGGGGCGTGGCCGCCAGCTCGAAGCCCTTGGCCGAGTCGTAGTTGGTGAAAAAAGTGATTCCGGTCTCGTCGGCGCTCTTGCACAACACCGATCGGCTGACCGGCCTGCCTTCGGCGACGGTGGCCAACACGAACGCGTTGGGCTCGGCCACCCCGGCGCGCTCGGCGTCCTCAATCCACTTGCGGAACAAGGCAAGCCAGCCGTCGGCCAGCCAATCCGCATCCAGGTCCGGGCTGCCGTCTTTCTCGACCGACCCGTACTCCACGCGCATCCTCTGCAGGTGTTCCTCTGCTGGTCCAGCCATTGCGCCCACGCTACCGGCGGTTGCTACCGGCCGGTAGCGTCCGCCGGGACAGGGGGTGCGAGAATTTCTCCCATGACTGTTGTCCCCGAAAACTTTGTCCCCGGCCTGGAAGGCGTGGTGGCCTTCACCACCGAAATTGCCGAACCGGATAAAGACGGCGGCGCGCTGCGCTACCGCGGCGTCGACATCGAAGATCTGGTCACTCAGCAGGTCACCTTCGGCGACGTCTGGGCGTTGCTGGTCGACGGGAAGTTCGGCCACGGGCTGCCGCCCGCCGAGCCCTTCCCGCTGCCCATCCACACCGGCGACGTGCGGGTCGACGTGCAGGCCGGCCTGGCGATGCTGGCCCCCATCTGGGGCTACAAGCCCTTGCTCGACACCGACGAAGCCACCGCCCGCGACCAGCTGGCCCGGGCCTCGGTGATGGCCCTGTCCTACGTCGCACAGTCGGCGCGCGGCATCTACCAACCGGCCGTCCCGCAGCGGGTCATCGACGAATGCCCAACCGTCACAGCCCGATTCATGACCCGATGGCAGGGCGAGCCGGATCCGCGGCACGTCGAGGCCATCGACGCCTACTGGGTGTCGGCCGCCGAGCACGGCATGAACGCCTCGACGTTCACCGCGCGGGTGATCGCCTCGACCGGCGCCGACGTTGCGGCGTCGCTGTCGGGCGCGATCGGGGCGATGAGCGGCCCGCTGCACGGTGGCGCACCAGCTCGGGTGCTGCCGATGCTCGAGGAGGTCGAGCGCACGGGCGACGCCCGCGGCCTGGTCAAGTCGATCCTGGACCGCGGCGACAAGCTGATGGGCTTCGGCCACCGGGTTTACCGCGCCGAGGACCCCCGGGCCCGCGTGCTGCGCGCGGCGGCGGAGCGGCTCGGCGCCCCGCGCCATGAGGTCGCGGTTGCGCTGGAGCAGGCCGCGCTGGCCGAACTGCGGGAGCGGCGTCCGGACCGGGCCATCGAGACCAACGTCGAGTTCTGGGCCGCCGTCATCCTGGACTTCGCCCGCGTTCCGGCCAACATGATGCCGGCGATGTTCACCTGTGGACGCACCGCGGGGTGGTGCGCCCACATCCTCGAGCAGAAGCGGCTCGGCAAGCTGGTCCGCCCGTCGGCCATCTATGTGGGACCGGGCCCGCGCAGCCCGGGAGAAGTCGAGGGCTGGGACCGGGTTCTCACCCACGCCTGATTCCGCGCGGTCGGTTTGTTGTCGGTGCCCGGCGGTTGAATGGTCCCGGCCGCGATGAGTTTGGGTCGCGCGCCGAGTCAGTAACCGTGAGCCGGCCCCCGCCTGGGCCGGCATCCGAGACCGACAACAAGGAGAACACCATGGCGATCAACGTCGAACCAGCAGTTATCCCGCACCTCGTCGTCGACAACGCCGCCGCGGCGATCGACTTCTACGTCAAGGCGTTTGGCGCCGAGGAACTGGGCCGCGTGCCCGGTCCCGACGGCAGGCTGGTCCACGCCGCGCTGCGCATCAACGGCTTCGCGGTGATGCTCAACGACGACTTCCCGGAAACCTGTGGCGGCAAGTCGATGACACCCAAGTCGCTGGGCGGAACCCCGGTCACCATTCACCTGACGGTCACCGACGTCGACGCCAAGTTCCAGCGGGCGCTCGACGCGGGCGCCACCGTGGTGGCCCCGTTGGACGACCAGTTCTGGGGGGACCGCTACGGCGTGGTCGCCGACCCGTTCGGCCACCACTGGTCGCTGGGGCAGCCGGTGCGCGAGGTCAGCCCCGACGAGATCGCAGCCGCGATGGCCGGGCAGGGCGCCGGCTAACCGCGCAGCCGCTCCACCAGCCGGCGTCGCAGCGGCGGCGCCGGCGGTGCGGTGGCCGCCGCGGCAAGCATGTCGGCGACGGCGGTGAACTTGTTGCGTGGCCGCCCGTCGTGGCCGCCGCGCTCGATCTCCGCGGCGTCGATCGCGCGCCATCCGGCCGAGTCGACGACGTCGGGTCGCCGCGCCCGCACGAGCCTGCCCAGCGCCTCCGGCTTGGCGACGGGATCGGTGAGCCGGCCGGCGTTGAAGTCGGCCACCAGGGCGTGGACGGTTTGCACCGAGCACGACTTGTTGGTGCCGATAAACCCCGTCGGGCCACGCTTGATCCAGCCCGCCACGTACGCGCCGGGCACCGGCCGGCCGGAGCCGGGGTCGACGACGCGGCCGTCCTCATTGGGCACCACGGCCGCCGACTCGTCGAACGGAAGATCGCGAATCGCCTTGCCGCGGTAGCCGATCGACGTCAGCACCAGGCCCGCCTCGAGCCGGCGCGCCTCGTCGGTGCCGGTGACGGAGAACTCCACGCCGGTCGCGCGCCGCTCGCCCAGCACCCGCTCGGGAGTGAGCTGATAGGCCAGCCGGATTCGCGGCCGCGTCAGCGGCGCCGAAGCGTCGCCCAGCTTGCTCAGGATCTCCAGCTTGGCCTTGGTCAGCGGATCCGAAGCGCTCGCCAGATCGCTCGCCACGCGCTCGTGGTCCGCGGCGTCGAGCACGACCTCGGAGGCGCCGGTCAGCCCGATCAATTCGGGCAGGGTGAACGCCGAATGGGCGGGCCCGCGGCGGGCGGCGATCACCACCTCCCGCGCCGCCGAGCGGCGAAGCGCCGCGAGCGCATGGTCGGAGAGGTCGGTGCGGGCGAGGTCCTCGGGGTCCGCCGTCAGCATTCGGGCCACATCGAGGGCGACGTTGCCGTTGCCGATGATCACCGCGCGTTCGTGACCGAGATCGACTGGCAGATCGGTGAAGTCGGGATGCCCGTTGATCCACGCGACCAACTCGGTGGCGGTACCCGTCCCCGGCAGGCCCATGCCGTCGATGTCCAGCCTGCGATCGTCGGGCGCGCCCACCGCGTACAGCACGGCGTGATGGTGGGCCAACAGATCGGCGTGGCTGAGGTGCTCGCCGACCTCGATGTTGAGGTAGAACCGGAAGTGGCGGTGGCCGGACACGCGGTCGAACAGCCGCGTGACTCTTTTGGTGTTCTGGTGATCCGGCGCCACCCCGGCGCGCACCAATCCGTATGGCGTGGGCAGCTTCTCAAAGACGTTGACCCGCACCCCGCGCTGAGTAAGCAGTTCGTCAGCGGCATACATCGCCGCCGGACCGGATCCCACGATGGCCACGGTCAACGGCTGGCGGCGCGCCCGCACCTCGGCGGCCGGGATCACCGGGGCCAGCTTCGACGTCGGCGGCAGCTTCACCCCGGCGGGCCGCTCGGGATAAAAGGAGGCGTTGATCTCGACGAAGGGCAGCTGCTTGGGCTCCAGCCGAGTGTCGGGCGCGATCGCGCCGACCGGGCACGCGCTCACGCACGCACCGCAGTCCACACAGGCCACCGGATCGATGTAAAGCATCTCCGCGGTCGCGAAACCAGGCTCGTCCGGCGTGGGGTGAATGCAGTTCACCGGACACGCGAAGACACAGGACCCGTCGTTGCAGCACGACTGGGTAATGACATGCGGCATAGCTGAACTCGCGGTCGGTCAGGCGGCCAGGTGCTGGCGCTGCGGCTCGCTGCGGTAGCGCGACGGCTTGCCGTACATCTTGAACATCCGCCACACCAGCTTGGCGATCGGGTTCATCAGTCCGGTGTCGTAGGCCAGCATCCGGACATCACCGAACATGTCGCGCAACCACTTTCGCGAATCCGCGGACCCGAAGAACAGCTCCTTTTTGACCTCGCGCGGGATGTCGAACTTCACCCAGAACTCCTTGGGCGGCACCACGATTGCCCGGCACAGCCGCCACATGGTCAACGGAAGATAAATCGACACCACAAATCGCTTCATCGGGCTCAACTGCGGCAACCGCTTACGCAGAAATTCGTGCGCGAACGAGATGTGCCGGGCCTCCTCGGCCACGTGAATGGCCATCACCCGCTCCATGATCGGATGCAGCGACTTGCCTTCGCGCAGAACATTCTTCTGCGTGTGGTCGATGGGCTCCTCGCCCGCGAGCACCCCGATGAAGAACGCAATGGGCAGCGGGCCCGCCACCAGTGGCACCACGGGTGAAATCCAACGCAGCTTGCGTGGCATGCCCGGAACGTCGGCGCCGATGCGGTTGACCATCTCCTGGAACATCATGGTGTGGTTGCACTCTTCGACCGATTCGTGCAGGCAGTACCGGTATTCCGGCGAACCGTTGGGCACCCAGAACGTGTAGTTCATCAGCCCGCGGATCAGGATCGACTCGAAGTGCAGTCCCACCTTGGCCACGTTGGCCTGCCGCCACATGCCGATTTCGATCTTGCGTTCGTCCGACTGGGCCAGATACCACGGGTGCCGGCCCATCGGGTCGGTCGTCGGCAGAATCCACCGCGGGTCGTTCTCGGTGACCGCGAATTCCGGTGAGTCCCAGTCGATGTCGGTATACGGGTTGAAGTTTCGCCGCACCGACCCCTCGGACAGTGTGGCAAGCATGTTCACGTACTCGGCGTCATCGCGGACTTCCATGTTGCGCCGCCAACGCCGGACCGTTCGCGTCCTGTCCATTCCAAGCCTCCCCAACGAGGTTTACATTCGGACGTGCAATGTCCAGACAGTACCGCAGGTACCGGGTATTTTCTAGACCGCTCCGACCGGCTGTGGCCTGACCGGTGGTCACGCGAGTGGTGTGGCGTGGCTCACATCTCGCGTAGCCCCACCCGGGCCAGCTCGGCCCACGACGTCGGCGCCCCCGGCGGCTCACTAGGCTGGCTGACATGGCTGACCAGCTCGAGATCCCTTCTGACATCAAACCCCGCGACGGCCGCTTCGGGTCCGGCCCGTCGAAGGTCCGGCCCGAGCAACTCAAGGCGCTGACCACCACCGCCGCGCCGCTGTTCGGCACGTCGCACCGGCAGGCCCCCGTCAAGGATCTGGTGGGCCGGGTCCGGTCGGGAGTCAGGGAGCTGTTCTCGGTGCCGGACGGCTACGAGGTCATCCTGGGCAACGGCGGCGCGACGGCGTTCTGGGACGCCGCCGCGTTCGGGCTGATCGACAAGCGCTCGCTGCATCTGTCCTTCGGCGAGTTCAGCTCGAAGTTCGCCTCCTGCGTCGCCAAGAACCCGTTCGTCGGCGACCCCATCATCATCAAGTCGGACGCCGGCAGCGCCCCCGAGCCGCAGAGCGACCCGTCGGTCGACGCGATCGGGTGGGCGCACAACGAGACCTCGACCGGTGTTGCGGTTGCGGTCCGCCGCCCCGCCGGCGCGGACGACGCGCTGGTCCTCATCGACGCGACCTCGGGGGCCGGCGGTCTGCCCGTCGACATCACCCAGGCCGACGTCTACTACTTCTCGCCGCAGAAGAACTTCGCCAGCGACGGCGGCCTGTGGCTGGCCATCATGAGCCCCGCCGCGCTGGCGCGCGTCGAGTCGATCGCCGCGTCCGGGCGCTGGGTGCCGGACTTCTTGTCGCTGCCCATCGCGGTGGAGAACAGCCTGAAGAACCAGACCTACAACACCCCGGCAATCGGCACCCTGGCGCTGATGGCCGAACAGCTGGACTGGATGCTGGGCAGCGGCGGGCTCGACTGGGCGGTCAAGCGGACCGCGGACTCGTCGCAGCGGTTGTACTCCTGGGCCGAGGAGCGGCCCTACACCACGCCGTTCGTCGCCGATCCCGCGTTGCGCTCCCAGGTGGTGGGCACGATCGACCTCGCCGACGACGTCGACGCCGCGGCCGTCGCCAAGACTTTGCGGGCGAACGGCATCGTCGACACCGAGCCGTACCGCAAGCTGGGCCGCAACCAGTTGCGGGTCGCGATGTTCCCCGCGGTCGACCCCGAGGACGTCAGCGCCCTGACCCGGTGCGTCGACTGGGTGGTCGAGCGGCTGTAACCGGACTGTCATCGGCCGGCAACCCGCCAGCGTGTCAGAGCGGGTTACCGGCGTTAGCTGCATTAGAGTGCGCACCTGACGGGTCCGTTGCGCAACGGGACGGAGCCTGCGAGGAGAAGCCATGCGGGTACTCAAAGTGGTTGGTCTCGACGACGACGGCAAATACATCATCTGTGAGGGTGATGACCCCGCAGACCGGTTCAAGCTGGCGGCCGACGACAGACTCCGGGCCGCCCTGCGAGGCGAGGCGCCACCGCTCGAGCAGCCGCCGCTCGACATGCAATTCACCAACATGCTGAGCCCCAAGGAAATTCAGGCCCGGATTCGCGCCGGCGCGTCCGTCGAGCAGGTGGCCGCCACCTCGGGCTCGGATATCGTGCGCGTGCGCCGGTTCGCGCACCCGGTGTTGCTGGAACGCGCCCGCGCCGCGGAGCTGGCAACGGCCGCGCACCCGATGCTCGCCGACGGACCGTCGGTGCTGACGCTGCTGGAGACCATCAGCACCGCGCTGGTGGCGCGCGGCCTCGAACCCGACCGGCTCAGCTGGGACGCCTGGCGCAACGAGGACAGCCGCTGGACCGTGCAGCTCGCCTGGAAGGCCGGCCGCACCGACAACATCGCGCACTTCTGCTTCACCCCCGGCGCCCACGGCGGCACGGTCACGGCGACCGACGACTCGGCCAGCGAGCTGATCGACCCGGACTTCGAGCGTCCGCTGCGACCGCTCGCGCGGGTGGCCCCCATCGAACGCGAAGAAGAGCCGAAGCCTGCGCCGCCCGCCCCGCCCGAACAGCCGGTGCACACCCGACGTGGCAAGCCGGTCATCCCGGCGTGGGAAGACGTGCTGCTCGGTGTGCGCTCAGGCGGGCAGCGCTAGGCGCCCGATGGCGGTGACCCGCTCCGCCCGGCTACGCCGCGCTCGCGATCACCGCTAGCCCGAAATCGTCAGCGCCAGCAGCGTCACCCAGGCGCCCGCGACACCCATCGCCGCGCCGAGCACAAACCAGCGCAGCACCAAGGTGCGCCGCCAACCCCACAGCGTCGGCGCCAACCCCCCCGCCGCCACGACGTTGAGGCCGACCGCCAACAGCGGATGCACCCGGATCAGCCCCAGACTCAGCACGACGATGGCGATCCCGGTGACCGCGGCCACGAACGCGGACACCGTCAAACCCGTTGCCCAGGGGACGGACTCGTCGCTCACCACGTGAGCCTAGCCCGCTCGTAGAAGGCCAGGGCCGCCGCCGTGGCGACGTTGAGCGAGTCGGTACCCCGCGACATCGGGATGCGAACCCACACGTCGCTGAGCCGCAGGGCGGCTCTCGTCAGGCCCGGGCCCTCGGCGCCCACCACCACCGCGACGCGTTGGTCGACCATCGCGGCCATCGCCTCGGCCAGCGCGGAGGCCTCGCGCTGCGGGGTCATGGCCAGCAGCCGAAATCCGCTCTCCTTCAACAACATAAGGTCATTGGGCCACTCGGAGGCTCGCGCATACGGCACCAGCAGGGCGTGGCCCATGGACACCCGCACGGCGCGGCGGTACAACGGGTCCGCGCACCCGGCGCCGAACACCACCGCGTCCACACCCAGCCCCGCCGCGTTGCGAAAGATCGAGCCCAGGTTCTCGTGGTCGTTGACGCCCTCGAGCACCGCGACGGTGCGGGCGCTCTCCACCACCTCCACGACGCTGGGTTCCGGCACCCGGCGCGCGGCCGCCAGCACGCCGCGATTCAGGTGGAAGCCGACCACTTTCGCCATCACCTCGGCCGAGGCCCGGTAGTACGGCGCCGCTGTGTCGACCAGATCGTCCTCGAGTTCAGCCAGCCTGCGTTCGGTGCCCAGCAGGGCGTGCGGGGTGAATCGCGACGCCAGCATGCGCTGCACCACCAGCACGCCTTCGGCGATCACCAGCCCCTTGCCGGTCGGTAGATCGGGACGGCGATCGACGCTGTTCAGGTCGCGGAAATCGTCGAGCCGGGGGTCGTCGGGATCGGTGACGTCCTGAACGTCCGGGCCGTCGGTCACGGGCCTTCGTCGACAAGCGCCAACATCATGTCGGCGGCCTCGCGCAGGGTGTCGCGTTGCTCGACGTCCAGCGTCGCCAGCCGCTTTGCCAGCCACTCCTGGCGGGCCCGACGGTTCGCCTTGACCAGCTCGGCGCCGGCCTCGGACACCGAGACCAGCACCTGGCGGCCGTCGACGGGGTGCGGGGTGCGATCGACCAGACCCATCTCGGCCAGCGAAGCGATCACCCGCGTCATCGACGGCGGCCGGACGCGCTCGCGAATCGCCAACGCGCCGGGGGTCATCGCGCCCTCGTTGGCCAGCGTGGCCAGCGCCGACAACTGAGACAGCGACACCGGCGACGACGGATTGCGGAACCGCAGTTGGCGGGCCAGCCGCATGACCGCCAGCGACAGGTCGCTGGCCAGCCGCGCATCGCTGTCAGGCATGGCGCGAGGGTACACGCAACGCAAGAAACACGGGACACGAAACGGCCAACCACGGACTTTGGTCCTTTGCTCGCGCGGGCTATGTTGATCGCAATGACTGTCGAACCCGGCCAAGGCCGCGAGGCGCCGCCGCTGCCGGCCTCGCTGCTCGAGGTGTGGCCGGTCGTGGCGGTCGGCTTCGCGGGTTGGCTGATCGGCGCCTTCCTCGCGTTCGTCGTGCCCGCCCTGCAGAGTTGGCGCCCGGTGACGCTGGGCGGGTTGGGCGTCGGGCTGATCGGCACCAGCATCTTCGTGTTGCAGCTCGCCGCCGCGCGCCGCGGCGCACGCGGCGCGCAGACCGGCCTCGAAACCTACTTGGACCGCAATTAAATTCGCCGAACGGGAGAAGCAATGGTCGCCCCGCTACTGCAAGCGCAAATCGACATCGACGCTCCGGCCTCGAAGGTCTGGGCCCTGATCTCCGATTTCCGGCGGATGCCGCAGTGGAGCCCGCAGTGTCGCTGGATGCGGCCCATCGGCCCGGTTCGCCCCGGCACCCGCACGGTCAACCTCAACCGCCGCAACCGCGTGTTCTGGCCCACCACGAGCACGGTGGTCGAGGTGGTTCCCGAGAAGAAGCTGGCGTTCCGGGTCAACACCAACCACACCGTCTGGAGCTACGAACTCGAGCCCCACGGTGAGGGCACCCGGGTGGTGGAGAGCCGCCACGCCGAGAACGGCGTCACCGCCATCTCGAACCTCTCGGTCAACGCGATGTTGGGCGGGACCACGAACTTCGAACGCGAGTTGCTCGAAGGAATGAACACCTCGCTGGCGAGGATCAAGGCCGCCGCCGAGAAAGGCTAGGCCTCCGGTTCGGCGGGCTCGGGCGGGGACTCCGGCGCTTCCGGTGGCGACTCCAGCGCTTCCGGTGGCGACTCCGGCGCTTCGGCCTGAACCGACTCCACCGCCTCGGCCTGAGCCGGCGGCGGGTTCTCCGCAACGTCGAGCACGCCGTCGTCGTAGGGGTCGTACATCGGCGAGCCGGCACCGGCCGGGGCCGGGGTGTCCGAATGGGCGCCGCAGCCGTACTGCTTGTCGACAATGTGCCCGTCGGCGGACAGCTCGTTGCCGCACACCCCGAACATCGCACCCAGCGCTCCGGACAGCGGCAGGAAAAAGCCGCAGTCGCGGCACACCCGCTTGGTCGAACGCGCCATCGCCGAATCGGGACCGTAGTCGCCGGTGTGCCATCGCTCGGCCGCCTCGGCGCGGCCCACGGGACCCATCACCCAGCGCCGGCCCAACCCGACCTCGGCGGCGGTCTCGTCGACCTGCGGATCACCGCTGGCGGCGTAGCCCGGGACCAACCGGGGGTCGTCGGCCGCGGGCGCCAGCAGGTCGCCGGGCCCCAGATCCCCCGGCCGCACCCGCTCCTCCCAGGGCACCCATTCCGGGGCCAGCAACGCCGTCGGACCCGGGATCAGCGCGACTTCGCTGATCGTGGCGTGGTCCGCGCCCCGGTAGCCGGCGACCACGGCCGCCCACTGCCAGCCCTGGTAGCCGGGCAAATGCGCCAGGAAGCGGTGGGTCGCGGCGTTCGGGTCCTCGAAGCTGACGCCCAGGTAGTCCCCGACGGCCTCGGGACCGGCGAACTCCTCGACGGCGGCCCTGGCCTGGTCAGCCGCGCCCGAGAGCAGCGCCGCCAACTCGTCGGGCCACTCGGCCACCGTCGTCGCGGCGGGCTCCACTGACTCTTCGGTGGGTCCGGTCACGCTGCCCCCTCTCTGGTGTCGGTCGGACTGCAGTGCGTCTCCATACTAGGTTGGCGAGCCACGCCCTGTTGCCTGCCGGCATAGGACAGAATTGACCTGTGTCTGGACGGCGGCGTGAACCCCGGGGCCGGGTGGCCTCTAACCCGGGCCGCCGGCCCCGCCCCGCCGCCAAGGGGTCGGCCAACCAGCATCCCGGCATGGCCAACTACCCGGCCGACGGCTCCGACGATCGCCGGTCGCGTCGGCCGCCGCCGATGCCGAGCGCGAACCGCTACCTCCCGCCGCTGGGCGAGCAGTCCGAGCCGGACCGCACCGGCGGTCCGCCCCCACGGGGTGCCGCCGCCAGCGAACGCATCACCGTCACCCGCGCGGCCGCGATGCGCAGCCGCGAAATGGGGTCCCGCATGTACTGGATGGTGCAGCGGGCCGCCACAGCCGACGGCGCCGACAAATCGGGCCTGACCGCGCTGACGTGGCCGGTGGTCGCCAACTTCGCGGTCGACTCGGCGATGGCGGTCGCGCTGGCCAACACCCTGTTCTTCGCCGCGGCCAGCGGGGAGAGCAAGTCCAAAGTGGCTCTGTACCTGTTGATTACGATCGCCCCGTTCGCGGTGATCGCGCCGCTGATCGGCCCGGCGCTGGACCGCCTGCAGCACGGCCGGCGCGTCGCGCTGGCGCTGTCGTTCGCGCTGCGCACCCTGCTGGCCGTGCTGTTGATCATGAACTACGACGGCGCCTCCGGCAGCTTCCCGTCGATGGTGCTCTATCCGTGCGCGCTGGCGATGATGGTGCTGTCGAAGTCGTTCAGCGTGCTGCGCAGCGCGGTGACACCCAGGGTGATGCCGCCGTCGATCGACCTGGTGCGGGTCAATTCCCGGCTGACCGTGTTCGGACTGCTCGGCGGCACCATCGCCGGCGGCGCCATCGCGGGCGGCGTCGAGTTCGTCTGCACCCACCTCTTCAAGCTGCCCGGCGCGCTGTTCGTCGTTGTCGCGGTCACGATCGCGGGCGCTTTCCTGTCGATGCGGATCCCGCGCTGGGTCGAGGTGACCGCGGGTGAAGTCCCGGCCACCCTGAGCTACCGGCGCGACAGCGACCAACCGCGCCGATGGCCCGACGAGGTCAAAAGGGTCGGAGGAACGCTTCGACAACCGTTGGGCCGCAACATCATCACCTCGCTGTGGGGCAATTGCACCATCAAGGTGATGGTCGGCTTCCTGTTCTTGTACCCGGCGTTCGTCGCCAAGGCGCATCAGGCCAACGGATGGGCCCAGTTGGCGATGCTCGGCATGATCGGGGCCGCGGCCGCGATCGGCAACTTCGCCGGAAACTTCGCCAGCGCGCGCCTGCAGCTGGGCCGGCCCGCCGTGCTGGTGGTGCGCTGCGCGGTGGCGGTGTGCGCCGTCGCACTGGCGGCCGCCGTGGCGGGAACCCTGATGGTGACGGTGATCGCCACCCTGATCACGTCCGGCTCCAGCGCCATCGCGAAGGCCTCGCTCGACGCCTCCCTGCAGCACGATCTGCCCGAGGAGTCGCGGGCGTCGGGATTCGGGCGATCGGAATCGACCCTGCAGCTGGCCTGGGTGCTGGGTGGGGCGCTCGGGGTCCTGGTGTACACCGAACTGTGGGTCGGCTTCACCGCGGTCAGCGCCCTGCTCATCCTCGGGCTGGCCCAGACCCTCGTCAGCTTCCGCGGCGACTCGCTGATCCCCGGCCTGGGCGGCAATCGGCCCGTCATGGTCGAGCAGGAGGGGACACGCCGGGGCAGGCCGGCGGCGGTGCCGGAGTGAGACGCGGCGTGGTCGCGCTCGTCGCGGCCGTGGTGGTACTGGCGTGCGCCGGGGCTGGGTTCGGTACGTGGCTGCTGGTGCGCCGCACCGGCCCGCAGCAGCCCGAGATCAGCGCCTACTCGCACGGGCACCTGACCCGGGTGGGGCCCTACCTGTACTGCGACGTGCTCAACCTCAACGACTGCCAGACGCCGCAGACCCAAGGCGAGCTACCGCTCAACGAGCATTACCCGGTGCAACTTTCGGTTCCCGACGCCATCGCACGGGCGCCGTGGCGGCTACTGCAGGTCTATGAGGATCCTGCCAACACGACCGCGACCATGTTTCGACCGGGCTCGCGCCTCGCGGTCACCATTCCGGCGGTGGACCCGCAGCGCGGCAAGCTGACCGGGATAGTCGTGCAATTGCTGACGTTGGTGGTCGACGACGGCCAACAGAACGACATCACCGCCGTTCGCGCCGTCCCGCACGCGGAATGGTCAGTGCGACTGACTTAACCCGGCCGAGCGTCGACTTGTTGCGCCGAAGCGGGC